>NZ_JBOHGA010000048.1:0-34438 GCF_050699915.1 Actinophytocola sp.
CGGATGGCACAACATCGCCAAAGGCCTACGCCACATGAGCCGCAACCCCACCCGACCCCTCACCCTGCTCGGAATCCCCACCTGACCACAACAACGACTTTGCCGACCCCCTGACCCTCTCCGGGGGCACCCCTCGTGACCGTCAGTTTATCGGGTGGCACTGACGAACGGGGTGGTCAGCGCTCTGCTGTGGACAACCGGCCGGCCTGTGGACAGGTCAGGGGCGGGCGGCGTGTGCGGCGAGGATGTGGGCCACCGACTCCGTGATGCGCTTGGCGTGTGGGATGTTGAGCCACTCGTCAGGGACGTGGGGGTTGCTGTCCGACGAGAGGGCGCCCGTCACCACGAACTGGGCCTCCGGGTACATGTCGGCCAGGCTACGGCTGCCCATGAACGGGATCGAGCCGCCCAGGCGGATCGTCAGCCAGGGGTTGCCGCCGAACACCGTCTCGCTCAGGGAGTCCAATGTGGACTGCAGCCACGGGGCCAGCGGCGGCGCGTTCCAGCCCGGGCCCTCCTCCGTGCGGGACAGTGTGACGTGCGCGCCGTACGGCACGTCCGTCGTCAGCGCCTTCTCCAGCGCGGCCAGCGCCGCCGGCGGCGAGGCGGTCGGCGGCAGCCGGAAGCTCAGCGTGAACGTCGTCTCCGTGCGCAGCACGTTCCCGGCCTCCTCCGGCGGCGGGAAGCCGGCCCCGCCGATCACCGACAGCGTCGGGCGCCACGAGTTGTTCAGCATCAGCTCGACGTCGTCGTCGGACGCCGCGCTCATGCCCTCCAACAGCGGAAACGCCTGCGCCGCCGCGCCCGGAGCCAGCTCGGCCATGGACTTGATCTCCGCCAGCCGCTCGGGCGGGACCTCCCCGTGCATCTCCGCCAGCAGTACCTCGCCGGTCGCCGAGTCCTCCAACCGGTCCAGCAGCTGGCGCATGATCCGGAACGAGCTCGGCACGATGCCCGACGCACTCCCGGAATGCTGCCCGGATGCCAGCACCTTCACCGTGACCGTCGTCGACACCAGCCCGCGCAGCGACGTCGTCAGCCACAGCCGGTCGTAGTCCTGCCCGCCGGAGTCCAGGCACACCACCAGCGACACCGCACCTAGCTTGTCCGCATACCGCTCCAGGTATGCCGCCAGGTCGGGGCTGCCCGACTCCTCGGACGTCTCCAGCAACAGGACGCACCGGGCGTGCGAGCCACCGGCTTCGCGCAGCGCCTCGATCGCCGCCGCCGCCGCGTAGCCCGAGTAGCCGTCGTCGGCCGCGCCGCGACCGTATAGCCGGCCGTCGCGCAGGACCGGGGTCCACGGCCCGAGCCCCTCGCTCCAACCGCCGACCGGCGGCTGCTTGTCGAGGTGGCCGTACAGCAGCACGGTGTCCGCGTCGGCCCGCACCTCGCCCGTCGGCGGGACCTCGAACAGCAGCACCGGGCTCTTCCCGGGCAGCCGCAGAACCTCCGCGGTCGCGCCCTCGATGCCCCGCCCCACCAGCCAGCGGCGGACGTGCTCGACAGCCGCGTCGAGGTGTCCGGACGCCGCCCAGTTCGCGTCGAAGATCGGCGAGAGCGCGGGAATCGAGACGAACTCCGCGAGGCTGGTCAGGACGGCGTCGTCCCACACGCGCTCGACGGTGCTGCGGACCACTGCGTTGTCAACCCGGTTAGTCACCCGCTCGATATTGCCACGACCGACATGAGCCAGGCGGTCACCAGGCGTCGCGCAGGATCGGACGAGGCCCGTCCTCCGGCGAAGCCGGGGGCTCCGGCGAAGCGGGCGGGGCGACGGCCCGCTGTGCCTCGGCGATGATCTCGTCGGCGGTGCGCACGGCATGGGCCAACGCCTCTTCCGCCTGGCGGACGCGAGCGTCCTTCCAGCTGTCGTCGACCATGGCGGCACTGTAGGCGAACCGGACGAGCGATCGAGTCGAACTGGTTAGGATGCTTGTGACGCACATCACTGGCATGTAAGGGAATGGCGTCGCGACGGCCCGCGGGATCCGCCGACCCCGCAGCGGCACCGGTCCGCGCCAGACGCCCTGAGCTGCCGCGTTCAGGAGGAGGTCCCACTTCACCCGAATGCCTCGCGCTGACGCCCTAATGTCGGTTGTCCTATCGTTTTCGCAGCTCAGCGCGTCACCGATGGGCACGGACCGACGTTCGGACCTCACCGTATCGAGGTAACGCATGCCAGGATGGAGCCCGAAACCGTCAACGCCGCCAGTGGCTCGTACCGCTCATTACCCGGGCCGGTAGCCGCCGTCGGTGCGGCCGGAAGCGACGCCACAAGCGAGCGCCCGGCGCCGACACCAAGGAGAACGAATGTCGTCCCCAGAACAGTGGACGCACCCGGAGCCGGGGGTCGGGCCGGCCGCAACAGCGGCCAAGCCCACCGCAGAGCAGGTGATCGCGGGATTGCGCGCAACGAGCGAGGGCGGTCCGGAGCTGGTCCAGCTCCTCACGCCCGAGGGCGAGCGGATCGAGAACCCCGAGTGGGACCCCTACGTCGCCGACGTCACCGCCGAGGACCTTCGTAGCCTCTACCGCGACATGGTCCTGACGCGGCGGGTCGACCGGGAGGCGAACGCCCTCCAACGCCAGGGACAACTCGGCATCTGGGTACCGCTGCTCGGCCAGGAGGCCGCGCAGGTCGGCGCCGGCCGGGCCCTCAAGCCGAACGACATGGCCTTCCCGAGCTACCGCGAGCACGGCGTCGCCTGGTGCCGCGGCGTGCACCCGTCGGAGCTGCTCGGCATCTTCCGCGGCACCGACCACGGCAGCTGGGACCCGATCGCCACGGGGTTCCACCTGTACACGATCGTCATCGGCAACCAGGTGCTCAACGCCGCCGGCTACGCGATGGGCCAGCGGTTCGAGGGCAAGGTCGGCGACGACGACGGCGAAGCCACGATGTGCTTCTTCGGCGACGGCGCGACCAGCCAGGGCGACGTGCACGAGGGCTTCGTGTGGGCGTCGGTGTACGACGCGCCGCTCGTCTTCTTCTGCCAGAACAACCAGTGGGCCATCTCCGAGCCCACCGAGCGCCAGAGCCGCCTGCCGCTCTACCAGCGCGCCCGCGGCTACGGCTTCCCCGGCGTGCGGGTCGACGGCAACGACGTGCTCGCCTCGCTCGCGGTGTCGCGCTGGGCGCTCGACGAATGCCGCCACGGCAATGGGCCGGTGCTGATCGAGGCGTACACCTACCGGATGGACGCCCACACCACCACCGACGACCCGACCCGCTACCGGCTCTCCGACGAGCTGGAGGCGTGGAAGCTCAAGGACCCCATCGAGCGGGTGCGGGTGAACCTGATCCGGCACGAGCACGCCGACCACGACTTCTTCGACGAGGTCCAGGCAGAGTCCGACCGACTCGCCGAGGAGCTGCGCGAGTTCTGCGTGAACATGCCCGATCCGCCCAAGGAGCGGATGTTCACCGAGGTCTACGAGGACGGCAGCCCGGCGGTCGCCGCCCAGCGCGAGGCCTTCCTCGAGTACGCCGACGGCTTCGCGGGAGGGGAGCACTGATGGCAACTCCGGTCATGAACCAGACCACCGACGCCGCCGCGTCCGCGACCCGGACGGTGACGTTGGGCAAGAGCCTCAACCTGGGGCTGCGGGCCGCGATGGAGGCCGACCCGAAGGTCCTCGTCATGGGCGAGGACGTCGGCAAGCTCGGCGGCGTCTTCCGCATCACCGACGGCCTGCAGAAGGACTTCGGCGAGCACCGCGTGCTGGACACGCCGCTCGCGGAGTCGGGCATCGTCGGCACCGCGGTCGGCCTGGCCATCCGCGGCTTCCGCCCGGTGTGCGAGATCCAGTTCGACGGCTTCATCTTCCCCGCGTTCGACCAGATCGTGTCGCAGGTGTCGAAGCTGCACTACCGCAGCCAGGGCAAGATCAAGCTGCCCATGGTGATCCGGGTGCCGTTCGGCGGCGGGATCGGCGCGGTCGAGCACCACTCCGAGTCGCCCGAGTCGTACTTCGCGCACACCGCCGGCCTCAAGGTCGTCTCGTGCTCCAACGCGGTCGACGCGTACTGGATGATCCAGCAGGCCATCCGCTGCGACGACCCGGTGCTGTTCTTCGAGCCGAAGCGGCGCTACTACGAGAAGGGCGAGCTCGACGTCGACGCGACGCCGGACCCGCTGTTCTCATCGCGCGTGCTGCGCTCGGGCACGGCGGCCACGCTCGTCACCTACGGCCCGATGGTCAAGACCTGCGTCGAGTCGGCCGCCGCGGCCGCCGAGGAGGGCACCGAGCTCGAGGTGATCGACCTGCGCACGCTCTCGCCGCTGGACCTCGCGCCGGTGTTCGAGTCCGTTCGCCGGACCGGGCACCTCGTGGTCGTCAGTGAGGCGCCGGGCGAGGCGTCGATCTCGTCGGAGATCGCCGCGCGGGTGCAGCAGGAGTGCTTCTACTCGCTGGAGGCGCCGGTGCTGCGGGTGACCGGGTTCGACACGCCGTACCCGCCGTCGAAGCTCGAGGAGGACTTCCTCCCCGACCTCGACCGGGTGCTGGACGCCGTCGACCGCTCGCTGGGCTGGTGAGGCATGCCTGACTTCAAGGTCTTCCCCCTGCCCGACACGGCCGAGGGTCTGGTCGACGCCGAGATCCTGGCCTGGCACATCAAGCCGGGCGACGAGGTCTCCGTCAACCAGATCATCGTCGAGATCGAGACGGCGAAGGCGGCTGTCGAGCTGCCCTGCCCCTGGGCCGGTGTGGTCACCGAGCTGCACGCGCAGGCCGGCGACACGGTCAACGTGGGCAGCCCGATCGTGACGATCGACGTCGACCCGAGTGGCGCGGCGGCGGCACCTGCACCTGCGGCTGCCGCGCCCGCCGCTGCCGCACCGGCGGCGGCGGAGCAGAACGGCCAGACCGCGATGCTGGTCGGCTACGGTCCCAAGAGCTCGACCGCGAAACGCCGGCCCCGCAAGGCGTCCGTGGCCGCAGTAGTCGCACCGGCGGCTCCGACCCCCGTCGCCCCTGCACCGGTTGTGCCGGACACGCCTGTCGTGCCGGATACGCCGGCCGCGCTGCTCGAACCGCGCGGTCTGGTGCCGCTGGCGAAGCCGCCGGTCCGCAAGCTGGCCAAGGAGCTCGGCGTCGACCTGCGCGCGCTGACCGGTTCCGGGGACAGCGGCGTGATCACCCGAGACGACGTCGAACGGGCGGTCGCCACGCCGGCGCCCGCCGCCGCACCGTCCACTGTGGAGCCCGGCGAGCGGGAGCGGCGAGTCCCGGTCAAGGGCGTGCGCAAGATGACCGCGCAGGCCATGGTCGACTCGGCGTTCACCGCGCCGCACGTCACGGAGTTCCTGACCGTCGACGTGACGCCGATGATGCGGCTGCGCGCGCGGCTCAAGGAGCACCCGGCGTTCCGCGGCGTGAAGATCACCCCGCTGACGTTCGCCGCGAAGGCCGTGTGCCTGGCGGCCAAGCGGACGCCGGACGTGAACGCGCGGTGGGACGGCGAGGAGATCGTCTACAAGGACTTCGTGCACCTGGGCATCGCGGCCGCCACGCCGCGCGGCCTGATCGTGCCGAAGGTCCGGGACGCGGACGCCATGTCGCTGCGCGAGCTGGCGGAGGCGATCGACGCGCTCACGGCGACGGCCCGCGACGGCAAGACGCCGCCCGCGGACATGGTGAACGGCACGTTCACGATCACCAACGTCGGCGTGTTCGGTGTGGACACCGGCACGCCGATCATCAACCCCGGCGAGTCCGCGATCCTGGCCCTGGGCGCGATCAAGGACATGCCGTGGGTCGTGGACGGCCAGATCGTGCCGCGCAAGGTCTGCCAGCTGTCGCTGAGCTTCGACCACCGAGTGGTCGACGGCCAGCAGGGCTCCCAGTTCCTGGCCGACGTGGGCGCCATCCTGGCCGACCCGGCCATGGCGATCACCTTCTGACGCATGTACCGAACGTGATGTGGGCCGTCCCTCGGGGCGGCCCACATCGCTTCGCCTGCCGTGTCCGGTCGGTCTTGCTACGCTCGTGACGGTCCGTCGGGGGACGGGCACCAAGTGTTGTCATGGGGGTTCTTGTGTCTACACCCAGTGGTGGGTTCACGGTCCGGCTCGGCGCTCTGGAGTCCTACGAACAAGCGATCAAGGGTCTCGTAGAGAACTACGACACGATCATCAGCGGCCTCGACCAGTCCGTTCTCGACGACAGCAAGAAGCGTTCGTTGGTGGCCAACCCGGAAGAACTCATCTCCTCCGGGGGCGCGGTGGAGTTCGCCGACTCGTGCCGCACACTGATCGACAACTACGCCACGCTGATGGACACGCTGCAGAAACTGCACGTGGCGATCAGGAACCAGTTCGGGCGCGCGCAGCAGGTCATCGGCGAGTCGCGCGCGACGTACGCGAGGCTCGACGACAGGCACGCGCTCGTGTTCGAGGGCCTGCTCGGCGGTCGCACGTCCGGCGAGGAGGGCTGAGCCATGGCACCTCCGGACCGCGGCGACACGCCCCGCGACACGGGCGTTCTCGCGCAAGCGGGCATCGCCGAGGACTCGAACATGCGGCACTCCGCCGAAGAGCTGGCGTCCTGGCTCGAGTTCCTGCTGCATCCCGAAGAGCACGAGTACGACCGGACGGTCATCTACGGAACCGAGTTCGGCGGCCCTGGTCACAAAAAGGAGGAGCCCGGCCCCGTAGCGCCGACGTCCTCCGACCAACCGGGCACGGTGCCCAGCGACGCGCAGCTGCCGTTCGAGTCCGTCCTCGAGGGCTACCACGTCTCGCAGTTCATCCACGGCATGTCGGCCGTCGGCAGCCCGGTGGTCGAGAGCCCCACGAACGCCCTCGCGCCCGGAGCCGCGACGCTGCACAACATCTGGTGGATCGGCGGAAAGGGAATCCCGTCGCTCGTCGACCAGTTCCAGCAGTTGGGCTGGGAAGGCGACGCGTCGAAGCTGACGTTCGACTTCCTGCTTCGCCTCCAGACCGTCGCCGCTCAGGTTCACCTGCTGGCGGAGCAGCTCCACCCCGTCGTCCCCAAGTACGCCGTGATCATCAAGGGCGTCCGGCACAACCTCAAGCAGGCGGCGGACGCGGCGGTGGCCGCGTTCGAGAAGAAGTTCGCCGAGAAGCCGGAGACCGACATCTCGATCGACTGGGGTGCGGCCATCCTGGCCGGGATCGCCGCGGCAGCGGTCACCTACGTGACCGCGGGCGGCGGCATCATCCTGATCAGCGCGATGACGTCGGCCTGGTCGACCGCGTTCACCGACGCGGCGGGCGACTTGTTGAAGCCCGGCGACGGGGCGCCGGTCACGGGCACCTTGTGGCGCGACCTGGCGCACTCGTACCTGGACAAGCAGGCCGAAATCCTCACCGCGGGCAAGAACGAGATCGACCAGCTGAACCGCACGGTTCAGAACGCGCTCGACATGTTCAACAGCGACCCAGACATCCAACAGTTCATCAAGGACTTCGGCGCAGAGACATGACGATGCGGACAGTCGTGGTCGTCATGTGTGCCGCCGCGGTCGCGCTGGCCGGGTGCACGACGCCCGCGCCAGACACACCGCCGCCGACCGAGCAGTCCACGAAGGACCGGCCGGCCGCGCCGCGGCCGAAGGACCGCGACGGAGACGCCGTTCTTGCCGCGGTGCGCCAGCTGGACCTGTGCGCGCTGGTGGACAAGGCGATGCCCGGCGGCACGCGACCGGTCGCGCGGCAGCCGTTCGAATGCCAGCTGACCGGAACTTCTGACTACGTCACGGTGCAAGCCATCCGCATCGACCACCAGATCCGCATCGCGTCTGCGACACGGACCATCGGCGGCGCCAAGGCCTACGTGTCGCAAGACGGCTGCGACGTCTACCTACCGATCAGCTTCACGACGGCGCTCGAGATCTCGCAGGTACTGGGGAACGACTGCGGAAAGCTGACGAACATCGCGGCCGGCGTCGTCAAGGTGCTCGCGAACCCCGACACGGTATCGGCGAAGCCCGTGTGGGATGCCTGCACAGCGCTTGCCGCCGCCCTCGACGCCGACGCCGGCACGACGAAGCTGGTGGAGAACGGCCTGACCGGCTGCGGCAACCATTCCCGCGAGACAACCACGGGGTCGATCTCCTTCACCGACGACCTTCCGCCGTCCGACGAGCCGAAGCCGCCGCAGACGACGACCATCGGCGGTACGCAGGTGCGGGTCTACGACGAGGGGGACTGCCAGGTCTACTGGCGTCAACGACCCTTCGAGTCCCGATACGCGACGGCGCGCGACTACCAGGTCGCGGTACACACTCCCGACTGCGACGAGTCGAAGGACCTCGCCGAGTCGCTGATGGCCGTGCTCGAAAAGGCGCCGCCTACCGACGCGGCGCCGCAGCGACCGTTGCTGTACCGGCCGGACGAGCAGGACAGCCCCTATCCGGGCGCGTGCGCCTACGTCGACGCGCTCGACCCGAAACGCTGCGAGCCCTACGTCGAGGTTCCGGTGCCCGAAGATCCTGCCGAGATCCTGACCGTCGCGTTCGACGACGCCGACGTCCAGTGTGCGTTGTCGGTGCGGGCGGTCGGCGCTCACTTCGGCACCGCGCTGCTGCCGGTCGCGACGTCGGACACCGGCACCCGCTGCGTCTTCGTCGAGCCGCAGCGGCGGGTTCAGCTCACCTTCTCCGTGTCGTACGGCAGGATCTCCAACGAGTCCGATGGCAAGCCGGTCACCATCGCCGGCCATCCCGGATACCTCGCGACCGATCGGAGCTCGTTCCGGTTCGACCTGTCGAGCACCAGCGAGCTCGACGGCGAGGGAACGCTGACGCTCGTCGTCGCGGCCGGACCGGCCGTAACGACGGGCCCTCCGTCGGGTGCGGAGGCGAAGGCGGAGACCGTGCTCGCCGACGTCCTCGAGGCGCACTTCTCCTGAGGTCAGCCAGGCTTGGGGAGGTCGAAGTAGTTGATCAGGCCGGCGGCGAAGGCTATGTCGCCGCGGACCTTCACCTTGCCGCGCATGAAGAGCAGCGCCACGTTGACCGAGCCGGTGACCGCGCGGAGGAAGTCCACCGGGGACAGGGTCAGCGTGACGCGTGCGTCGGCGGTCGGGTGGCGACCCGAGGTGCAGGCGCCGGACTCGATCAGCGTCTGGAAGCGGTCGAAGCCGCCGTGGCCGGTGCCGCCGGTGAAGCGCCAGTGCACGACCGCGTGCAGGTCGGCGGCGCGGACCGGGTCGAGGTGCTCGCCCATGCGGCGGAAGATCTCGCCGAACACCACGTGCCGCAGGTGGTCGTGCGCCATCAGCTGCTCGAGCTGCGCGCCGGACGCGCGGGAGACGAACCAGATGAAGGTGTCGGTGCGCATCTTGGCCAGCTCGATGCCCGTGCCGGTCCGGCCGAGCATGTCGAGCACGTCGACGAGCTGCACGAACTGCGCTTCGTCCAGCCGCTGCGGGTCGACCGCGCGGGCGAACGCGTCGATGTCGACGCCCGGCGCGCTCGCCACGGTGATCGCCGCGGCCCGGGCCTTCCGCCTGAATCGCATGGGCCATTATCTACTCACCGGTAACACTACGTTGCGGTAGGTACCCTGGCCGGGTGACGGTTGAAGAGCGGCGGCGGGTCAAGCGCTTACCCCGCGAGGTGCGGGAACGACAGATTCTCGACGCCGCGGTCCGGGTGTTCTCCGAGCGCGGCTACCACAACGCGTCGATGGACGACATCTCCGACGTCGCGGGCGTCTCGAAGCCGATGATCTACGCGTACCTCGGCTCGAAGGAGGACCTGTTCGCCGCGTGCATCCACCGCGAGATGTCGAACCTGCTGGAGGCCGTCAGCCGCGGCGTGCGGGCCGAGCTGCCGCCGGACATGCAGCTCTGGCACGGACTGCGCGCGTTCTTCGACTTCGTCGGCGAGCAGCGGGAGAGCTGGCAGGTCCTGCACCGCCAGGCGATCTCGCAGGGTGGCCCGTTCAGCGACGAACTGTTGGCCATGCGCGACCGGGCGATCAGCCTGGTGGACACGCTGCTGGTGCGAGTGGCGACGAAGCAGGGCATCGACGACAACGCCACCGAGGCACTCGCCGCCGCGCTGGTCGGCGCCGCCGAGTCGCTCGCGGACTGGTGGCTCGACCATCCGGACGTGCCCAGCAAGGCCGTCGCCTCTAGGCTGATGAACCTGGCCTGGATGGGCTTCGGCGACCTAGTCGAGGGCAACACCTGGCACCCGGCCGACCAGTCCCGCTAGCCCCGACCGCACGCCCGACCGCTAGCCCGAGGGTCGCGCGCGCTCGCGCGTGCAGAACTCAAGAAACGTAGCCCCCACCCTCTCCGGGGGCACCCCTCGTGACCGTCAGTCTACCGGGGAGGACTGACAAAGGGCGTGGATGTGGGCTTGCTGTGGACAACCTTGGCGATTGTGGACAGCTTTGTTCTGCACGCGCGGGCGAGCGACGATCCGGTGTCAGGCCGGGGGCTTGAAGACGCCGAAGTGGTTGCCTGCCGGGTCCTGCAGGTCCGCGAAGGTCAGGCCCGTCGGGGTGGTGGTGGGTGGGTTGACGACCTTGCCGCCCAGGCGTTCGGCCTGCTCGACGGCTGCGGCGACGTCCGAGACGATGGCGACGAACACCGCTCGGTTCGGGGAGTCGCCCTCGGTGTCGAGGATCCCGCCGTGCGGGCCGTCGGCCCCGGCGCGGGTGGCCAGGTGGTACTTGCCGCCGCTCGGGTCCGGGGCGAACGTCCAGTCGAACAGCTCGCCGTAGAACCGCTTCGCCGCCTCGGCGTCGTCGGTGTCGACCTGCACCCAGCCGACCGTTCCGTGTGTCATCCCGATTCCTCCGTGATCGTTGGTGATCGTTGGTGACACCAGGATCGGGAGGTGAGGCGACAGCCCCCTGTCGGTGTTTCTCAGGCGAGTGCGGCGGCCCGCGTCACGTAGTCCGGCAGGCGGGGCGTGACCACCTCGGCCGGCCGAGCGGGCGCCGGCCGGCCGGTGTCGTGGAACGTGACGATGCGGTCCATTCGGAACGCACGCAGCTGCTCGCGCAGCCGACACCAGGCGATCAGGTACCAGCCGTGCACCCCGGCGAGGAACATCACCGGCTCCACCTCGCGCTCGGTCGGCACGCCGTGCTTGTCGACGTAGTCGATGCGCAGCACCCGCTTGGCCGCCACCGCGTTCTCGATGACGAGCGGGATTCCCGCCGGCTCGCCGTCGTCCGGCTTGGCCAGGAACCGCACCCGCTCGGCCAGGTCGTGCGCCGCCGACGCCTGCCTCGCGGGCATGGCGGCCATGATCTTGCGGAGTGCGCTGCGAGCCTCGCGGGCGAACGGCGAGCCGCCCGCGCCCCGTAAGGCGACCGACACCGCGACCGCCTCGGCCGGTGTGAAGTTCAGCGGCGGCAACGTCATCGCCGGGTCCAGCGTGTAGCCGCCGCGGCGGCCGAGGTCGGCGTAGATGGGCACGCCGGCCTGCTGCAGCGCGCCGATGTCGCGTTCGATCGTGCGCACGCTGACCTCGTACTGCTCCGCGAGTCGCCGGGCGGACCGCCGCCGCGGCGCGACGGCCCGGAGGTCCTCCACGATGGCGTACAGCCGGTCCGTTCGGTTCATGCCGCGGAAGTTAGTCCGGGGGACCGACAAAACCCTCCAGGTGCGGCTTTCCGTTGCCGGCGCCGAACAGCTCGAACCGCCAGCCCGACCCGTCCGGCGTGGCCGCGAAGCCGACCTTCGAGGGCAGCAGCACCGGCTTCCTGAACCGGACGTCGACCGAGTACGCGGCCGGCAGCCGGCCCTCGAACGCCGCCAGGCAGCGCGCCTTGGTCCACATGCCGTGCGCGATCGCCCGCGGGTAGCCGAACATCTTCGCGGTCAGCTTGTGCAGGTGGATCGGGTTTCGGTCGCCGGACACCTCGCCGTACCGCCGCCCGATGTCCTCCGGCACCGGCCAGATCGCCGTCGGTGCCGGCGGTTCCCGGTCTTCCTTCGGCTCCACCGCGCCCGAGCCGCCGCCGCGTCGCAGGTACGTCGACACGTCGGTCCACACGACGTCGCCGCCGGCCAGCGCCTCGGAGATCATGTCGAACTGCTTGCCACGCGGGTGGTCCCGCAGGTTCGCCACGCGCGTGCGCAGCTCCAGCTCCTCGCCGAATTGCAACGGCCTGCCCTGCGTGATCCGGTTCGCCACGTGCACCGAGCCGGCCAGCGGGAACGGGAAGTCGCCGGCCGTCATCAGCTTGACCTGCAAGGGAAAGGTCAGCAGGTGTGGGTACGTGGCCGGCAGCTCGTCGCCGAGCCGGAACCCGCAGACCCGGTTGTACGCCGCCAGGTGAGTCGCGTCGACCCGCACGCCGGCGAGCGAGTAGGCGGTGTCCGGCAGCTCGCCGCCGCCCTTGCGCCGCAGCCCGGACAGCACGGCCTTCGGGTACAGGGCCGCCAGGCTCGGTGACCGAGTCAGCTCGGTGATCGCCATGTCAGGCCCCCAGCAGACTCTGGCCGCACACCCGCACGACGTTGCCGTTGACCGCGCCCGACCCCGGGCTCGCGAACCAGGCGATCGTCTCCGCGACGTCCACCGGCAGGCCGCCCTGGGACATGCTGTTCATCCGCCGGCCGGCCTCCCGGATGAACAGCGGGACCGCCGCGGTCATCTTGGTCTCGATGAACCCCGGCGCCACCGCGTTGATCGTCACGTCCCGTTCGGCGAGCAGCGGGGCGTAGGTGCGCACCATGCCGATCACGCCGGCCTTGCTGGTGGCGTAGTTGGTCTGGCCGACGTTGCCGGCGATGCCCGCGATCGACGAGACGCCGACGATCCGGCCGCCCGGCCGCAGTACGCCTTCGTCGAGCAGCGCGTCGTTGATCGCCAGCTGGCTCGCCAGGTTCACCGCGAGCACGGCGTCCCAGGCGGGCTCCTTCATCTTGCCGAGCGTCTTGTCCCGCGTGATCCCGGCGTTGTGCACGACGACGTCGACCCCGCCGTGCCGCTCGCCCAGGTGGCGGACGAGCTGCGCGGGTGCGTCGGCGGCCGTGATGTCGAGCTGCACCGCGGTGCCGCGGATCCGGTTGGCCACCCCGGAGAGCTCGTCGCCCTGGGCCGGGATGTCCAGCGCCACCACCTGTGCGCCGTCGCGGGCCAGCACGTCGGCGATCGACGCGCCGATGCCTCGCGAGGCGCCGGTGACCAGCGCGACCTTGCCGTCGAGCGGCTTGGCCCAGTCCTCGGGCTCCGCGGTCGACGTGCCGTGCGTGCCGACCCGGATGACCTGCGCGTCGACGTAGGCGGACCTGGCCGACAGCAGGAATCGCAGCGTCGACTCGGCCGCCGGCTCGGCCCCGGGCGCGACGTAGACCAGCTGGACCGTGGCGCCCCGCTTGAGCTCCTTGCCGACCGATCGGGTGAAGCCCTCGAGCGCGCGCTGGGCGATCGCCGCGCGGCCGCCCACCGACTCCGGCGGCGTGCCGAGCACCACCACCCGGCCGCACGTGCCGACCGTGCGGATCACCGGTTGGAAGAACTCGTACAGCTCGCGCAGCCGCTCCGGCCGGTCGATGCCGCTGGCGTCGAAGACCAGCGCCGCGTGCTTCGCGCGCTCGCCCTCGGGAGCGGTCAGCGGCTCGGTCAGCACCTCGATCGCGGCCGACTTGAGCACGGTGTGCACGGTGTCGGTGAGCCGGGCTCCGCCGGCCGCGCCGACGAGTGCGGGGCCGTTGAGTGCCGGGTCGCCGGGCTTGTGGCGGCGCAGCGGGGTCGGGTTGGGCAGGCCCAGCCGGCGGACGAGCTGCCGGCCGAGACCGGAGCGGGCAAACTGCTGGTAGCGGTCGGTCATGGTGGTCGCTTCCGTGGTCGGCGCCTCGTTCGACGCCGAGCCTACTCGCGAGTAGATTAGAGTGGCCAGCCGAGACGTCGTCGAGAACGAGGTGTGACAGATGGTGCAGGCGCGCAAGGTCGCGATCGTCGGTGGCAACCGGATCCCGTTCGCGCGATCCAATGGCCGCTACGCCACCGCCTCGAACCAGGACATGTTCACCGCCGCGCTCGACGGGCTCGTGAGCCGGTTCGGCCTGCAGGACGAGCGGCTCGGCGAGGTCGCTGCCGGGGCCGTGCTCAAGCACAGCCGTGACTTCAACCTGGCGCGGGAGAGCGTGTTGGGCTCGCGGCTCTCGCCGGAGACACCGGCCAACGACGTGCAGCAGGCGTGCGGGACCGGTCTGCAGGCGGTGCTCCAGGTGGCCGACAAGATCGCACTGGGGCAAATCGAGTCGGGCGTGGCGGGCGGCGTCGACACGACCAGCGACGCGCCGCTCGGGCTGAACGAGGACCTGCGGCAGATCTTTTTGGAGCTCAACCGCGCCCGGTCGGTCGGCGCCCGGCTGCGCGCGCTGGCGAAGATCCGGCCGACGCAGATCGTGCCGGACTTCCCGCGCAACGCCGAGCCTCGGACAGGCCTGTCGATGGGCGAGCACGCGGCGATCACCGCGCGCGAGTGGGGCGTGTCGCGGGAGGCGCAGGACGAGCTCGCCGCGGCGTCGCACCAGAAGCTCGCGGCCGCGTACGAGCGCGGCTTCTTCGGCGACCTGCTGACGCCCTATCTGGGGCTGACCCGCGACCAGAACCTGCGCCCCGACTCGGCGGCCGACAAGCTGGCTCGACTCAAGCCGGCGTTCGGCGGTCCGGAGGGGACGATGACGGCTGGCAACTCGACGCCGCTCACCGATGGGGCGTCGACAGTGTTGTTGGCATCGGAGGAGTGGGCCGCGGCGCGGCGGTTGCCGGTGCTCGCGTACCTGACGCATTCGGAGACCGCGGCGGTGGACTACGTGCACGGTCGCGAGGGTCTGCTGATGGCGCCGGCGTACGCGGTGCCGCGCATGCTCGCGCGGGCGGGGCTGTCGTTGGCGGACTTCGACTTCTACGAGCTGCACGAGGCGTTCGCGTCGCAGGTGCTGGCCACGCTGGCGGCCTGGGAGAGCGTGGACTTCGCCAAGGAGCGGCTGGGCCTGGACGAGCCGGTCGGCACGATCGACCGCTCGCGGCTGAACGTCAACGGTTCCTCGCTCGCCGCGGGCCACCCGTTCGCCGCGACGGGTGGCCGGATCGTGGCGACGCTGGCGAAGCTGCTCGCGGAGAAGGGCTCGGGTCGCGGCCTGATCTCCATCTGCGCGGCCGGCGGACAGGGCGTGACGGCGATCCTCGAAGCGGCATAGCTGTCCACCTTCAGCGGGTTGTCCACAGGTCGGCCGGTAGTCCACAGCAGAGCGCTGACCACCCCGTTCGTCAGTGCCAACCGATAAACTGACGGTCACGAGGGGTGCCCCCGGAGAGGGCGGGGGCTACGTTTCTTGCGTTCTGCACGCGCGTGTGCGCGGGGGTAGTTGCGGGGCTGTTCAGGGGTGGCGCGGCCTTCGGTTTGCGGCTCGGCGGAGTGGGCCGCGGCGATGGGGCTTCGGTGATTCGGGCTCGGCGGGCGGACCGCCGACATGCGGACGTGCGTGGGGCGGACCGCGGACGTGCGGCTGTGCGGCTGGCGGTGCCAACGCGGCGGCGCAGCTGTGCGGCGTGCGGTGCGCGTGGATTGTTGGCCGGGCGCGACACGCCGTAGGGGTTTCTGGCGCAATATCGGGCTCGCGCTAGATACGGGGATACGGTGCGATCGTGGACCCGGTGCGCAACCCGTTCGCCCCCGGCGCGGGGCAGCGTCCTCCCGAGCTCGCTGGTCGGGAGAAGGAGCTTGCGGCGTTCGAGGTCGTGCTCGAGCGGGTTGCTCGGGGGCGGCCGGAGCGCAGTCTCGTGCTCACCGGCCTGCGTGGGGTCGGCAAGACCGTCCTGCTCGGTGAGCTGCGGTCGATGGCCGTTCGCCGTGGGTGGGGGGCCGGCAAGATCGAGGCTCGGCCGGACGCGGGGTTGCGGCGACCGCTGTCCGCCGCCTTGCACCGCGCCGTGCGGGATCTCGCCGTGCGCCATCGTGCGCCGGATCGGGTGGAGCAGGTGTTGGGCGTGCTCAAGGCGTTCGCGCTGCGGGCCAGTCCCAGCGACTCGAAGCTGCGCGACCGGTGGCAGCCGGGCATCGACGTGCCGCCCACCCAGGGGCGCGCCGACTCGGGGGACATCGAGATCGACCTCGTCGAGCTGTTCACCGACGTCGCCGAGCTGGCGCAGGACGTCGGCACGGGCGTCGCCCTCCTGATCGACGAGATGCAGGACGTGACCGCCGAGGACATCTCCGCGTTGTGCGCCGCGTGCCACGAGCTGTCCCAGTCCGGCGCGCCGTTCGTGGTGGTCGGCGCCGGCCTGCCGCATCTGCCGGCCGTCCTCTCCGCGTCGAAGTCCTACTCGGAGCGACTCTTCCGCTACGTGCGCATCGACCGCCTGGACCGGGCCGACGCGGACCACGCGGTCATCGCGCCCGTCTCCCGTGAGGACGCGAGCATCACCGACGAGGCCCTCGACGCGCTGTTCGACGCGGCCGGCGGCTACCCCTACTTCATCCAGGCCTACGGCAAGGCCGCCTGGGACGCCGCGCCGAGCGACCCGATCACCGTCGAGGACGTCGGTGTCGCGGCGCCGGAGGCCGAGGCCGAGCTCGCGGTCGGCTTCTTCGGCTCCCGCTACGAGCGCGCCACGCCGGCCGAGCGCGAGTACCTGCGCGCGATGGCCGAACTGACCAAGGGCAAGACCGACGAGGGCGCGGCAACCTCGGACATCGCCTCGCACCTGGCCCGCAAGCCGTCCTCGCTCTCTCCGGCGCGGGACTCGCTGATCAAGAAGGGCCTCATCTACTCGGCCGAGCGTGGCCGGATCGCCTTCACGGTGCCGCACTTCGGTCGGTACCTGCTCAACATGGACGACTGACTTCCGCTCTATCCCGACGTCTAGCGATCTTGCTATACGTCCGGATAGTCCTGCATCGACTCCTGTCGACCTCCCGGACACGTCCGGTTCACTGCCTCGTTGACCGATGGTTCGCCGGAATGTGTCCCACCTCATCGAATAATCGGGCGACTTCTAACGTTGCAAGAGGCATAATGGTCAGTAGCTGGAGAAACAACCAGCGACGACGAAGAAGGAGAAGCGAACCTCATGAACATCGCCGCCAAGCTCCGCGCCCGCCGCGTCGAGTCCCGCAACCGCCGGGCGGTGAGTCGCGCTCTCGCGGAGGCCAAGACGCCCGCCATGCGGGAAGAGATCCTTGCCGCAGCGCAGCGGCAGCACGTCTCCCGCTAAGTCCTACAAACTTTTTCCGTGGCCGTGTAACGCGACCGGAACCGGCCACGATGAACCGGTTGACCCCGTAGTGCTGGCGGACCCCCGACCTGGCAGCACTACGGGGTTTCCATCTGTCCGGACCTGGGTCTCATCCGGACAAGTTCTCACCAACCGCTTGTGTCGTAGGTGAACCAGCCCGCACAGTGCCGGACATGGGTGCTGTCGCCGCGGAGGGAACCGAGCTGTTCGTCGGCTCGGTGGAGGCTCCGCTTCAGATCGTTCGGGTGTCGTTCGCGGGTACCGGCTCGGCCCGGGTGCACGTCGAGGGGACCGGGGTCTCGACTCCCGAGCCCGTCGAACTGGCCGTGCGGGGCGAGGTCGGTGTCGAGGTCGGGGTGGACACCCACGGCGCGGAACCCGGCACGTCGCTGCCCGTCCGCGCCGTCGTCGTCTCCGGCACGGACCGGGTCGAGGTCGACTTCGACCTGGAGGTCGCCGAGCCGGGGTGGACCATGCACCTGGTCAGCCACTTCCACTACGACCCCGTCTGGTGGAACACCCAGGCCGCCTACACCATCGCCTGGGACGAGCTCGACTTCCCCAGCTCGCACCGCGGCGCACGCCAGCTCGCCGGCTTCGACCTCGTCCGCGCGCACCTCGACCTCGCGCTCGCCGAGCCGGCCTACAAGTTCGTGCTCGCCGAGGTCGACTACCTCAAGCCCTACTGGGACACCTATCCCGCGGACCGCGCCGTGCTGCGCCGGCTCATGGCGCAGGGCCGCATCGAGGTCATGGGCGGCACCTACAACGAGCCCAACACCAACCTCACCGACCCCGAGACGACGATCCGCAACTTCGTCCACGGCATGGGCTTCCAGCGCGACGTCCTCGGCGGCGAGCCCGCCACCGCCTGGCAGCTCGACGCGTTCGGACACGACCCCGCGTTTCCCGGCTTCGCCGCCGACACCGGCCTGACCTCGACCTCCTGGGCCCGCGGGCCGTTCCACCAGTGGGGCCCGATGATCGGCGAGGGCGACCCGACTCGAATGCAGTTCCCCAGCGAGTTCGAGTGGGTCTCGCCGTCCGGACGCGGCCTGCTCACGTCCTACATGACCGACCACTACGGCTCCGGCTGGGCCATGGACTCCGCACCCGACCTGCATGCCGCGGGCGAGGCCGCGTACGCGCTGTTCCATGGTCTCAAGAAGGTCGCCACCACCCGGCAGGTGATGCTGCCGGTCGGCGGCGACTACACCCCGCCCAACAAGTGGATCACCGACGTGCACCACGACTGGGCCCGCCGCTACGTGTGGCCGCGGTTCGTCTGCTCACTGCCGCGCGACTTCTTCGCCGCCGTCCGGGCCGAGCTCGCCGAGCGCGGCGAGCAGCCGACGCCGCAGACCAGGGACATGAACCCGATCTACACCGGCAAGGACGTCTCCTACATCGACACCAAGCAGGCCCAGCGCGCCGCCGAGGTCGCCGCGCTCGAGGCCGAGGCGTTCGCGGTGTTCGCCGGGCTGCGCGCCGGCTCGCCCTACCCGGACGCCGCGCTCGCGAAGGCCTGGGTGCAGCTCGCGTACGGGGCGCACCACGACGGTTTCACCGGCTCCGAGTCCGATCAGGTCTACCTCGACCTGTTGACCAGTTGGCGGGACGCGCACGACCTCGCCGCCGACGTCCGGGACCAGGCGCTGTCCGTGCTGTCCGACCGGGTCGAGGTGCCCGGCGAGGGAACATCGGTCGTCGTGTGGAACTCGCTCGACCACGCCCGCACCGACCTGGTGACCGTGCGCCTCGCCGAACCGCTGCCGGGCGTCGACGTGCTCGACGAGGCCGGCGACTCGCTGCCCGCTCTCGTGGAGCACGACGGGCACTCGGTGACGTTCCGGGCGGTCGACGTGCCGCCGCTCGGCTGGCGCGCCTACCGGCTCCGTCCGTCCACACGGGACGATCAAGGCTGGGTACCGGTCGACGGGGTGACCGCCGCGTCGAGTCGCTTCCGGGTCACGGTCGACCCCGAGCGCGGCGGCGGCGTGGCGAGCCTGCTCGACGACGGCCGGGAGCTGATCGCCGAGGGCCGGGTCGGCAACGAGCTCGCGGTCTACGAGGAATACGCCGACCACCCGACGTTCGGCGAGGGCCCGTGGCACCTCCTGCCGAAGGGACCGGTCGCGACGTCGGCGTCGGGGCCGGCGAACGCGGTCGTCGAGCGCGGGCCGCTCGGGGAGCGGGTGACGGTGTCCGGCGAGGTCGCATCCGTGCGGTACACGCAGACGATCACCGTGTGGGAGGGCGTCGACCGGGTCGAAGCCACCACGACGGTCGACGAGTTCACCGGCTCCGACCAGCTGCTGCGGGTGCGCTGGCCGTGCCCGGTGCCGGGTGCGCTGCCGGTGAGCGAGGTCGGGAACGCCGTGGTGGGCCGTGGTTTCGGGCTGATCGACGTGGACTCGGCGGAGCACCCGTGGACGCTGGACAACCCGGCGCACACCTGGTTCGGGCTCTCCTCCGCGGCGGCGCTGCGGCTGGCCGACGGGGCGCTGCGGCCGGTCGGCGTCGCGGAGATCGTGGTGCCCTCACTGGCCGACGGCGCGCCGCTGGCCCGCTCGCTGGCCGTGGCGCTGGCCCGGTCGGGCGTGACGTCGACGGTGTCCTCGGCGGACGGCACGCGCTACGGCGACCTCGACGTCGACTCGAACCTGCCGGACGTGCGGATCGCGTTGGGCGACGCGGAGACGAACCCGTTCACGGCTTCGGTGGCAGACGGCCTCGAGCCCGGCGTGCACTGGGTGCCGCCGGACAAGCCGCTCGAGGAGGTGTGGCGCCCGAGCGCCGACCTGCGACGCCGGCGCGCTGGGCGTCCTCGTGCTGTCGGCGTCGCGGGCGGACCTGCCGGCGCTCGTGAAGTCCATTGTGGACGATCTGGTGGACCACGTCGTCGAGGTCGGCGCCGGCGATCCCGGCCAGCCGCCGTACGACGGGCGGACCGTGGCGGTGCTCAACCGCGGGCTGCCGGGCTTCGCCGTGGACGCGGCCGGGACGCTGCACACCTCGCTGCTGCGGTCGTGCACGGGCTGGCCGTCCGGGGTTTGGGTCGACCCGCCGCGACGGACGGTGCCGGACGGGTCGAGCTTCCAGCTGCAGCACTGGACACACGAGTTCCGGTACGCGCTGGCGGCGGGCTCGGGTGACTGGCGGTCCGCCGGGATCGCGGCCACGAGCGCGGAGTTCAGCCGTCCGCTGCACGCGGTGCTCGCCTCGCCGACCACAGAGCCTTCGCTGCCCGCGTCCGGCTCGCTGTTGCGGGCTGAGGGAGCGCGGCTGGCGGTGGTCAAGGCGGCCGGGAACCCGCTGGTCTCCGGTTCCGCCGCGGCGGTCGACCCGCGCCGGCGGATCGCGGTGCGACTCGTCGGTGCGGACTCGGCGGCGGCCGCACGGCTCGAGTCCGACGTCGTGCGGTTGGCCGACCTGTGGTCGGCGAACCTGCTGGAGGAGCCGGGCGCGACGCTCGACGCGATCGAGGTGGACCCGTCCGACGCGGTGACCGTGCTCGCCACGCCGGTCGTCGACTCCACTGCGCACTCCACTGTGGACGGTCCGGCGCTGGGTGCGGAGGCGGAGCCGGCGCAGCCGCTGTACGCGAAGTACTGGCTGCACAACCGCGGCCCGGCCCCGCTGGGCGGGCTGCCGCTCGCGGCACACCTGGACCCGACGCGGGTGGACGTCACCCCGGGCGGGTCCGTTCCGCTTCGCCTGACGGTGGCCTCGGACTGCACGGACGCCGACCTGCACGGGGTCGTCCGGCTCGTGCCGCCGCCCGGGTGGACGGTCGACGTGCCCGAGGTGCCGTTCGGCCTGCCGCCGGGCGGCCACCTGTCGATCGAGGTGACGGTGACGGCGCCCGCCGACGCAGTCGCCGGCCGCCATCCGGTGCGGGCCCTGTTGAAGCCGGCGGCCGCCGCGGGACTGCCGCCGAGCTGGGGCCAGGTCGTCGAGGACGTGGCGGTGCTGACCGTCGGCTCGCCGGCCGGGGACCTGCTCCGCTTCGCGGCCGACCCGGCGCCGGTGCGGGTGCGGGCCGGCACGCGGGAGCGGCTCGCGGTGCGAGTGGTGTCCGGGGCGGCCGCACCGATCGCGGTGGAGGCGGCGGTGATCAGCCCGTGGGGGACGTGGGAGTGCGTCGGCCCGCGATCGCTCGGCGCGGAGCTGCCCGCGGGCGGCGAGGTCGAGCTGGCCTTCGACGTCGAGCCGCCGCCGTGGACACCGCCCGGCCGCTGGTGGGCGCTGGTCAGGGTGGTGGGCGCCGGTCGGCTGCTGTACTCGCCGGCGGTGCCGCTCGAGGTCCTGGCATGAGAACGACCGTGGCGTGGGTCGGCGACGCGCCGGTCGACGTGTCCGATGTGGACCGTCTGGAGGCCGGGCTGCGGCGCGGTCCGGTGGCGGCGACCCTGCCGCGGGCGGGGAGCCAGGAGGGCCGGCAGCTGCGGCGGTGGCTCGTGCAGGTGGTGGTCGCCGAGCGGCTGGTCGCGGCGGAGGCGGCGGCGCGCGGGCTGGCCACGACGAGTGCGCCGGCGTTGGTTGAGCTGGCCCCGGACCGGTCGGCGTTGCTGGGGTTGGGGAGCGTGGCCGCCGAGCTGCTGACCAGGAGCGCGGCGGCACGGGCGGTGTTCGCGGCGGTTACGGCGGAGGTGTCGGTGCCGGCCGACGAGGTCGAGCGTTACTACCGGAACAACCCGGAGTGCCACCGGGTGCCCGAGGAGCGGGTCGTGCGGGAACCGCTTCGGACGCTGCGGCGCGGCGAGCTGACCGGGCCCGTCGAGAAGGCCGTGTTCGCCGCCCGACCGGGCGAGGTCGTCGGCCCCGTCCGGGATCCGTCGGGCTGGCACACCCTGGAGGTCGTCGAGGTGCGACCGGCCCGGGTGCGACCGCCGGCCGAGGTGGCGTCGGAGATCGCCGCCCGGCTCCTGTCGGCCGCCCGGCGCCGCGGGTTCACCATCTGGCTGGCCGGGCGCACCGCGGCGCGGGTTCGGCTGGCGCCGGGGTTCGAGCACCCCGGCGATCCGGACCAGCCGGACAACACCCACCGGCACTGAGGCATATACTTGACCTCGTCAAGTAATTGTTTCACGGGAAACGAGGTGTCGCCGATGCGCACCAATGTGCCGGTAGAGCGAGTCTCGACCGTCCGCGCGTTCAACCGGAGCTACACGAAGTTCCTCGGCGCGCTCAACGGACACCTGCTCAGCACTCCCTACTCATTGACCGAGGCAAGGGTCTTGTTCGAGCTCGGACAGCGGGACGAGACCGAAGTCGCGGAGCTGCGGCGGGCCATCGGGCTCGACGCCGGGTACCTGAGCCGGCTGCTCGCGCGGTTCTCCGACGGCGGGCTGGTGCGGCGGGAGCGGTCCCCGTCGGACGCGCGGCGGCAGCTGATCCGGCTCACCAGCAAGGGACGGGACACCTTCCGGGTGCTCGACACCAAGTCGGTGGCGCAGATCCGCTCGCTGCTCGGCGGGCTCACCGACGACGAGCAGCAGCGCCTGGTCGACGCCATGGACATGATCCGGCGGCGGCTGGCCAGTGCCGACGCCCGCCCGGAGGTGCGGCTGCGCCCGCCCGCGGCCGGCGACTACGGCTGGGTGGTCGCGCGCAACGGCGTGCTCTACGCCGAGGAGCACGGCTGGGACTCCTCCTACGAGGCGCTCGTCGCGCGGATCGTCGCCGGCTACCTCGACGAGCACGACCCGCGGGGCGAGGCCGCGTGGATCGCCGAGCTGTACGGCGAACGGGTCGGTGCGGTCTTCTGCGTACGCCAGGACGACCGGACCGCCAAGCTGCGGCTGCTGCACGTGGAGCCGAGCGCGCGCGGCGCCGGCGTCGGCACGGTCCTCGTCGACGAGTGCGTCCGCTTCGCGCGGGCGGCCGGGTACGAGGCGATCGAGCTGTGGACGGTCTCCGTCCTCGAGCCGGCGCGGCGGATCTACCAACGGGCCGGCTTCGACCTCGTCGAGGAGGACACCGCCGAGCGGTTCGGGCAGCGGCTGACCGGGCAGACCTGGCGGCTCGAGCTAGCCGCGCGGTAGCCGGCCCATCAGGTAGAACTCGTCGTTGGGCCGAAGCGCCGTCAGGTGCGCGATCCGGTTGGACAGCGCGAAGAGCGCGGTGATCGCGCCGACGTCCCAGACCTCCTCGTCGGTGAGGCCGGCGTCGCGGGCGGCGTCCAGGTCCTCGGAGCTGAACGTGGCCGGATCCACGGCGAGCGCGAGCGCCAGGTCGACGATCGCGCGCTGCCGCTCGGTGAGCTCGACCGTCCACGGGTTGGTCGCCACCCGGTCGGCGAGCTGGGCGTCCTTGGCGCGGATGCGCAGGATCGCACCGTGCGCCACCACGCAGTACGTGCAGCTGTTCGCCCCGGACGTGGCCACCACGACCAGCTCGCGCTCGGCCTTGCTCAGCCCGGACTCCCGCTCCATCACGGCATCGTGGTAGTCCAGGAACGCCCGCAGCTCCGCCGGCCGGTGCCCGAGCGCCCGAAAGACGTTGGGCACGAACCCGGACTTCTCCGCGATGACGGCGATCCGCTCCCGGAGATCGTCGGGCAGCTCGTCGTGCTCGACGACAGGAAACCTGCTCACATCCTCGGCCACGTCGCACACCGTACCCGCGGCACCGACGCTCTCAGGCGCCCAGCCGCGCCGCCTCGCGGACTGCCGGCGCGATGTTCTTGGCCAGCCCGAACACGTTGTCCGGGTCGTAGGCCAGCTTGACCGCGCGCAGCCTCGCGTAGTCGGCCGAGGTGTACGCGGTGTGCGTCCGGGCCGGGTCGTGCAGCCAGTTGAGGAACGACCCGCCGGTGGCGTGCGCGGCGATCGGCGCGGCGTCCTGCGCCGGCCCGTCGACGACCACCGAGAACGGCAAGTCGCGGTGACCGATCGGGCCCGCGTCGGCGGCAGGCCGGGCCAGCGCGCCGCCCCAGTGGCGCACCTCGACGGCGTTCGCGTCGCCGCGCACCGCGTCGACGGCCGCCTCGATGACCTGGTCCGGCAGGTCGGCCAGCAGGTTGAAGTTGCGCGGCGCGGTGCCGCCGACCGTGCCGCTGTCGGTGTAGGGCAGGTCACGCCAGCCGTCGGCGATCGGGGCGCCGGCCACCCGGAACAGCGGCGCGAGCGCGCACCGGGCGTCCTGCGCCGAGCCCGCGTACATGCCGCGGATGGCCACGGAGTCCTTGGTGAGCACGATGTTCGCGGTCAGCTCGTCGGGCAGGCCGGCCGCCGCGTCGCGGTAGAACGCGAGCAGGTCGGCGGCGCGCTCCAACGGGAACGTGGCCACGCCGGCGTGCACGGTGGCGACCGGGTACAGCCGGAACTCGAGCCCGGTCACCGCGCCGAAGTTGGCGCCACCGCCGCGGATCGCCCAGAACAGGTCCGGGTCGCGGTCGGCGGACACCGTGCGCAGTTCGCCGTCCGCGGTCACGATCTCCGCCCGCACCACGCTGTCGGCCGCGTACCCGTGCCGCCGGGACAGCCAGCCCATGCCACCGCCGAGCGTGTAGCCGATCACGCCGACCGTCGGTGAGGTCCCGGACAGCGGGGCCAGGCCGAACGGCGCGGCGGCCGCGATCACGTCGGCCCAGCGGGCGCCGGGCGCGACCCGCGCGGTACGCCGGTCCGGGTCGACCAGCACACCGCCCAGCCGGGAGGTGGTGGCCACGACGACGTCCTCGCGGTCGGGCAGCGGTCCGCCGTGGCCGGTGGCGAACACCGTGAACGGCAGGTCCAGCTCGCGGGCGGTCGACACGGCGGTCCGCACGTCGGCCGGGGTGGCGGCTTCCACGATCATCTCGGGCTCCTCGAATCCGTTGGGTCTCACCCATTGGTCGAGCGGGTTCGAGCCGGATCGACAACGGCGCACGATTTCTTCGAAGACGGTGTCGATTTCCTGGCGGGGTGGCCGTCTACGGGTCACCTACGACAGTCACCTAGGACACAGAGGAGGCGGACATGCCCAACTTCGTCGGGTTCCTGCGGGGGACCGAGGACGCGCAGAGCCACCTGAGCCCGGACGAGGCGCAGCGGACCCTGGAGCGCTACCTGCGGTGGGGCGAGGACCTCGAGCGGGCCGGCAACCCACCGGGCGGCGGCGGGCTCTCCTACCGCGGCCGGGTGGTACGGCGCGGTGGCGGTGGGGGTGGCCTCGACGTCACCGACGGGCCGTTCGTCGAGGGGACCGAGATCCTCGGCGGGTTCATCTCGATCGAGGCGAGCGACCTCGACGAGGCGGAGAAGATCTTCTCCAGCCACCCGCACCTGGACTTCGGCTCGATCGAGGTCCGCAAGATCGGCGAGCAGGGCTGCGAGCCCTGATGCCGAGTCCCGACCGCCCTCCCGCCGCCGGGCGGGAGGGCGCGGCGGGCCGGCCGAACCAAGTCGTCGAGCAGCTGTTCCGGCACACGTCCGGGCGCATCGTGGCCACCCTCGCCCGCACGCTGGGGCCGGCCCGGCTCGACCTCGCCGAGGAGGCCGTGCAGGAGGCGCTGCTGCGTGCGCTGCAGCGGTGGCCATACACCGGCGTGCCCGACAACCCCGCCGGCTGGCTGTTCCACGTGGCCCGCAACACCGCGCTCGACCGGGTTCGCCACGACGAGGTCGCCCGGGCCAAGCTGCCGCTGCTCGCCCTGCCCGAGCGTGCCGACGTGCCCGGGACCGACGACGAGCTCGCGCTGATGTTCCTGTGCTGCCACCCGGGGCTGCCCGTCGCCTCGCAGGTGGTGCTCACGCTTAAGACCGTGGGCGGGCTCGGGGTCGACGAGATCGCCGCGGCGCTGCTCGCCCAGCCGGCCACGGTCGCGCAGCGACTGGTGCGCGCCAAGCGGTGGCTGCGGGAGAACCCGGTCCCGCTCGAGGTCGACCAGTCCCGTGTGGACAGCGTGCTCGCCGTCCTCTACCTGCTCTTCGACGCCGGCTACGACGCCGTCGAGGGGGACAGCGCGGTCCGCGGCGAGCTGTGCGGCGAGGCGGTCCGGCTGTGCCGGCTGCTCCGCGCGGACGACCGCACCGACCTGCCCCGGACGCGCGCGCTGCTCGCCCTGATGCTGCTACAGGGCAGCCGGCTGGGCGCGCGGACCGACCCGCGGGGCGACATCCTGCTGCTGGCCGACCAGGATCGGAGTCGCTGGGACCGGGGCATGATCGCCGAGGGGACGCGGCTGTTCGGCAGCTCATGCACCGGAGACGAGCGGTCCGCCTTCCACGTCGAGGCCGCCATCGCCCTGTGCCACACCATGGCACCCGACGTCGAGCACACCGACTGGGCGCGGATCGTCGCCCTCTACGACGACCTGCTCGCCCTCAAGCCGTCCCCGGTCGCCGCGCTGAACCGGGCCATCGCCGCCGCCATGGCCGGAGACCTCGACCACCGGGAGCTCGAGCGGCTCGAACACGAGCCCGCCCTGCGCGACTACCACCTGCTCCCCGCCGTCCTCGGTGCGCTCTGGCTGCGGTCCGGCCGGCCGGACACCGCCGCCGGCTACTACCGCACGGCGCTCACCAAGCGGATCTCCACGCCCACCCGCCGGTTCCTCGAACGCCAGCTCGACCGCTGCGTGAGCCATCCGACCGGGTGAAGTCCACCGGCGGACCGGCCGCTGTGGACAACACGGTCACGGCCGGGTTAACGAGACCTGTCCGTCAGCTGGCCACCACGTCGACAACGCCTTCCGAGCCACGCCGGTCCCCACAGGCTGTGCACAGCTTTGTCCACAAGCTGTGGACAACTCTCGTGGACAACTAGCGCCAGGCACCCATCTGGTGATGCTCGGCCAGGTGGTCGCCCACGATCAACAGGCACGCCAGGCACCGGGAACCCGTGTGCGACCTCGCGAGCTTGTCGATCGGCACGCTGTGGCTGCACGCCGCCTCGACGAAGCTCGCCGGGCGCTCCTCGCTCACGAAGGCGTGCACGCGGTCGTCGTAACCCGACAGCCGCCAGGTCCACCTGTCGCACCTGCCTGACTCGCACATGGCCCCGCCCTCCCACGATTCCTGCGCTACGTACAGTGCCGACGCCACCACCCGTGAACCATGATGCAACTTGCAGAAAATCGGGGGGACCACTGTCACAGTGATCCCCCCGATCGATACCAAACCTCAGCCGAGTCGCTGCTTGAGGACCTCCAGCTCGGCGCGCAGCACGGTCGGGAGCTTCTCGCCGATCTTCGCGAACCACTCCTCGATCATCGGCACCTCCTCGCGCCACTCGTCCACGTCGACCTGCAGCGCAGCCTCGATCTCCGCCGGCGAGGCGTCCAGACCGGACAGGTCCAGGTCCTCGGCGGTCGGCACGTAGCCGATCGGCGTCTCCTTCGCGGCCGCCTTGCCCTCGATGCGCTCGATGGCCCACTTCAGCACGCGGGAGTTCTCGCCGAAGCCCGGCCACAGGAACTTGCGGTCGGAGTCCCGGCGGAACCAGTTCACGTAGAAGATCTTCGGCAGCTTGTCCGCGTCGGCGCGCTTGCCGGTGTCGATCCAGTGCTGGAAGTAGTCACCGGCGTGGTAGCCGATGAACGGCAGCATCGCCATCGGGTCGCGCCGGACGACGCCGACCTTGCCCTTGGCCGCGGCCGTGGTCTCCGACGACAGCGTGGCGCCCATGAAGGTGCCGTGCTGCCAGTCGCGCGACTCGGTGACCAGCGGGATCGTGTTCGCCCGGCGGCCGCCGAAGAAGATCGCCGAGATCGGCACGCCCTTCGGGTCGTCCCACTCCGGCGCGAGGATCGGGCACTGCGACATCGGCGTGCAGTACCGCGAGTTCGGGTGCGACGATGGCTCGTCGGCATCCGGCGTCCAGTCGCGCTTCTTCCACGAGGTCAGGTGTGCCGGCGGCTCACCCATGCCCTCCCACCAGATGTCACCGTCGTCGGTCAGCGCGACGTTGGTGAACAGCGAGTTCCCGTGCTCGATGGTGCGCATCGCGTTCGGGTTGGTGTGCCAGTCGGTGCCCGGGGCGACGCCGAAGAAGCCGGCCTCGGGGTTGACCGCGTACAGCCGGCCGTCGTCGCCGAAGCGCATCCATGCGATGTCGTCGCCGAGCGTCTCGACCTTCCAGCCCGGGATGGTCGGCTGGAGCATCGCGAGGTTGGTCTTGCCGCACGCGCTCGGGAAGGCCGCGGCGACGTAGTAGACCTTCTGCTCCGGCGAGATCAGCTTCAGGATCAGCATGTGCTCGGCGAGCCAGCCCTCGTCCCGGCCGATCACCGAGGCGATCCGCAGCGAGTAGCACTTCTTGCCGAGCAGCGCGTTGCCGCCGTAGCCCGAGCCGTAGCTCCAGATCTCCCGGGACTCGGGGAAGTGGCTGATGTACTTGGTCTCGTTGCACGGCCACGCCGTGTCCCGCTCACCGGGCTCGAGCGGCTTGCCGACAGAGTGCAGGGCCGGCACGAAGTCGCGCTCGTTGCCCGCGTCGTCGAAGAACTTCTCCAGGACCCGCGTGCCCATCCGCGTCATGATCTTCATCGACGTCACGACGTAGGCGGAGTCGGTGATCTCCACGCCCAGCATCGGCTTGTCGGCGGACAGCGGTCCCATGCAGAACGGGATCACGTACATCGTGCGTCCACGCATCGAGCCGCGGTACAGCTCGGTCATGGTCGCCTTCATCTCGGCGGGGTCGGTCCAGTTGTTGGTCGGGCCGGCGTCGGCGGGGTCGACCGAACAGATGAACGTGCGCTCCTCGACCCGCGCGACGTCGTCGGGGTCGGAGGCGGCCCAGAAGGAGTTCGGCTTCTTCGCCAGGCGCGTGTAGGTGCCAGCCTCGACCAGCTCGTCGGTCAGCCGGGTCCACTCCGCGTCGGAGCCGTCGACCCAGACCACTTCGTCCGGCGTGGTCAGCTCCGCCACCTCGCGGACCCAGGACAGGAGTCGCTCGTGCGTTGTCGGTGCGTTGTCCACACCCGGGATTGCCACTGCCGTCATCTCGTCTCCTGACTGACGCCGAAAGCCAATCAGGACGCCGTCGTCCATGATCTGGACATCGACGTCCTGAAGAACGGCAAACGCCCCGCCCGGGCTTCGGACGGGTTTGCCGCGTTGGAATGTAAAGAGGTTAACCAGATGAACGGCAGCTAACCGAGTCCTGACGTGTCGGCTCTCTCACAAGACCGATTCGGGAATCGATTCAGCACACAATCGTACGAGTGGACCGCCTCACACACGATCGATCCCGGCGTCGAACGCCCGCCGGGATCGATCGTCGTTCAGTTGTGACGAGACGCGGGTTCGATCAGCGCTCGGCCCAGACCGCGTCCGAGCCGGCACCGGAGTCGGTGGAGCCGGAGTCGGTGCCCGTGTCCGAACCGGTGCCCGAGCCGGTGCTCTCCGACTCGTACGTACCGTCCGGGTTGATGTGGCCCTCCTCGGTGACGGTCCACTCGTCGGTGCCGGTGTGCGCGGCCACGGTCACGTCGCCGTCGGACTCGATCACGACGGCCTGGTCGGCCGAGCCGTCGCCGTCCGTGTCGGTGAAGGCGTAGGTCGTGCCGTCGGTGTCGGTGACGACCGCGGTGTCGTTGGTGCCGTCGCCGTCGGTGTCGTAGGTGGCCGGGCCGGCGTCGACGTCCTCGCCCGGCATGTCGACGCTGATGTCGCCCTCGGCCGAGGTCGTGTCCGTGTCCGTGGTGTCGGTCGTGTCGGTGGTGTCCGACGCGTCCGTGGGGTCGCTGGTGTCCGTGTCGGTCGAGCCGGTCGAGTCGTCGGCGCCGTCCCCCGTCGGCGTCGGCAGCGTGTCGACGCTCTCTTCCTGCCACTCGCCCGTGGTCGCGTCGTACTCGGCCCCCGCCACGACGTTGCCCTGGTCGTCGTACTGCACCGCGACGTCCGCGGTGCCGTCACCGTCCGTGTCCGCGTACGCCATGATCCCGTCTTCGGTCTCGACCACGGCGGTGTCGTTGGCGCCGTCGCCGTCCATGTCGTAGTTCTCTTCGACCTCGTAGTCCTCGCCGTCGACCTCGACGGTCAGCTCGTCCTGGCCGGCGGTGTCGGTGTCGGTGGTCGAGGTGTCGTCGGTCGAGGTCTCGTCATCCACGTACACGGGTTGCCCCCTCTTGGAAAGTCCTGGTGCCTTGTTGCGTGTGACTCTGACTGGCCGTGAGCCCGTCCGGTTCCCGGCGCCTTCAGGCGCGGTCCCGGACCGTGCGGATGCTGGCGAGGAGCTTCTCCGCGCGGTCCCGTCCGGCGCCGACCTCGGTCAGGCGCTTGTTTACCACGCCCAGCCGCTTGGAGCGCTCGGAGGCGTCGAGTCGTAATGCCTTGTCCACCTCGCGGAGCTCTTCCTCGATGCCCGCGATGCGCTTGCCGAGCGCCTCGTCGAGCGCGAGCGCGAGCTGGGACTCCGCCTCGATCAGCTGCTCGGACACCAGTTGATCCAAAGTGGACCGCGCGTCCAGGATCGACTCGGACAGCCACTGCTTCATGTGCTGCTTGTCCGCGGTGTGCTTGCGCGTGCGCTGCAGCCACCAGCCGGCGCCGAGGCCGATGACCGCGACCGGGGCCAGGGCGAGCAGGCTCGCGCCGACGCTCACTCCCGCTGCCGCGCCGCCGATCCCGGGGATGAACCTGGCCAGCATCGAACCGGCGCCGAGACCACCGGTGGCGCCGGTGAACACCAGCAGCTTGTCCTCGGTGGTCGGCTGCCGCCGCTCCGGCGGGCGCAGCACGACCGGCGGGTGGCCGGCCCGGGCGAACTGCGCGCGGATCATCGCCAGCTCGTCGGCCGAGAACAGGTCCGCCAGCACGGTCTCGGTCACCCGGTTCAGCCGCGCGTTGACCGAGGCGCCGATCCGGCCGGACACCATCTGCATGGCGGCGTCGACCTGGGCCGGCAGCGAAGGCAGCATCTCCCGGTCCGCGGAGTCGATCGCCTGCCGGAACCACGACTGCAGGTCGCGCATCTGGCGGGCGACCTCGTGGTTGTTCTCCAGCCGGGCACGCTGCACCTCGCTGCGCATCCGGACCTGCCAGCCCTTGGTGGACGAGCGCCGCTCGCCGGTCAGCTCCTCCTTGCGGGCGCGCAGCGACTCGGCCTCCTCCTCGCCGGTGGACAGCGCCCGCCGCTCGGACTCGAGCTTGACGTGCAGCTCGCTCAGCGCGGTCGACAGCGCGCGCATCGTGTTGGCCTCGGTCAGCATGATCGACCGGCCGCTGAGCAGGTCGGCGAGCGCGGTTCGCAGCGTGTCGACGCCGGAGCGCTCGCGCAGCATGGCGGCCGCCTCCGCGTTGGGCGCCTTGCTCGCCATGTCGTGCATCCGCGCGGACACCGGGTAGAAGGTGGCGCCGGCGAACCGGGGCGCGTGCTCGACGAGCAGCGCCTGGTCGGCCTCGAGCACCTGCCGCCAGCCCCGATACTGGTCCACTTTGGACAGTGCGAACACGATCGTCTCGACCCGCTCGCCCACGTTGGCCAGGAAGTTGAGCTCGCCGAGCGTGAACGGTGCCGAGGCGTCCACCACGAAGAGCAGTGCGGTCGCCGACGCGGCCGCCTCGGCGGCCAGCTCGCCGTGCACCGAGTCGAGCCCGCCGACCCCTGGAGTGTCCACCATGGACAGCTTCGACAGCAGCTCCACCGGGCCGTCCACCTCGACGTAGCGCGGCGGCAGCTCGCCGGGCGGCAGCTGGTGCGCGGCGGACACCCAGTGGGTCAGCTCGCCGATGTTCACCGGCACCGGCGCGAGCTGGCCCGGGTAGCAGGCCCGCGCCTCCCACGTCTCCGCGTGGCCGAACACCAGGTACGTCGCGGTGGCCACGTCCGCGTCCACAGGGGACAGACCGGGCTGCCCGAGCAGGGCATTGACCAGCGAGCTCTTGCCCCGGTTCGTCTCGCCGACCACGACCGTGGACGGCTTCGCCTTGCGCTTGGCCCGGATCTCCTCGACCCACTTCGCCGAGTCCTCGTCGGACTCGCGCAGCACCTTCAGCAGTTGCTCGCGCGCCTGGGCGACCTGCTTGGGCAGGGACAGCGGCTTGGCCGGGGCACTCACTGAGCCGCCTTGCTGTAGACGGTCACGACCGGCACCCGCAGTACCTCGCCCCGATCGGCGAAGCCGACGACCTCGGTCTCCGCGACCAGCCCGTCGAGCGTCTCGTCGGTGGTCGCCACGGTGCCGCCGGCCTCGTGGAACGCCGGGTCGAAGCGGACCCCGTCCGGGCGCAGCGCCGTGACGCCGACGCCGGACAGCCCCTCCTCGAGTCGTTCGACCACACCCGAGCTCTTCGCCCGGTCGAGGGCGTAGAGGCAGAGCTGCACCAGGGACCTGCGTTCGGCGAGCACCTGGTCCAGCCGGCCGTCCGGGAGCGGGATCGGCTCGACCGGCGCGTCCGGCACGAAGTCGCCGCCGCTGACCAGCCCGTCGGCGGCGATGCCGGCCGGTTGTCCCGCCCGCGCGGCCTCGGCGATCACGGACGCCTTGACCTCGATGGTCGACTCCGCAGAGTCGGTCGGGTCAGCGCCGTCCTTGCCGCGCTTGAACCAGGAAGCCATTTACCACTCACCCCGCCTGCTCGCGAAGTTGTTGCCAGATCAGGAAGTACGCGCGGTGCACGACGTGCGCGACCCGGCTCTGCGCGGGAGTGGCACCGAACGACGCGAACGACCGCCACCAGCCGGCCCGCTCGAGAGCGTACGCGGACAGTTCCTTGTGCGGGCGGCCTTTGAGCCCGAGCTGCTCGCCGACGTCCGCGCTGCTGCCGACCCGCAGCACCTCCTCGGCCAGGTCCTCGGGCATCGCCACCGCGCCGGACGTGACGAGCGTGAGCGCCTCGAGCAGCCGCAGCTGGTGTGCCTCCGGCTTGGCGAGCAGCACCTCGATGGCGTCGTGCACCCGCTGACGCTCGCCCGGGTCGCCGGACGCGTGCGCGAGCGCGGTGACCGACGCGAGCGCGGCGGCCGCCTTGATGCCGTCGGCCCGGGCGCGGAACACCGCGTCGAGCCGGCCCCGCACGCCGGCGAGACCGGAGGCGTTGAGCAGCGAGCGGCGCAGCGACCCGGCGGTGAGCTCGGGGTCGGCCCGCAGCGCGTCGACCGCGACGCGTACGCCGTAGAGGTCGAGCTTCTCCAGCAGCCGGGTCCGAGTCCCGCTCGGGATCTCGCACTCCCAGGTGGCGAAGATGTCCGCGGACATCAACATCGTCTCCCAGGTGGCATCGTCCAGTTTGGACAGCGAGCGCAGCGCGTCCGCGTCGGCGGAGGTGAACCCGCCGGACTCGGCGGACTCGGCCAGCAGCCCGATGACCGGGATGACGTCGGCCACCCGCGGCTTGAGCGACTGCGCCTGCTTCTCGGCGAGCAGGCTCGCGGCCTTCCACACGTCACCGTCCGAGCCGGTGACCGACTCGGGCATGATCGTGTCCGCCTTGTTGAGCACGGCGATGGCGTTGACCGGGCCGGCCTCGCGGCTGGCGGTCGCGGCGGTGAACGCGGCGAGCGCCTGCTGGTCGTCGGCGCGCACGCCCTGGGTGACGACGTACAGCACGGCCTCCGCGCCGGCCACGGCGTTGCGCGAGGTCGGGTCGAGATCGTCGTCGTCGCCCGCTTCGCCGTCCGCCTCGTCCTCCTCCGACTTGCGGTGCTTGGCGGCGCCGAGCAGCTGCTCGGTGCGCTTGACCGAGGCGTCGTCCAGCGAGCCGAGGCCGGGGGTGTCGATCACCGTGAGGTCGCGCAGGACGGCGTTGGTCAGGTAGGCCTCCAGGTGCGAGACCTTCTCGAAGTCCACCTCGAGGTCGTTCGGGATCATGCCGCCGGCGTCGAAGGGCAGCACCTGCTTGCGGCCGTCGGTGAAGATCAGCTCCACCCGATCGACGGTGCCGTACTGGAAGCGGGTGACGAGTCGGGTGCACTCGCCGACGTCGGTGGGCGCGACCCGGCGCCCGATCAGCGCGTTGACGAGCGTCGACTTGCCCGACTTGATCCGCCCGGCGACGGCGACCTGCAGCGGCGCGGAGAGCCGGCGCAGCACCTCGCGGAACCCCGCGGCGGTGCGCGCGGAGACCTGCGGCTGCAGCCGGGTGCACAGGTTGGCCACCGCGGCCGACAACGGACCGGCGAGATGCTGCTGCTCGGTTGCCGTCGTCACGCGTCTCTCCCCTCGGACAGGCACCGGCCTGTACTCAGAGATCGTGCCATGAGGAGCGGACCGCCGGAGTCTGGTCCCGCACATCCACCGGCCAGGCCGCGAGCACCGCGTCGGCGGCCGCGCGCGGGTCGGCGCCGAGTGCCGCGGCGCGGGCGGCGTAGTCC
>NZ_JBOHGA010000049.1:0-33892 GCF_050699915.1 Actinophytocola sp.
CACCTCGCCACCGCGCTCGCCGCGCTGCCCGGCGTCGAGGTCCACCAGCCGGCCGCGGCGCCGTTCCTGCTGCTGCGGGTGCGCGACGGCGCCCGGGTCCGCGAGGGCCTGCGCCGCCGCGGCATCGCCGTCCGCCGCGGCGACACGTTCCCCGGCCTGACCGGCGACCACCTCCGGGTGGCGGTCCGGGAACCCGCCCGCACCGCACTGCTGGTCGACGCGCTGCGGGCGGAGCTCACCGCGGAGGTCTCGACATGACGACGGTCAGGGACGTCGTCGAGGTTCTCGAGACCGCGTACCCGCCCGAACTGGCCGAGTCGTGGGACGCGGTCGGGCTCGTCTGCGGCGACCCGGCCGAGCGGGTGAGCCGCATCCTGGTCTGCGTCGACCCCGTCGAGTCCACTGTGGACGAGGCGCTGGAAGTGGACGCGGAGCTGGTCGTCGCACACCACCCGCTGCTGCTGCGTGGCGTGCACGGCGTGCCGGCGAGCACGCCGAAGGGCGGCCTCGTGCACCGGCTCGTTCGCGGTGGCGCGGCCCTGTTCTGCGCGCACACCAACGCCGACTCCGCCGAGCCCGGGGTCTCCGACGCCCTCGCCGAAGCGCTCGGGCTCACCCCCGTCGGCCCGCTGGCGCCCAACCCGGACGGCCGGACCGGCATCGGGCGGATCGCCGAGCTGCCCGACGCCGAGCCGTTCGAGACGTTCGTCAAGCGGGTCGCGGCCGCGTTGCCGGCCACCGCGGGCGGCGTGCGCGCCGCCGGCGACCCGAAGCGTCCGATCAGGACAGTCGCGGTCTCGGGTGGCGCGGGCGACGGCTACCTCGACGCCGCCACCCGCGCGGGCGTGGACGCCTTCGTCACCGCCGACCTGCGCCACCACCCGGCGAGCGAGCATCTGGCCGCGCCGGACGTGCCCGCGCTCGTCGACGTCTCGCACTGGGCGAGCGAGTGGCCGTGGTGCGAGCAGGCGGCGGCGATCCTGCGTGACGTGCTCGGCGGTACGGTCGAGGTCATCGTGTCGACTCGACGCACCGATCCGTGGAGGTTCTCAGGGTGAAAGCCGATCCCGCTGTGCAGCGCCGCCTCCTCGAGCTCGCCGACGTGGACGCCGAGCTGGGCCGGGTCGAGCACCGGCGCCGCACGCTGCCCGAGCTCGCCGAGGTCGCCGAGGCCGAGAAGGCGGTGCAGGCCAAACGGGACGCCCAGGTCGCCGGCGACACCACGCTCGCCGACGTGGACCGCGAGGTGCGCCGGCAGGAGAAGGAGATCGACGCCGTGCGCGCCCGCGAGGACCGCGACCGCGGGCTGCTCGCCGGCGGCACGGTGTCCGCGAAGCAGATGACCGACCTCGAGCACGAGCTGGAGACGCTGCAGCGCCGGCAGAGCACGCTCGAGGACGACCTGCTCGAGCTGATGGAGCGGCGCGAGGCGCTCGAGATGGACAGCAAGCACGCCGGCGTCGAGCTCGCGAAGGCCGAGGAGGCGCTGGCCGACGCTAACCGACGGCGCGACGAGGTTCTCGCCGACCTCGAGACCACGCAGGCCCGCCGCGACGCCGAGCGGGTCGAGCTGGTGCCGCGGTTCCCGGAGCCGCTGCTGGGCCTCTACGAGCGGGTGCGCAAGAACAAGGGCATCGGCGCCGCGCTGCTGCGGGCCCGCCGCTGCGGCGCGTGCCGCATCGAGCTGGACCGCAGCGCGATCTCCCGGATCGCCGGCTCGGCCGCCGACGAGGTGCTCACCTGCGAGGAGTGCGGGGCGATCATGGTGCGGACGCCGGAGTCGGGCCTGTGAAGGTCGGCGGGAAGGTCATCGTCGAGGCCGACGGCGGGTCCCGCGGCAACCCCGGGCCCGCCGGGTACGGCGCGGTGGTTCGCGACGCGCCCACCGGCGACGTGCTGGTCGAACGGGCCGAGGGCATCGGGGTCGCGACCAACAACGTCGCCGAGTACCAGGGCCTGCTCGCCGGGCTGCGTGCGGCCGCCGAGCTGGGCGCGGACGAGGTCCACGTGCGGATGGACTCCAAGCTCGTTGTCGAGCAGATGTCCGGCCGGTGGAAGATCAAGCACGCCGCCCTGCAGCCGATCGCGCTGGAGGCGCAGAAAATCGCCCGCGGCTTTACAACGATTCGGTACGAGTGGATTCCCCGGGCCCGCAACTCCCATGCCGACCGCCTTGCCAACGAGGCAATGGACGCCCAGGCCGGCAAGCCACCGAAGGAAGCGCCGGGAAAAGCTGAGCGGGCGCAGCGGCCCGCACCCGCCACCGGCTGGACCGGCGCCACCGGCACGCCGACCCGGTTGCTGCTGGTGCGGCACGGGCAGACCGAGCTGTCGATCGAGCGCCGCTACTCCGGCCGCGGCGAGGTGCCGCTGACCGAGCTGGGGCAGCGGCAGGCCAAGGCCGTGGCCGACCGGGTCGCCGGCATGATCGAGCCGGGCACCCGGATCGTCTCCTCGCCGCTGGGCCGGGCCCGACAGACCGCGGCGGCGATCGCCGAGGCCACGGGCGGCCCGGTCGAGGTGGCCGAAGGCTTGGTGGAGACCGACTTCGGCGCGTGGGAGCGGCTGACGTTCGCCCAGGCCTCGGCGCGCGACCCGAAGCTGCACGGCCGCTGGCTCGCCGACCCCGCGCTGCCCGCCCCGGACGGCGAGAGCTTCGACGTGGTCCATCGCCGGGTGCGCCGGGTGCGCGACGACCTGGTCGCCCGGATCGGTGGCGGGACCGCGGTCGTGGTCAGCCATGTCACGCCGATCAAGTCGCTGCTGCGGATGGGCCTCGACGCCGGTCCGTCGCTGCTGTACCGCCTGCACCTGGACCTGGCGTCGCTCTCGATCGTGGAGTTCTTCCCGGACGGCCACGCGTCCGTCCGCCTGGTGAACGACACCTCTCATCTGGCAGACCCTGTTTCGAAGCTCAACTCGTGGCGGTAGGAACCGGGTGGAAACTTCGAAACAGGGTCTGGCATGAGATCCTGTGCCCGCGGACGAGTCGGCAGGGCGGTCGCGGCGGGGAAACTCGTCGAGGAAAGTCCGGACTCCTCAGGGCAGGGTGGTTGCTAACGGCAACCCGGGGCGACCCGCGGGACAGTGCCACAGAGAACAGACCGCCTGGTGCGACCTGTCGGTGCCTCTGGTGCCGGCGGGCCACGCCAGGTAAGGGTGAAACGGTGGTGTAAGAGACCACCAGCACCCCGGGTGACCGGGGTGGCTCGGTAAACCCCACCCGGAGCAAGGCCAAGAGGGAGACCTTCGGGACTCCTGCGCAGGCGCACGAGGGCTGCCCGCCCGAGCCTGCGGGTAGGCCGCACGAGCCTGTCGGTGACGGCGGGCCCAGATGGATGATCGCCCACCGGCGCCCCCGGGCGCCGTGGACAGAATCCGGCTTACATGTCGGCTCGTCCGCCCGCTACGGTTGCGCCCATCGGGTGGTCATGCGGGGAACCCCGATGGTCACGCTCCGGTCACGGCGATGTGAGTGTAGGCCGGATGGCGGCCTGAACAGGGCCGTTCGGCTCAGCGAGTACTACATCCGGCCAGGCCTCGACAGCGTCCGGGCGAGCCGTTCTCACGGCGTTGTCACGAAGAAGCCACGTTCCGTACACGTCGGCCGTGCGGGTGGCTTGGCTCACGTCTTGACTTACGACGGCCCGCACCTACGGTGATGGACGGCCCGCATCCGAGTGAAAGTACCAGGCTATCGAGCCAATAAAGGCTCGTGATCGCCTTGTTCACTTCATCATGGAGTGTGGTCTGATGGCACCCGGTCAGCCGTCGAGGAGAAGCCAGGACACGACGTGGGACATACGGAGAGGGTTCTTGCCGCTACACATCGTGTGCTCTACTGATTGTTGAACAAACAGCCGAACGAACAGCAGAAGATGACCGGCCGCGGGGTGCCCTCGACCGAACCCGCTCCGCGCATTTGGGAGTAAGACATGATCGCCATGACCACTCTTCAGCTCGCCCAGGAAGGCCAGTTGGGCACCGGAGGGGTCCGCGACTGGATCCTCGACAACCTCATCCCGCTCCTGCTGCTCGTCGTCGCGCTCCTCCTGCTGTGGCTGGGCGGCGGCAAGGGCGACAACGCCGGCGTGATGCGCCGCCTGGGCGGTGTCATCGTCGCGCTCGCGATCATCGGACTGGCGGTGACGACGGACGCCGGGCAGAACATCGGCACCTGGATCGCCGGCCTGTTCACCGGCTGAGTCACGAGTAGGGACTTCGCGTGCGCATTCGTACTGACGACGAGGTGTACCGCGTCGATGCGGTGTGGCTCGGTCCGCCAAAGGCCACGATGCCGTGGCGCGCCCGCTATGTGGCGTGGGGCGTCGGCGTCTTCGTGTTCCTCATCGTGCTGACCGTCGAGCGGCGGATGGGCATCTCCCTGTTCTGGTCGGTCGCCTGGGGCATCGTGGCCACGATCGTGATCACCCGGCTGATCTGCTCTCGCATCAGCCACGAACGACCGCTCACCTCGGTGACCGCGATGTGGGTCCGCGAGCTCACCGCCCCCCGCGAGGCGACCGCCGGCGAGGGCGGCGCGGTGAGCGCGACCCGGGTCCGGATCCGCGTCGAGCGGCCTCGACCCAAGCCACGCGTCAAGCGTGGCAGCCGGCCCCGCCCGAGCGCGAAGGCCCGGCACCGGACAGTACGGCACCAGACAGTACGGACAGGCAAGACGAAGTCGGCCCGGAGGAAGGAGGTTCGCGGTGTTCGGAAAGCGAAAGCGCGGGCCTGAGCGGGCCGCGCAGAATCCGGCGCAGCATCCCGCGCACAGTCAGGGACAGCCCCCGTCGGGACCGTTACCGCAGGGCCGGCCGGGCTACCGCCCGCGTCACGCGGCGCAGGGTGACCCGCCCGCGCCGCCCCCGCCGCCACCGACCAAGATCGTCGCGCGGGATGGCGCCTACCCGGCCCAGTACCGGCCCGCGGTCGCACCCGGCCGCAACGGAAAGCGCAACCGACGTCTGCCAGGGGAGCAGTCCATTCCCACGTATACGCCGACCATCGCCGCCCGGAGCATCGACGGTCATCTGCTGCGCAACGGACACGACGTGTTCGCGTGGTACCGGCTTGCCCCGCAGCGCTGGTCGTTCCGTTCCGACTCGCAGCGCCAGGACCTGGTCGCGGCCATCGCCGGGCAGTACGCCGAGCTGGCCGGTCGCTGGCTGCACCTGCGCGTCACGACGCGGCCGTACCCGATCCGCATGTGGGCCGAGGCGCACGTGCACAACGCGGTCAACCGGTTGCCCGACGCGCAGGGCGCGCTGTCCTTCGACGACTACCTGATCGGCGAGCAGCAGCAGCTGCTGGGCCGGTCGATGGCGGAGAAGGAGGTCTACCTCGGCGTCCAGGTGCAGACCAGGAACATGGTCGACCGGGCCGTCGAGCGGGCCGCCCCGCTGCTGCGCAAGATCTTCCCGACCGCGGTCGACGCCGAGCTGCTCGCGCTGGACTCCGAGGTGGAGCACCTCGACCAGGTCATCGGCTCCGCGGGGCTGGAGGGCCGGCCGGTGACGGCCGAGGAGATGTCCTGGCTGATGCACCGCTCGTGCTCGCTGGGCCTGCCCGCGCCGCGCAACCTGCCGGCCGTGCCCGGCGCCGCCTGGGAGCCGGAGGACCTGGCGTCGTTCACCGACGCGGCCGACTTCCACCAGGACCCGTACGCGCCGACCGTCACCGTGCGCGGCCGCACCGGCTCGAACGCCGGCATGACCCGCCACGTCGCCGTGTTGACCGTCGGTCAGATGCACGGTCTGCAGATTCCCGAGATCGACGACCCGTGGGTGCAGCACTCCGACCGGCTCGCCGCGTCCGTGGAGTGGTCCGCGCGGATCTACGTGCGCCGCCCGGAGGAGGTCTCCGGCGAGCTGGGCCGGCAGATGAACAAGGTCCGCTCGCAGGTTCGCCACTACACCGAGGAACACGAGCTCGAGCCGCCGCAGTCGCTGGCCCGGCAGGCGTCCCGGGTGCTGGAGATCGACGACGAGATGACGTCGGGCTTCACCGCGCTCGCCACCCGGGTGCGCTCGTGGTGGCGGCTCGCGGTGTCCGGCCCGACCGAGCGCGACGCGCTGCGGCTGGCCCAGCAGCTGCTGGAGCTGTACAAGCCGAAGGTCGCGATCGAGCACCCGGAGTCTCAGTACGCGCTGGCCCGCGAGTTCATCCCCGGCGAGTCCCTCGCGTCCTCGGCCTACCTGCGTCGCGGCTCGGTGGTGTGGGCGGCGGCCTCCGTGCCGACCGCGACCGCGGAGGTCGGCGACCGGCGCGGCATCCTGCTCGGCGAGACCTGCACGGCGACCCGCCGGCCGGTGGCCTGGGACCCGTGGATGGCCCAGGAGATCCGCGACGGCTCCGGCCTGACCGCGATGGTCGCCGGGCTCGGTGGCGGCAAGTCGTTCCTCGGTGGCGGCATCGTCTACAAGACGCTGCGCTCCGGGGCGCACTGGACGATCCTCGACCCGTCCGGCCCGCTGTCGCGGCTGTGCGACCTGCCCGAGCTGCGCCCGTACGCGCGGCCGATCAACCTGCTCAACGCCCAGCCCGGCATCCTCAACCCCTACCGCGTGGTGGCCGAGCCGCAGTTCGACCACTTCGTCGAGGAGGAGGACCCGGAGCGGGCGTGGCGCCGGGAGAAGGCGCTGGCCGCGGCCACCCGCCGCCGGCTCGTGCTCGACGTGCTCTCCGGCCTGCTGCCCTACGACGTGGCCCGCATGCCGCAGACCCGGATCGTGCTGCTGCGCGCGGTGCGGATGGTCGGCGGACGCCAGGACGCGGACCCGAGCCTGGTGTTCGAAGCACTGCGTCGCGACGCGTCCGAGCACCACGAGCACGCGGTCGTGGTGGCCGACTTCCTCGACGAGATGCGTGAGCGCATGCAGCTGCTCATCCCGGAGGAGGACGCCGACCCGTACCACGAGACGCGCGACGACCGGCTCACCGTGCTCACGATGGCCGGCCTGACGCTGCCCAAGGACGGCGTGGGCCGCGAGCACTGGACCGACGCCGAGGCGTTGGGTGTGGAGATGCTCAACCTGGCCGCGTGGCTGACCCAGCGGTCCATCTACGAGCGGCCCAAGGACCTGCGCAAGGGTGTCTGGATCGACGAGGCGTTCTTCCTCTCCGAGGTGCCGACCGGCCGGGTGCTGATGAACCGGTTCGCCCGCGACTCTCGCAAGTGGAACGTCCGCGTGCTGCTGAGCTCGCAGATCCCGGCGGACTTCCTGCGCATCCAGGGATTCGTGTCGCTGTTGGACTCCGTGTTCGTCGGCCGCCTGGACGACGAGTCCGCACAGGCCGACGCGCTGCGGCTGCTGAAGGTGCCGATCGGCGCGGGCTACGAGCAGGTGATCGCGAGCCTGGGCCGCCGGCCCGGCGCGCACCGCGACACCGAGCGGGACACCTCGCCGCGCCAGTTCATCTTCGGCGACGGCGCGGGCGGCGTCGAGCGCATCAGAATCGATCTGTCCGGGCCACATCTGGATCACGTGCGCACCGCGATGGACACCACGCCGGACGCGCTGCGCGAGAGCACCCCCGGTGCGGTCGCCGCGGCGGACCAGCATGCCCCGACCCTGCCCGACGACGACGACCCGAACCCGCCGCGCGACGGCAGCGTCGACGACGAGAGCGAGTACGGCGTCGCCGAGCACGACGAGTTCGAGATCGCCGCCGACTTCGAGCTCGGCCTCACCGACGAGGACGTGCCGGCCGACCACGTCGAGCCGGGCACAGAGCCGGCCACCGAGTCGGGCACCGCGCCGGCCAACGGCCAGGAGGAGAACGGTCGGGGCGAGGGGAGCGGCAAGTCGCACCCCGTCGACCAGCGCGGCAACGGCTCCGGCGGCGGCACGAGCCCGGACGGCGGCAAGGCCCAGGCGGGCAAACGGGGACGAGTGGACGCGGCATGATCACGATCCTGGTGGTGGTGGCCGCCGCGCTGATTCTCACGGCGCGGCGGCGGCGCAGACATTCCGCCACCCGGGTCCGCTCTTCCAGAGGGGCGGCGCTGCTCGTCGTCTCCGCCCTGCTCGGCCTCAGCACGCTGATCGGCACGCCCGCGATGGCCCAGCCGGCCGACGACACCAGCTGCGCGCCGTTTCCCGAGCGCCCCGGTGCCGGCATGGCCGGCGCGGTCGACCCGCCGCAGGGCAACGGCCTGCGCGGCGGCGAGAACAGCGGGGTGCCCTACACCGACAAGAAGTTCCCCAACAGCCCGTACCGCGACCACGGCTACGCGGGCATGATCTGGCACGTCTACGACCCGAACTGCAACGAGCCGCTGACGCTGTCCAACCCCAGCACCACGATCGACACCTGGGCTGGCAACGAGCTGTTCAACATCGGCAAGAACATCGTCGCCGCGACGAACTCGCTGCACTACACGCTCTCTCAGGGCGGCGTGCTCGGCGGGCTCAACCAGCAGATCGGGCAGGCCGCGGACGCGATCTTCGACAACGTCTTCGTGCAGCTGTTCAGCATCTTCATGCTGATCCTCGCGATCGCGATGTTCCGCCAGATCTGGCGCGGCGACCTCGCCGCGGTCAGCAGGCGCACGCTGTGGGCGTTCGGCGGCATGTGGCTCGCCGCCTCGAGCCTCGTGCTGGTCAGCAACTACGACGCGGTCGACCGGCTGATCGTGGACACCACCACCGGCATCCAGAACGGGTTCGAGGACCCGAACCGCGACGACGTGCAGCAGCACGTGCTGCCCACCGAGCTGCACAACCGGGTCGTCTACGAGAACTGGCTGCGCGGTGAGTTCGGCAAGCCGGACGACCCCAAGGCGCTCGAGTTCGGCCGACCGCTGCTCGCCGCGCAGGCCTGGACCCGTGACGACCTGGTGTCCGGCCGGGACGGCAACGACCAGGCCGAGGCGGCCAAGCGCGCGGAGTACCAGCGGATCTACAACGAGCTCGGCGCCGCGCAGGGCTACTTCACCGGCACCGAGGGCAGCCGCACCGGCGCCGGGTTCCTCGGGTTCTTCCAGGGGATCGTGTACTCGCTGTTCCAGTTCCTCGCCAAGCTCGCGGTGCTGCTGGCCCAGCTCCTGCTGCGGATCTTCACGCTCGCCGCGCCGGTGATCGGCCTGGTCGCGCTGCTCCACCACGACATCCTGCGCAAGGTCGGCCGCGCGGTCGGCGCGGTCGTGCTGAACGTGCTGATCCTGGCCGTACTGGCCGGCATCCACTTCCGCTTCCTGCAGATGATCTTCGGCCCGGACGTGCGGCTGTCGATGCTCACCCAGATGCTGCTGGCCGGCATCGTCACGCTGGTGTTCCTCATGGTCGGCCGGCCGTTCAAGCGCATGTGGCAGATGGTGGAGCTGTCCGTCGGCGCGGCCGGCGCCTCGGTGCCCACCGCGGGCGGGCTCTTCTCCCGGTTCCGCCGCCGCAAGGGCACGCCGGCCGAGCGCGGTCCGCAGGACGAGTTCTGGGACCAGCTGCGCGACGAGGAGCTGGCCGGCGACACCGTCGCCACCACCGGCGGCCGGATGCGCCGGCCGCGACCGGAGGCCACCGGACCGGTCGCCGCGACCGCCGAGCGGCTCGACACCCGGCGGAGCCTGCCGGGCAACCGGCTCGCCATCGAGGGCGCCGACGCGTCACCGGCCCTGCTGTCGACCGGAGTGCCCGAGCGGCAAGGCCCGACGGCGGCGCTGCCGAGCAGTCGGACCAGCCGGCTCGTCGACACCGCGCCGGTCACCGACCGCGGCTGGGACCGCAACGCGGACTGGGGCGAGGACGCCGTCGTGGTGCCGTCCCAGGTCGGCGGCCGCCGCGGCGAGGCGGCCGGCCGGTTCGAGTCCGCCGCGGTGCCCCCACGCCAGAGCGGACCGCGGCCGGCCGACGTGGAGATGGTCGCGGGCCGCCCGGTGCACGTGGTGTACCGGCCGTCGCGCGGGCTGGAGGTGCGCGAGCCGGCGCCACGTCGGGCACCTCGCCAGATGCCGCTGCGCGACGGGCCGCGGGACACGGACTCGGTGGTGACGTGATGAGTCCTGTTCGAAACACTCCGGAACGGTTCCCTCGGTGGCGACGGGGACCTGTTTTGAACAGGACTCAGTGATGCCGATCCGAACCAACCGCGGCCGCGCCGCGGTGTACCGGAAGCTCTGGGGCTGGCCGATGCGCTCGCCCGCCCACCTCGTCGGCGTCGTGCTCGTGGTCGGCGCGGTCGTGCTCACGATCGGCATAGTCGTCCCGCAGCTCACCGGGTCCGGTGACGGGCGCTCCGGCGCGGCGGCCGAGACCACCGACAGCACGAGCGGCACGCCGGGCGACACCGGCGGCGCCGAGCCGGACACGAGCGACGGCGAGCTGCCCACACCCGGGACCGGCGGCGCCACGAGCGACCTGCCGACCCGGCTGCCCTCGCCGCCGCAGAAGCCGACCTCCGCGCCGCCCGCGGACGAAGCGCTGAAGGTGGCCGAGGCGTGGGGCAAGGCCTGGGTCGACCATCCGCAGGGCACGACGAGCGAGAAGTGGCTGAGCGGGCTGCGGCGGTACACCACCGAGGAGTACATGGTCGAGCTGGCGACCGTGGACCCGGGGAACATCCCGGCCACCAAGGTCACCGGGCGACCGGTGCCCAAGGAGTCCTTCACCAGCTCGGTGACGGCCAACCTGCCGACCGACGGCGGCACCATCGCGATCACGGTCATCGACACTCCGCAGGGCTGGCGGGTGGCCTACTACGAGCAGGTGGCGTGATGAAGTCCGCGCTGGTGGTCGGCGGCCTGGTGACGGTGGTGACCGTCGCCGTCGTCGGTGTCAGCGCGGTGACCACCGTGATCAGCGAGGACCAGGCCGCGGACCAGGCGCGCCGGGCGGGCCAGACGTGCAACGCCATGCTGGGGCCGATCACCAGCGGGCCGGCCGGCAGCGGCGCGGCCGACGCGGCCGGGCTCACCGAGGAGCAGCGCGGCAACGTCGGGATGATCATCTCGATCGGCAAGAAGCGCAAGCTGCCGCCGCGTGCCTGGCAGGTGGCCATCCAGGCCGGCATGACCGAGTCCGGCCTGCGCAGCCTCAACTACGGCGACCGCGACTCGCTGGGCATCTTCCAGATGCGCCCGTCGATGGGCTGGGGCACGCCCGAGCAGGTCACCGATCCGGACTACGCGATCAACAAGTTCTACGACGTGCTGGCGGAGGTGCCGAACTGGGACCAGCAGCGCCCCGGCGAGTCCGCCCAGGACGTCGAGCGGTCCGCGTTCCCGGACCGGTACCACAAGTGGGAGCCGATGGCCGCCCACCTGATCGGCAACGTCGGCCTGGTCTCCGACCCGACCGGCTGCGGCGAGGGAACCGGGCGGCTGCTGCCGGCGCCCACCAAGCAGGCGGGCAACGCGGTCAAGTTCGCGTTGAACCAGCGGGGCAAGCCGTACCAGTGGGGTGCGCTGACCACGCACCAGAACTCCTACGACTGCTCGAGCCTGATGCTGCAGGCATACCGGTCCGCCGGCGTCACACTTCCGAGGGTTTCTCGCCAGCAGTACCAGGCGGGCGCGATGCTCCCGGTGAAGCAGGCACAACCCGGTGACCTGCTGTTCTGGGCCTACGACGAGAGCAATCCGGCGACCATCCACCACGTTGCCATGTATCTCGGGGACGGCAAGATCGTGGAGGCACAACAGACCGGCGTGCCCGTGCACATCCGGCCGGTGAGCTTCACGGAGAACGAGTTGGTGGCCCAGGCCGTACGGCCGGGCGTCTAGACGTTTGGGGGTCGCGATGACCATGTACCCGCCGCCAGTCGGCAGACCCGTTTCGGCTACCCCGGTGCACGACTACCTGGCCGCCGGCCCACATCCCGGCGTGCCGGACGGGTACGTGGTGCTGCCGAAGGGTTTGGTCGAGTCGATGCCGCTGCCGTGGCAGCAAGCGATGGTCCAGATCCTCGCCGAGTTCCATCAGGCGTACGGGCACCTCGACTGGCCGGAGTACCGGGTGGTGCCCTCGCGGCGCGAGAAGCTGGTGAACCTCGACGAGGAGCAGCTGGCCGAGGTCGGCTTCCTGGTGGAGATCGACGTCGACGGCGAGCTGGTGTACCGCGAGCGCACCGGCAAGCGGATCGAGAACCCGGAGGACACGGAGGTCCTGGTGTCCTGCCTGGACCCGATCCCGTCCCAGCACTCCAACGCGAACGAGGACACCCCGCCACGCGGATTTCCCGCGCAGCAGTCCTGGCGCTAGACGCCGCCGCTCCGCAGGCGTGGGGCCTGTGCGGCGAGCATGTCCAGCTGGGCGCGCACCTGCACGAAGTTGGAGTCCTCGCGCAGGTCGAGCGCGATCGCGGCCGCCCGCTCGGTGGTCTCCGCGAACGACTCCTTCGCCGTCCGCAGCCGGTTCAGCACCTGGTACACGGTCTCGCCCGGTGCCGTCCCCTCGGTCGGCTCCAGGCTCTCGCCGAGCCGCGCCAGCCGCAGGGCCTCGACCAGCTCGGCGTCCAGGGTCAGGCCGATGTCGGCCAGCCAATCCCGGCCGGGTCCGTTCGGGACCGTGGCCACGACCTCGTGATAGGTGGCGACCGACCGCGCGCACGCATCGTAGAACCGCGCCCAGCGCCCGAGGGGACGCAGCTCGTGCTCCAGGATCGCGGCCTGCGCCGAGGCCAACCGGGCGGTTCGGCGTTCGGTCGCCGACGAGCCGAGCGGCCGCTGCCGCGCGGCGGACTGGGCCATCAGGCCGGCACCCGCACCGAGCCCGGCACCGATCGGGATCAGCGCGATGAGCAGACCGGCGAGGGAGGCCACGGGGTCGGACGTCGCGATCAGGACCGCTACGAACATCATCAGGACCGTGCCGGCCGCGGCGCCGATCCGCCAGCCGGCCAGCGCGAACGCCTGTATCACCGGGCCGCCCCGATCGGCCGCCCGCGGGCGCCGGTCGTCCTGGCCCTGCGGCGTCATCGCGCACCTCCATAGGTTGGACGCGTGTCCGGCCGCGTGGTTCGGCCGCTGTCGGTCCGCAACGTTTAGGGTTCGGACCCATGGTGGTCAGAACCGAGCGCGCGGGGGTCGACTTCGACCGAATTCGCGCCGAGTTCGGCTTGCCCGCGGCGTTCCCCGCGCCGGTGCTCGAGGAGGCCGAGCGCGCGGTGGCCGCCGGCGTGGTGGCCGAAGGTCGGCAGGATGCCACCGACCTGCCGCTCGTCACCATCGATCCGCCCGGAGCGAAGGACCTCGACCAGGCGATGCTCGTCGAGCGGCGCCCCGGCGGGTTCCGGGTGCACTACGCGATCGCCGACCTCGGCGCGTTCGTCACGCCCGGCGGCGCGCTCGACCGCGAGGTCCGCCGCCGCGGGCAGACGCTCTACCTGCCCGACGGCAACGTGCCGCTGCACCCCACCGTGCTCAGCGAGGGTGCGGCGAGCCTGCTGCCCGGCCAGGTCCGCCCGGCCGCCCTGTGGACCCTCGACTGTGCCGCCGACGGCGCGCTGACCGGTGCCGACGTGCGGCGAGCGCTGGTCCGCTCGGTCGCCCGGTTCGACTACGACACCGTGCAGGCGGCGCTCGCCGCCGGCACCCCGCACCCTTCGCTCGCCGAGCTGCCCGACCTCGGCCGGCTGCGCCGCGAGCGCGCGGTCCGCCGCGGCGCGGTCGAGCTGGCACTGCCGGACCAGGAGGTCGAGCCGGACGGGCAGGGCGGCTGGCGGCTCGTGCTCCGCCCGCGCACCGAGGTCGACGCGTGGAACGCGGAGATCTCGCTGCTCACCGGCCGGGCGGCGGCGCGGCTCATGCTCGACGCCGGCGTCGGCGTGCTGCGCACGCTGCCCGCCGCGCAGAACGGCGCGGTCCGCTGGCTGCGCCGCTCGGCCCGTTCGCTGGGCATCGACTGGCCGAAGGGCACCGACGCCGCCGAGCTGCTCGCCGGCCTCGACCCGAACCAGCCGGAGGCGCTGGCGCTGTACATGGACGCCACCCGGCTGCTGCGCGGCGCGGCGTACACGGTCTTCGACGGCACCGAGCCCGAGCTCGCCACGCACGCCGGGATCGCGGCGTCCTACGCGCACGTCACCGCGCCGCTGCGCCGGCTCGTCGACCGGTTCGCCACCGAGATCTGCCTCGCCGTGTCCGCCGGCGAGCCGGTCGCCGACTGGGTGCGTGCGGCCCTGCCCGAGCTGCCGGGGCTGATGGAGGGCTCCGACACGCTGGCCGGCCGGGTCGACAAGGCGTGCCTGGACCAGGTCGAGGCGTGGGTGCTCGGCGACCGGATCGGCCACGAGTTCGACGCGATCGTGCTGCGCGCGGACGGCGGTGCGGCCGACGTGTTCCTGACCACTCCGCCGGTCATCGCCAAGTGCGCGGGGGACGATCTCCCGGAAGGCGACACGGTCAGGGTGCGGCTGGTCCACGCGGACGCGGAGGCCCGGAAGGTGGCCTTCGAGCGTGTCTGAGGCGTCTCGAGGAGGACTGTTGACCGACGTGACAGAGCTGACCGTGGGCGTGTTCGGTGGCACCGGGCCGCAGGGGCGGGGGTTGGCGCTGCGCTGGGCCCGCGCGGGCATCGAGGTGGTGCTGGGCTCGCGGAGCGCCGAGCGCGGTGAGGCCACGGCCGCCGAGGTGCGCGAGCAGGCGGGCGTCGAACGGTGCCGCGGGCTGGAGAACGCCGCCGCGGCCGCGGCGGCCGACGTGGTCCTGGTCGCGGTGCCCTGGGAGGGTCACGCGGCGCTGCTGGAGTCGGTGCGCGACCAGCTGGTCGGCAAGATCGTGATCGACTGCGTCAACCCGCTGGGCTTCGACAAGCAGGGCCCGTACGCGCTGCCGGTCGAGGAGGGCAGTGCGGCGCAGCAGGCGGAGAAGCTGCTGCCGGAGTCGCGGGTGACGGCGGCGTTCCACCACGTCTCGGCGGTGCACCTGACGGACCTGTCGATGACTTCCATGGGGACCGATGTCCTCGTCCTGGGCGACGACCGCGAGGCGACGGACGTCGTCCGCGCTCTCGCTGACGCGATCCCGGGCATGCGCGGCGTCTACGGTGGCCGGCTGCGCAACGCGCACCAGGTGGAGGCGTTCACCGCGAACCTGATCGCGATCAACCGGCGGTACAAGGCGCACGCCGGCATCCGCGTCACGGATGTTTGAGTCACTGCCCCCAGGCGCCCACACCTGGACCGAGGACGAACGCGAGCTGGCGGAGGTGGTACTCGGCGGCGAGACGATCGTGGTCAACGTCCGCAAGGGCGGCCCGCACAAGCATCTCGTGCCGTGGCTGGCGGAAGCGGGCCTGCTCACGTACGTAGGCAGAGCCGGCCGCCGCCACACCTGGCCCGGCTCGGACTGGGGCAACCCGTTCGTCGGCCTGCGCGGCAACCGGGAGGAGATGGTCCGCCGCTACCGGTCGTGGCTCCCGAGCCGGACTGTCCTCATGCGACGGCTGAGCGAGGGTGAGCTGACCGGTCGGGCGCTGGGCTGCTGGTGCGCCCCAGAACCCTGCCACGCCGACATCTTGGCCGAGTACGCGGAGAGCGCGGGCCGTTGACGGACGTACGGTGTGGGTCGTGACCGTCGACCTGCTCGGCGACAGGGGAGAACGTTGATCATCGACGACCTCGGGGAGCCCGTGCCGCTCACCGACCAGCCGCGCACGGTCGTGAGCCTCGTTCCCTCGCTGACCGATGCCATCGAGGCCACGAGTCCCGGGCTGGTCGTCGGCGCCACCGACTACTGCACCCATCCGCCCACCCTCGACGTGCCGCGAGTCGGCGGCTCCAAGTACCCGCGCGTCGACGACGTCCTGGCCCTGCGCCCGGACCTCGTCGTCGCCAACGCGGAGGAGAACCGGCCCGAGGACGTGGAGCGCATCCGCGCGGACGGCATCCCGGTGTGGGTCACCGCAGCCGCGGCGACCGTGCCCGAGGGACTCGGCTCGGTCCGTCGGCTCCTCACCCAAGGCCTGGCGGCACCCGAGCCGGCATGGCTCGTCGAGGCCGAGGACCTGTGGCGCGACGTGCGGCCCACGAACGCGACCGCGATCGTCCCGGTGTGGCGCCGGCCCTGGGTCGTCCTGGGGCGGGACACCTTCGCCGGCGACGTCCTGCTGCGCCTCGGCGTCGCCAACGCCTACGCCGACGACCCGGACCGCTACCCCCGCCCCACGCTGGATGCCTTGCACGCCAAGGAGTTCGACCTCGTGGTCCTGCCGGACGAACCTTACGAGTTCACCGCTGACGACGGGCCCGAGTCCTTTCCGGACACTCGCTACGCGCTGGTCTCCGGCCGCCACCTCACCTGGTGCGGCCCCTCCCTGGTCGAGGCGCACGCGGCGCTCACGGCAGCTCTCTGAACTCGTCCGTCGCCTCCAGCAGGGCGTCCAGCACGCCCCGGTCGGTGACCGCGTGGCCGGCCTCCGGCAGCATCAGCAACGTCGAGTCCGGCCACGCCCGATGCAGCTCCCACGCGGTCACCGGCGGGCACACCGCGTCGTAGCGGCCCTGCACGATCCGGCCCGGGATGCCGGCGAGCTTGCCCGCGTCGCGCACCAGCTGGTCGGGCTCGAGCCAGCCGCCGTGGGTGAAGTAGTGCAGCGCGATCCTCGCGAACGGCACCGCGAACTCGGGGTCCGCGTACGTCGCCACCAGGCCCGGGTTCGGGGTCAGCGAGACCGCCGCGCCCTCCCAGTTGCTCCACGCCGCCGCGGCCCGCGCGCGGACGTCCGGGTCGGGGTCGTGGACCAACCGGTGGTACCCGGCCAACGGATCACCGGACGGCACCAACGAGGCGAAGGAAGCCCACGCCTCCGGGAACAGGTTCCCCGCCCCGCCCCGGTACATCCAGTCCAGCTCCCGTTCGCGCAGCAGGAACACCCCGCGCAGCACGATCTCGCTCACCCGCTCCGGGTGGGTCTGCGCGTACGCCATCGCGAGAGTCGCGCCCCATGAGCCGCCGAACAGCTGCCAGCGCTCGATCCCCAGATGCTCGCGCAGCACCTCCATGTCGGCGACCAGGTGCCACGTCGTGTTGGCCGACAGGTCCGCGTCCGGCGACACCACCGACGGGGTACTGCGTCCGCTGCCACGCTGGTCGAACAGCACGATCCGGTACGCCGCCGGGTCGAACAGCCGGCGCTGCAGCGGGGTGCAGCCGCTGCCGGGGCCGCCGTGCAGGAACACCACCGGCCGCCCGGCCGGGTTCCCGCTGACCTCCCAATGGATCCGGTGCCCGTCGCCGACGTCGAGCATGCCCTCGTCGTGCGGCTCGACCGGCGGGTAGAGGAAGCGCATGCGCACAGTCTCGCTGAGACATATGGTCGGGTCATGGCGACCGTGCGGTTCGGCGGGGAAACCCCGACGCGGGGCGAGTTCGTGCGGCAGGCGAACCGGTTCACAGACCGGATCACCGCGGACGGCTCGTCGGGCTGGCGGGCCGAGCCCGGCCGGTACCGGCTGGTCGTGAGCCTGGCCTGCCCGTGGGCGCACCGCTCGATCATCGTGCGGCGGCTGCTCAGGCTCGAGGGCGCGATCTCGCTCGCCGTGGTGGACCCGATCCGGGACGAGAAGGGCTGGCGGTTCACCCTCGACGAGGGCGGCCGCGACCCGGTGCTGGGCATCGAGTACCTGTCCGAGGCCTACCTCGCGACCGACCCGGGGTTCGAGGGCCGGTTCACCGTCCCCGCGATCGTGGACGTCGAGTCCGGCAAGGTCGTCACCAACGACTACCCGCGGATCACGCTGGACCTGTCCACCGAGTGGCGCGATCACCAGAGCCCCGACGCGCCCGACCTGTACCCAGAGGCCCTGCGCGAGGAGATCGACGCGGTCGTCGAGCCGATCTTCCGCAACGTCAACAACGGCGTCTACCGGGCCGGGTTCGCGAGCAGCCAGGAAGCCTACGACGAGGCCTTCGACGCGTTGTTCGCCGAGCTCGACCGGCTGACGCAGCGACTGGCGAACCAGCGCTACCTGGTCGGCGACCGGATCACCGAGGCCGACATCCGCCTGTTCACCACGCTCGTCCGCTTCGACGCCGTCTACCACGGCCACTTCAAGTGCAACCGGCACAAGCTGACCGAGCTGCCCGTGCTGTGGGCTTACGCGCGCGACCTGTACCAGACCCCGGGCTTCGGCGAGACGGTCGACTTCGACCACATCAAGCGCCACTACTACGCCACGCACGAGCGGATCAACCCGACGCTCATCGTGCCGCGCGGCCCGGACCTGGCCACCTGGTCCGAGCCGCACGGCCGTGCCTGACAGTCCAGCTAGCCGCCCGATGGTCTCGCGGTCGACCCGCCTTGACCGGCCGGCGGGCCGCTGTTGAAGTCGGGACATGACCTCCAGCGAACCGCTCGCCACCGGTGCGGTGACGATCGACGCCACGCCGGACGAGGTGTACCGGCTCGTCAGTGACCCCACGGTGATGGTCGACTTCGCCGAGGTGGTGGTGCCGCGTCCGCTGGCGCGGCGCCACCACCTCGGCGGCCGTCGGCGCGCGGTTCGCCGGCAGCAACCGCAACGGCTGGCGCCGGTGGACCACCTGGTGCCGGGTCACCGAGGCGGAGCCGGGCCGCCGGTTCGCCTACGAGGTCGCGACCCCGTTCAAGGTGCCGATCTCCCGCTGGGAGTACGACCTGCGGCCCGACGGCGCCGGCTGCCGGGTCACCGAGACCAGCTGGCTGCGCGTGCCGCGGTGGTTCGTGCCGATCGCCATCTGGATCACCGGCGAGCCGGACCGCGCCGGCACGAACGCCGCCAACATCGCCACGACCCTGCGCCGCCTCAAGGCGCACGTCGAGTCGCACGTCGAGTCGCGCGTCGAAACCGGGGCTAGAACGAGCCGTACGTGACCTCGCCGGCCCGGCGGTAGCGGCAGATCACCACGCCCGAGGACGTCGTCCGCGACTCGGCCAGCTCGAACGCGGCCGGCGTGGCGCCCTCCGCGAACAGCTTCTTCCCGGTGCCCAGCACCACGGGGAAGATCATCAGCGACAGCTCGTCCACCAGGTCGTGCTGGAGCAGGGTCTGGATGAGGTCGCCGCTGCCCATCACGTGGATCTCGCCGCCCTCCTGCTCGCGCAGCTTCGCGACCGCGCCGGGCACGTCGGGCCCGAGCAGCGTGGAGTTCTGCCACTCCACCGCGGTCAGCGTGCGCGAGGCCACGTACTTCGGCAACGTGTTGAGCGGCTTCGCCACGTCGATCTCCTCGTGGTGTGGCCAGTAGCCGGCGAAGATCTCGTAGGTCTTGCGGCCGAGCAACAGGCCCGAGATCCGCGCGAAGCCCTCGCCGACGTACTCGCCGCACTCCTCGTCGAACAGCGGGGCCTGCCAGCCGCCGTGGGGGAAGCCGTCCTCCTTGTCCTCCTCCGGCCCGCCGGGGGCCTGCAGGACGCCGTCGATGGTCAGGAAGCTGTCGACCACGATCTTGCTCATCGTTCTCTCCTTCGGTTCGGACTGGTCCTGCCCACTCGTCGACCGGCTCGTCGGCGGATCGACAAGTCCCCGAAAAAGAAATCGGCCGCCCCGGCGAAGCGGGGCGGCCGACGGTGTCGAGACTCAGTGGAAGACGTGCTCCGGCGCGGGGAACTCGCCGCCCCGGACCTCGGCGGCGAACTGCTCGACCGCGCCCCGCATCACGCCCGCGAGGTCCGCGTAGCGCTTGACGAACCGCGGCGCCTTGCCCTGGCGCAGGCCCATCATGTCCTGCCAGACCAGCACCTGCGCGTCGCAGTCCGGGCCGGCGCCGATGCCGATCGTGGGGACCCGCAGCTCGTGCGTGATCCGCTTCGCCACCTCGGCCGGCACCATCTCCATGACCACCGAGAACGCTCCGGCCTCCTGCAACGCGTGCGCGTCCGCGACCAGGTCGTCGCCCGCGTCGCCGCGGCCCTGCACCCGGTAGCCGCCGAGGTTGTGCTCGCTCTGCGGGGTGAACCCGATGTGGCCCATCACCGGCACGCCGGCGGTGGTGATGGCCTTGACGTGCGGCGCGAACGCCCGCCCGCCCTCGAGCTTCACCGCGTGCGCGCGGCCCTCCTTCATCATCCGGACCGACGTCTCGAGCGCCTGCTCCGGCGAGAGCTGGTAGGAGCCGAACGGCAGGTCGGCGACGACGAGGGCGCGCTTGACCGAGCGGGTCACCGCGCGGACCAGCGGCACCATCTCTTCCACGGTGACCGGCAGCGAGGACTCGTAGCCGTAGACGTTGTTCGACGCGGAGTCGCCGACCAGCAGCACCGGGATCCCGGCCTCGTCGAACAGCTCGGCGGTGTACATGTCGTAGGCGGTGAGCATGGGCCACGGCTCGCCGCGCTCCTTGAGCTCCCGCAGATGGTGGATGCGCACCCGCTTCGCCGGCTTCGGCGCGGCGCTCGGGCCGGTGCCGTACGGGGCCGCCACCTCGCCGCCGCGATCCGCGGCAGGGGGAAGTGCTGACGTCATTGTCTACCGTCCTTCCCTCGAGGCCCGCGTACACGGGTCCCCGGGTATTCGTGGATGGCTTACGAATCAAGAGTCGCACCAACTCGTCGTGTATACAGCGCGCTGCGACGAGCTTCACACGGCCGCGCGACACCCGCTCGTGCCAGAGCCCAGCACCGATCCAGCCTGCGTACATGCCGGAGCTGACCTCGCTCGTCTGGCTGAGCACGCCGGACGAGTACGAGAACCCCGACGGCTCCCGTTTCGTCCTGATCGTCACCTGACCTGGCCGTTGTTTTCGGCGTGCAGCCGGTTTGACCGCCTGTGCACCCGCGCCCACGGTGGGCAACGATCCCGCGGCCCGGCCGTCCTACGGGGCGGAGGAACACCACAGGGACCGAGGGAGTCGCAGATGAACGTCAACGCACGAATCACGGCAACGGTGTTGTTCGCGGCGGGTGCCGCGGCCCTGCTCACGGGTTGCGACCCGGAGGCGGCCGGGCAGGCCGCGCCGACCGCCACCGAGACGGTCACCGCGGGGGACGAGCCGGCCGAGCAGCCGGGGGAGACGGCGGCGCCGGCCGAGCCCGCGGACGGCGGCCCGGCGCGGTGCACCGCGGACGACGTCTCGCCGGAGCTGGCCGAGGGGGCCTTCTCGCCGGAGATGTGGAGCACCGCCGTGGTCTTGACGAACGTCAGCGGCGCCGAGTGCCGGATCGAGGGCGTCGGCGACATCACGTTCATCGCGCCCAGCGGCGACCCGTACGACATCGCCCAGGAGACGGCCGGCGGCGACGGGCCGGTCGACCTGGTGATCATCGGCCCCGACGAGCAGGCGTCGATGTACGTGAACTACCCGTCCCCGGAGTCCGGCATTCGGGAGGACTGCTCGGGACCGATCTCCGCGCAGGTCACGCTGCCCTCGGACGACCGCCCGCTGGAGGTCGAACCGCCGGCGGCGATGGAGGAGATGCCGGCGCTGTGCGACGGGCCGATCTCGGTCAGCCCCTTCACGCGCGGTGGCTTCGAGTAGCTACTTGCCCTCGCGCCAGCCGTTGGTGATCGGCAGGCGGCGGTCCCGCCCGAACGCCTTGAAGGTGATCTTGGTGCCGGGCGGGTACTGCCGCCGCTTGTACTCCGCCTTGTCGACCATCCGCAGCACCCGATCCACCAGCTCCGGCGCGAAGCCCGCGGCCAGCAGGTCGGAGTACCCGCGGTCGCCCTCGACGTAGTCGTCCAGGACGCGGTCGAGCAGCTCGTAGTCGGGCAGTGAGTCGGTGTCGATCTGGCCGGGCCGCAGCTCCGCGGACGGCGGCTTGGTGATCGAGCTCTCCGGGATCGGCGCGCCCGGGCCGGTCTCGTTGCGCCACCGGGCCAGCTCCCAGACCAGCGTCTTGGGCACGTCCTTGATCGGCGCGAACCCGCCGACCGCGTCGCCGTAGATCGTCGAGTAGCCGACGGCCAGCTCGGTCTTGTTGCCGGTCGCCAGCACCAGGTGGCCGTGCTGGTTGGACAGCCCCATCAGCGTCACCCCGCGGCAGCGGGCCTGCACGTTCTCCTCGGCGAGCCCGGTGAGCCCGAGCTGCGCGGTGAACACCGCGACCATGTCGGCGATCGGCTGCACCTGGTAGTGCAGGCCGGCCCGCTCGGCGAGGTCCAGCGCGTCGGAGCGGGAGTGCTCGGACGAGAAGACCGACGGCATCGACACGCCGTGCACCGCGTCCGCGCCGAGCGCGTCGACCGCGAGCGCCGCGCACACCGCGGAGTCGATGCCGCCGGACAGGCCGAGCACGACCGAGCGGAAGCCGTTCTTGTACACGTAGTCCCGCAGCCCCAGGACCAGCGCCGACCACACCTCGGCGAGCTCGGGCAGCGGCTGGGCCGGGGCCGGCGCGGCCACCGGCTCGTAGGCCGGCAGCGGGTCGGCGTGCAGGGTCCGCCGGGTCACGGTGAACTCGCCGACGCGGCCTTCGGTCCGCGCGGCGCCCCCGGGCAGGTCGAGGTCGAGCACGGCCAGGTGCTCGACGAACTGCGGCGCGCGGACCAGCAGCGACCCGTCGGCCGCGACGGCCATCGAGTCGCCGTCGAAGACCAGGTCGTCCTGTCCGCCGACCAGGTTCACGTATGCCAGCGGGGCGCCGGCCTCCGCGGCGCGCCGGGCCACGAGCGGCAGCCGGACGTCGTCCTTGTCGCGCTCGTACGGCGAGGCGTTGGGGGCCACTACGACGTCGACGCCCGCCTCGCCGAGCGCGGAGATCGGGCCGCCCTCCTGCCAGATGTCCTCACAGATCACCAGGCCGACCTCGAGGCCGTGGACGCGCAGGACGTCCAGCGTCTGGCCGGGCTTGAAGTAGCGCTGCTCGTCGAAGACGCCGTAGTTGGGCAGGTGGTGCTTGAACTGCCGGGCGACGACCGAGCCGCCGTGCAGCACCGCGACCGCGTCCCGCGGGCCGACCTCGTCGCGGTCGAGGTAGCCGACCACCGCGGCGACATCCCCGCAGCCGGCCTGGTCGAGCTGGCCGGCGAGCGTGGTCAGCGCCTGCTTCGCGGCCGCCGCGAACGACTCCCGCAGGGCGAGGTCCTCGACGGGGTAGCCGGTGAGCACCATCTCGGGGAAGACCACCAGGTGCGCGCCCGCGTCCCGCGCCCGCCCGGCCCACTCGACCACCAGCGCGGCGTTCCCGTCGAGATCCCCGACGGTGGCGTTGACCTGCGCCATCGCGATGCGAAGTTGTGCCATGTCATCATCCTCGCACAGTTTTCGCCCCGCAGACGAAAAGCGTGAGCGACGCCCTTACCGCCGCGCGCCGCCGCGGACCTTCTTGATCATGGTGCGCACCCGCTGCAGGGCCTGTTCCGCGTCGGTGTCGAACGGGTTGTCGTGGACCATGTACGTCCACGTCGCCGAGGGCCGGCGCAGGCCCTGCGCGTCGAGGTTCGCGCCCTCGGCCGTGATCTCCACCTTCTCGAGGGTCTTCGCCGCGCGTTCGGCGATCTCGTCGGAGATCTTGCGGAACTCCGGGATCGCGGTGCGGTGGAACTCGTCGATCGGCGTTTCCTTCGCGAGCGCGCGCAGGTGGATCGACTCGCGCACGTCGGCGAGGAAGGCCAGGTGCTCGGTCCACCGCTCGTCGAGGTGGTACAGCAGGATCTGCCGCGCCGCCCGTTCCAGCGTCTCGTCGTCGTGGGAGTCCGTCAGCGACTCCCAGCGCTCGCCGGCCAACGCCGCCAGCTCCGTCGCCGCGAGGTCGGTGCGCAGCAGGTCGTCGCGGTACTCCAGCAGCACCTTGCGCTGGTGCTCGATCAGCCGCGTGTAGCGCCACGTGTTGCGGTGGATCTCCAGCTGCACGCCCTCGGCCACCTTCTGCGCGTGGTCGACGAACCGCTGCGTCGTCGGGTCGGCCAGCAGGCCCTCGTCGTCGGGCTTGTCGCCCGCGGTGGCGTCCGGCGCGTACTGCACGACCTGGTCGTCGCCGAGCGAGGAGAACATGACCGACCCACCCGGGTCGCCCTGCCGGCCCGACCGGCCGCGCAGCTGGTCGTCGAGCCGGGACGACTGGTAGCGCCCGGTGCCGATCACCAGCAGCCCGCCCAGGTCGGCGACCTTGTCGTGGTCGCCGGGGTTCGCCTTGCCGCCGAGCCGGATGTCGGTGCCGCGCCCGGCCATCTGCGTGGACACGGTGACCGCGCCGTACGCGCCGGCCTCGGCCACGATCGCGGCCTCCTGCGCGTCGTTCTTCGCGTTGAGCACCACGCTCTGCACGTCGGCCTCGGCGAGCATCTTCGCGAGCCGCTCCGACTCCGCCACGTCCCGCGTGCCGATCAGGATCGGCCGCCCGGTGGCGTGCGTCTCGGCGATCTCCGCGACGATCGCCTTCTCCCGGTTCTCCACGGTGTCGTAGAGCCGGTCGGCCTCGTCCTCGCGCACGCACGGCTTGTTCGGCGGGATCACCGCGACCCGCAGGTCGTAGAACTCGCGTAGCTGCTCGGCGACGGCGGACGCGGTGCCGGTCATCCCGCACACGGTCTTGTATCGGCTGATCAGGCCCTGCACGCTGATCGAGTCGAGGACCTCGCCGCTCTCCGTCGGCGACAGCCGCTCCTTGGCCTCGACCGCCGCCTGCAGCCCGTCGGGCCAGCGCTGCCGCAGTGCGATCCGGCCGCGCGAGGAGTTGATCAGGTGGACCTTTCCGTCTCGGACGATGTAGTCGACGTCGCGTTCGAGCAGCGCGTGGGCGTGCAGCGCGGCGTTGACCGCGGCGAGCCGGTCGCCGTGCTCGCCGGAGTACAGGTCGAGCCCGCCGAGCGCCTTCTCCACGATCTTCGCGCCGCGTGTGGTCAGCCAGGCGTTGCGGCCGTCCTCGTCGCGCTCGTAGTGCGCGCCGGGCCGCAGCGTCCGGACGATCTTGGCGACCTCCGGGTCGGTCTGCGCGTCGTCCGACGAGCCGGCGAGCACGAGCGGCACCTTGGCCTCGTCGATGAGCACCGAGTCGGCCTCGTCGACCAGTACCACGTCCGGCTCGCGGCCGACCATCTCGGCGACGTCGGTGCAGAGCCGGTCGCGCAGCACGTCGAAGCCGATCTCGCTGACCGAGCCGTAGGTGACGTCCGCCGCGTAGGCCGCGCGCCGCTCCTCGGACGTGGAGGTCTGGCCGACCGAGCCGACGCTGACCCCGAGCAGCTCGTAGACCGGGGCCATCCACTCCGCGTCGCGCCGGGCCAGGTAGTCGTTCACCGACATCACGTGCACCGGCCGGCCCTGCAGCGCGTACCCGGCCGCGGCGATCGCGCCCGCGAGCGTCTTGCCCTCACCGGTCGCCATCTGCACGACGTGGCCGGCGAGCAGCTCCATCGCACCGAGCAGCTGCACGTCGTACGGTCGCTCGTCGAGCGCGCGGCGAGCCGCCTCGCGGCTGAGCGCGCACAGCTCGGCCAGCTCCTTCTCGCCGAACGAGTCCTTCTCCCGCAGCTCCGTCGCCGCCTCGGCGAGCTCGGCGTCGGTCAGCTTCTCGACCTTCGCCTCTCGCCATTCGACCGACTTGAGCAGCTCCTGGTAACGGGAGATGTCGACGGTGGCCGGACGATCCAGGAACCGGCTGAACCGGCTCTTGACGCGCCGCATGAACGCCGCCACCCGACGCTCACCTCCTCGCTCCTGATGTCGTTCGCCCTGAACGGTAACGGTGGAGCCGGTCTGATTGGTTCCACCTCGACCCAACAGCCTATTCACACCCCGATGGGAGGATCGGCCAGTGACCAGATCCCGCCGGTTCGCCGCCCTACTCATGCTCGTCGCCACGGCGGCGGGCTGCACGTCGACAGTCGACGGGGCGTCCGAGGCGAGACTGCCCTTCGCCGAGTCGAAGGGGCCGGCCGGTGAGGTGCCGGCGGAGCTGGACAGGTTCTACGGCCAGGAGCTGACCTGGGAGAACTGCGCGAGCTACGCGAGCGGCGAGTACGACATCGAGCCGCTCGCCGACCCGGCCGCGCAGTGCACGCACCTCACCGTTCCGCTGGACTACGCGAAGCCCACCGGCGACACGATCCGCGTCGGTGTGCTCCGCAAGCCGGCCACGTCGGAGGCGGACCGGATCGGGTCGCTGCTGGTCAACCCGGGTGGCCCCGGCGTGGCCGGCCTGTCGACCGCGGTCCGGATGAGCGAGGCGAACGACGACCTGGCCGCGCGGTTCGACTTCGTCGGCTTCGACCCGCGCGGGGTGGGCTCCAGCGAGCCGACCGTCGACTGCCTGACCGACGAGGAGACCGACGAGGAACGGGCCGACGACATCGAGCTGGACACGTCGGCCGCCGGGACCCGGGAGAACGAGCGCGAGGCGCAGGACTACGTGGCGAAGTGCGCGGAGCGGACCGAGCACGGCGAGGCGATGCTCGCGAACCTCGGTACCCGCGATGTCGTGCGGGACATGGACGTGCTGCGCTCCGCGCTGGGCGACGACAAGCTCACCTACGTCGGGTTCTCGTACGGCACCCGGATCGGCAGTACCTACGCGGAGGCGTTCCCGAAGAACGTGCGCGCGCTGGTGCTGGACGGCGCGGTCGACCCGACGCAGAGCCAGACCGACTCGACCGTCGCGCAGGGGGCCGGTTTCCAGCAGGCCTTCGAGGACTTCGTGGACTGGTGCGTCGAGCGGGACGACTGCGCGCTGGGTCGCTCCGCGGATGCCGCCCAAGGGGACTTCCAGGACCTGATCCGCCCGCTCGCCGAGCGCCCGATGGACGTCGACGGCCGCCCACTGTCCTATGAGGACGCGACGACCGGGGTGGTGCAGGCGCTGTACACGCAGGACCTGTGGGAGCAGCTGAACACGGGGCTGAACGAGCTGCAGCAGCAGCGGGGGCAGACGCTGATGTTCCTGGCGGACCTGTACCTCGAGCGCGGCAAGGACGGGAAGTACACGACCACGCAGGAAGCATTCACCGCGATCCACTGTGTGGACGACCCGCGGGTCAGCGATCCCAAGGCCGTGCTCGACCTGAACACCCGCTACAAGCGAGCGGCCCCCTTCCTGGACGACGGCGAGCCGCCGGGCCAGGCGCGGGACGCGTGCGCGTTCTGGCCGGTGCCCCCGACGAGCGCCCCACACGTGCCGAAGGTCGAGGGGCTGCCGCCGGTCCTGGTCGTCTCGACGACCAACGACCCGGCGACGCCCTACAAGGCCGGGGTGGCGTTGGCGAAGGCCCTGGACGGCGGTCTGGTCACGTACGAGGCGACCCAGCACACGGTGTTCCTGCAAGGAAATCCGTGCGTGGACGACGCGGGGGCGACGTACCTGGTGGAGCAGAAGCTCCCCAAGGAAGGCACCCGCTGCAAACCGTGACTCGGACGCACCCAACCCGGCCCGAAACCCCGCGCGCACGCACGCGCGTGCAGAACTCACCTACCCAACGCCCCCACCCTCTCCGGGGGCACCCCTCACGCCAGTCTACCGAGGAACACCGACGAAAACGGTGGTCAGGCGCTTCCTGTGGACTACTCAGTGCGCTGTGGACAGTTCATCCCGGCGCCCCACGATGAACAACGCCAACACCGCCCCACCAAGACAGATGAACGACGTGATCAAGAAGATCTCCGTGTACTGCGTCAACAACGCCGAGTCCACCGCGGACCGGTAAGCGGCCAGTTCCCGCCGAGCCTCCTCCGGGGACTTGCCGAACGGCAGCGGCGTGTCCAGCGACGCGGTCAGCGTGTGGAACCGGTGCAGGCCCCACGCCGCCAGCGCCGCCACGCCGATCAGCATCCCCGTCATCCGGGCCACCACCACGCCCGCCGCCGCCACCCCGTGCTGCGAGACGGGCACCACCCGCAGCGCGGCCGACGACAGCGGCGCGATCACCGCCCCGAGCCCGAGCCCCGTCACGGCCAGGTCGACGTCCAACCGCGGCAGCGACACGAAGCCCAGCGAATGTTGCGCCGCCAACACGTCCACCGGCCAGCCCGAGATCAGCCAGAACCCCGACGCCGCGACGAGCAGGCCGCACACGGCGGGCCAGCGGTCGCCGAACCGCGAGGCCAGCCAGCCACCGAGCAGCGCCCCCACCGGCAACGCCACCAGGAACCGCACCAGCAGCAGCACGCTGCCCCGGTCGTCGCGCCCGAGCAGCGTCTGGCCGAACAGGTCGACGTTCACCAGCGTCACCATCAGCGCCGCGCCGGCCGCCAGGCTGGCCCCCAGACACGCGAGGAACGGCCGCAGCGCCACCCCGCGCGTGTCGATCAGCCGCGTCCGCGCCCGGTACTCCCACACCACGAAGCCCGCCAGCACCACGAGAGCCGACACGAGCAGCGGCACGCCCCATGGCGGCAGCACCGTCTCACGCGGCGTCGGGTTGTACAGCCCCACCACCGCGAGCCCGAGGGTCACCGCGAGCAGCACCGCCCCCACGACGTCCACAGTGGACCGAGGCACGCGCCGGGACGGCACCGTGAAATGCACCGCCACCATCGCGAGCACCGCGAGCGGCACGTTCACCCAGAAGACCCCGCGCCATCCCGCGACCGCCGCGATCGCGATCCCGTACAGCGGCCCCAGCACCGAGCCGAGCTCCTGCGCCGCGCCGACCGCGCCCAGCACCGCCGACCGCCGGTGCACCGCCCACAGGTCCGCCACCAGCGCCATCGTCACCGGCAGCAGCGCGCCGCTCGCCACGCCCTGGATCACCCGACCGGTCACCAGCAGGAACAGGTCCCCGGCGACCGCGGTGACGACCGAGCCTACGAGGAACCCGGCGAGGCACGCCTGCAGCAACATCTTGCGGCCGAACCGGTCCGACGCCTGCCCGAGCAGCGGCATCGCCGCGACGTAGCCGAGCAGGTACCCGGTCACCACCGGCGTGATCCGCTCCAGCCGGTTCACCGGGATCTGCAGGTCGTCGATGATCTGCCGCAGCACGCTGACGACGACGTAGGTGTCCAGCGCGCCCAGCAGCACGGCGAGCCCGCCGGCGCCGATCGCGATCGTCCGGCCGCGCCCCGCCGGCGCGTCGACCGGGGACGTCGGCGCCGTCACCGCGGCGCGGTGATCTCGACCGGCTTGTCCACATCGGACAGCGTGACGTCCACGGAAGGCGAGCCCTCCGCCGGCACCGCGACGCTCGCCTTCACCGGCTGGTGGTCGCCGTCCTGGCGCAGCCAGAACGTGATGTCCACATCGGAGTCCACGCCCGGCACCAGGTCGGCCACGACGTCCCGCGATGCCTTGCCCTTCACTCGGTAGGTCTGCACGCCCTCGACCTCCTCGGTGGCCTCCGTGTTCGGGTCCTGCACGTTCGACAGCACGTTCGCGACGCCGCGGCTCGGGTCGAGGATCGCGGCCGGGTCGTACAGGTTGGCGATCAGCGACGCCGGCAGCTCCTGGTAGTCGCCGGTCGGGCCCTTGATGTAGGCCTTGTCCCCGACGATGACGAACTCGCCCTCGAACAGGTTGCCGAACAGCGTCATCTTGACCGTGCCCTGCGCCGCGCCGGCTCCGCCCTCCTCGCGGGTCAGGTCGCCGTCCGCGCTCTGCACGTCCAGGCCCGGCACCTTGCCGTCGACCGTCAGCGTGAAGTGGGCACTCCTGATGTCGGCCGTCGACCGCGCGGCGTCCTCCAGCAGCCCGGCGGCGTCCGGCAGCGAGCTGCCCTCCTCACCGCCCTCGTCGGACGTGCAGGCGGTGAGAACCGTCGCGAGCAACGCGAGCAGGGTGACCAGGAACCGGCGCATGACCATGCCGCGCATCGTAGGACCGACGAGCTGAGAGCGGCCCCGCCTTGTCCGAATCGCAGTCAGCCGGCTCGAAACGTCTTCCGGTAGGCCAGCGGCGAGACACCGTGTGCGGCGCGCATGTGCTGGCGCAGCGACGCCCCGGTACCCAGGCCGGACCGCGCCGCGACCGCGTCCACCGCCAGCTCGGTCGACTCGAGCAGGTGCATCGCGTGCCGCACCCGCTGCTGGGTCAGCCAGCTGCCGGGGGACTGGCCGGTCTCCGCGCGAAACCGCCGCGAGAACGTGCGCACGCTCATCCGCGCGTGCGCGGCCAGCATCGCGAGGTCGAGCGGCTCGGAGAGCCGACGCAGCGCCCACGCCCTGGTCGGCGCGGTCCCGTCGGCCCCGCTCTCGGGCACGCTCCGGTCGATGAACTGCGACTGGCCGCCCTCCCGCCACGGCGGCACGACGCAGTAGCGAGCCGCCCGGTTGGCCACGTCGCTGCCGTGGTCGGCGCGCACGACGTGCAGGCACAGGTCCACGCCGGCGCCGAGACCGGCCGAGGTGAGCACGTCGCCGTCGTCGACGAACAACACGTTCTCGTCGAGCAACACCTTCGAGTACAGCTCTCGGAAGTCGTCGGCGTGCGCCCAGTGCGTCGTCGCCGGCCGGCCGTCGAGCAGACCGGCCGCGCCGAGCACGAACGCGCCGGTGCAGATCGACATCACCCTGGCCGCCGGCGGGATCGTGGCCAGCGCCTTCGCCACGTCGTCCGGCAGCGAGCCGTCCCGGCGAGCGCCCGGCAGGCGGGTTCCCGGGATGATCACCGTGTCCGCCTCGGCCAGGATCTCCGCGCCGTGGTCGGGCACGATCGTGTACCCCGCTGCCACTCGTATGGGTGACGTGTCGAGCCCGCAGACGCGCACGTCGTACAGGCGGTCGCCGGCGGCGTCGGTGGCCTCGCCGAAGATCGTGGGCGGGATGACCAGGTCGTAGCCGATGACGACGTCCAGCGCGAGCACGGCGACCCGGTGCGGTGCGGCCATGGCCAGATTCTTGCACATATTGGCGATCTGGCCACTCGTGTCTGGCGAACCGATCGCTGACGCTAGGCCACGGCACGCACGACTCGCGTGGCTGCCAACCGCACCTAAGGGGAACGGGGCGCGACTCAGCCACAAGTACGCACCGAGAAGGACAGGACCGACCAACGTGACCACAAGGGTGAATTCCGGGGAGGCGGGACATCTGCACTGGGCCTGGGTCGTCGCCGCGGTCTCGTTCGTCATGCTCATCGGCGCGGCCGGCTTCCGCGCGGTGCCGAGCGTGCTGATCGACCCGCTGCACGAGGAGTTCGGCTGGTCACGGGCCACGATCTCGGCCGCCGTGTCGATCAACCTGGTGCTGTTCGGCCTGATCTCGCCGTTCGCCGCCGCGCTGATGGACCGGCTCGGGATGCGCCGCGTGGTCGCCGGCGCGCTGGTCCTGGTCGCCGCGGGCAGCGGGCTCACGGTGTTCATGACCGCGAGCTGGCAGCTGATGCTGTGCTGGGGCGTGCTGGTCGGCGTGGGCACCGGTTCGATGTCGATGGCCTTCGTGGCCACGGTCACCGGCCGCTGGTTCGTCCGCCACCGCGGGCTGGTCAGCGGCATCCTCACCGCCGCGGGAGCCACCGGTCAGCTGGTCTTCCTACCGCTGGTCGCCGCGCTCGCCACCGACCACGGCTGGCGGCTGCCGGCGCTGGTCGTGGCCGCCGCCGCGCTCGCGGTCGTCCCGCTGGTGCTCGCCTTCCTGCGCGACCATCCGAGCGACGTCGGCACCACGGCGCTGGGCGCCACCGAGGCGAGCGCGCCGGTCACGGTCACCGGCAGCAGCGCGGCGCGGGCCGTGCGGGTGCTCCGCGAGGCGGCCCGGACCCGGACGTTCTGGCTGCTCGCCGGCGGGTTCGCGATCTGCGGGGCGTCCACGAACGGCCTCGTCGGCACGCACTTCGTGACCGCCGCGCACGACCACGGCATGCCGCACACAACGGCCGCGTCGCTGCTCGCGCTGGTCGGCCTCTTCGACGTCGCCGGCACGATCCTGTCCGGCTGGCTGACCGACCGGATGGACCCGCGGGTGCTGCTCGGCGGCTACTACACGCTGCGCGGGCTGTCGCTGATGATCCTGCCCGCGCTGTTCGCGCCGGAGACCCAGCCGAGCATGTGGGTGTTCATCATCTTCTACGGCCTGGACTGGATCGCGACCGTGCCGCCCACGGTTGCCTTGTGCCGCAACAGGTTCGGCGACGCCGGACCGGTCGTGTTCGGCTGGGTGTTCGCCTCCCACCAGGTCGGCGCCGCGATCGCCGCGGTCGGTGCCGGAGCCGTGCGCGACGTGCAGGGCAGCTACGACCTGGCGTGGTTCATCGCCGGCGGGCTGTGCGTCGCGGCGGCCCTGCTGTCGCTCTCGATTCGTCCGATCCGGGATCCCGTCCTCACCGAAACACGCCGTTAACACGATCTACCTAGGCTGCGGCCATGGATCGACAGCAGGAGTTCGTCCTCCGCACGCTCGAGGAGCGGGACATCCGGTTCGTGCGCCTCTGGTTCACCGATGTCCTGGGCTTTCTCAAGTCGGTCGCGGTCGCGCCGGCCGAGCTCGAGGGCGCGTTCGCCGAGGGCATCGGCTTCGACGGCTCCGCGATCGAGGGCTTCGCCCGCGTCTACGAGTCGGACATGGTCGCCCGCCCCGATCCGGCGACGTTCCAGGTGCTGCCGTGGGAGGACCCGGAGGGCCACCCCTACGCGGCGCGGATGTTCTGCGACATCGCGATGCCGGACGGCTCGCCGTCGTGGGCCGACCCGCGGCACGTGCTGCGGCGCGCGCTCGCCAAGGCCAGCGAGGCCGGGTTCACCTGCTACGTGCACCCCGAGATCGAGTTCTTCCTGCTCTCCGAGCTGCACGAGGACGGCCGCGAGCCGGTGCCGGCCGACAACGGCGGGTACTTCGACCAGGCCAGCCACGCCACCGCGACGCACTTCCGCCGGCACGCCATCGAGACGCTCGAGGCGATGGGGATCTCCGTGGAGTTCAGCCATCACGAGGGGGCCCCCGGCCAGCAGGAGATCGACCTGCGCTACGCCGACGCGCTGACCATGGCCGACAACGTCATGACCTTCCGGTACGTGGTCAAGGAGGTCGCGCTGACGCAGGGCGTGCGGGCCTCGTTCATGCCCAAGCCGTTCTCCAACCAGCCGGGGTCGGGCATGCACACACACGTGAGCCTGTTCGAGGGGGACCGGAACGCCTTCTACGAGGGCGAGGACCCGTACGAGCTGTCGGCGACCGGCAAGGCGTTCGTGGCCGGTCTGCTGCGGCACGCGCGGGAGATCTCCGCGGTGACCAACCAGTGGGTCAACTCGTACAAACGCCTGATCGTGGGCGGTGAAGCCCCGTCCGCGGTGTGCTGGGGTCACGCGAACCGATCCGCTCTGGTACGGGTGCCGATGTACTCACCCGGCAAGGCGTCATCCCGTCGGGTGGAGATCCGCAGTCTCGACTCGGCCTGCAACCCCTACCTGGCGTACGCGGTGATCCTCGCCGCCGGCCTCAAGGGCGTCCGCGAGGAGTACGAGCTCCCGCCGGCCGCCGAGGACGACGTGTGGTCGCTGACCGACGCCGAGCGGCGGGCGGCCGGGTACGCGCACCTGCCGCAGAACCTGGGCGAGGCGCTCGCGGAGATGGAGAGCTCGGAGCTGCTGGCCGAGACGCTCGGCGAGCACGTGTTCGACTTCTTCCTCCGGAACAAGCGCAACGAGTGGGACGCCTACCGACGCTCCGTGACGCCCTACGAGCTCCGCACGCTGCTCCCGCTGCTCTGAAAGGGCCGCTGACCAGCCGATTTGACTTTGCCCACGGCTGGTCGCTAACTTTTCTCTCGTCGCAAGACACGGCGGACGGGCTCGGAAGTAGCGAGTCGGACCCGGACGACGTGAACCGCAAGGCCCCTGTTAGGATTCAGGGGCTGGCAGCGAGCTGGGCCAAGCGAGTTGACATCGCGAGACGGACCAGATAACGTGTTGCGGCGCAGGGATTCGGTTCTCCTCCCAAGCGAGGCCCTCGAGGTCTCCCAAGCAGGGAGTGACGGATCCAACCAAAGTAGGAAACCAAGCAGACGTCCTTCTGATCGTTCCGCTTCTGGCGGTCCGTGATGGGTGTGCGTGTGTTGTTTGAGAACTCAACAGTGTGCCGATTCAATATGCTAGTGAGCTTGTGCCTGGGCCTTTTTTGGTTTGGGTATATTTTGCTGGGATTGATTGAGTCTCCAAATTAAGCATTATTGGAGAG
>NZ_JBOHGA010000050.1:0-33627 GCF_050699915.1 Actinophytocola sp.
CCCCGAGCCCGGCCACGCCGGCGGCCGCGGCGAGCAGCTGCCGCCGCCCGGCCCGCACGGTGCCCAGCAGCTGCGCGCCGACGACGGTGAACGCGACCTGCGTGGCGACGACCGCCTGGACGGCGAACACCGGTAGGTATCGAAGAGCGAACGCGGACATGGCCCAGCCGAGTAGGTCCAGCGTGAGCCCGGCCGCGTACGACGCCGCGCCACGTCGCCCCAGCTCGCGGGCTCCCCGAGCCTGAACGAGCGTGGCGACGCTCGACAGCAGGGCCGACAGAGCGGCGGCGAGGAACCCGACGAGCATGCCCCTCCCTCCTGGCGCTCCCGAGACCCCGATCCCAGCAGGTCACACGTAGTTCGGCCAGGCGACTACCGGCCGGCCCCCGGAGCGCTGTGCGGGTGCGGGGTGCCGGTGTGGCGGCTCATGCTGTTCGGATGGATGGTGTCGTCGGCGGGGTGCTCGACGTGGCCGCCGGGCTGCCGCCGTGGGTCGTGCTCACGTTGGTGTTCCTGCTGCCCGCGTTGGAGGCGTCGACCTTCATCGGCGCGGTCGTGCCCGGCGAGATCGGCGTGCTGGTCGGCGGCGTGGCGGCGCACGGCGGCGACCTGCCACTCTGGCCGGTGATCCTGGTCGCGGTCGCCGGCGCGGTGGTCGGCGACCAGGTCGGCTACCTCCTGGGCCGCCGGTTCGGGACTCGCCTGCTCGAGCGGCTGCCTGGCCGGCTGAGCCGCGACGGCGGGCTCGACCGCGCGCGGGAGCTGCTGCGCCGGCGCGGCGCACCGGCCGTGGCGATCGGGCGGTGGGTCGCCCTGCTGCGCGCCGTCGTGCCTGGTCTCGCCGGCGTGAGTGGGATGAGCCGAGTGCGGTTCACGGTGGCCAACCTGGCGGGCGGCGCCCTGTGGGCGACCACCATGGCCGTGCTGGGCTACGCCGCCGGCGCGTCCTACCGGGTGCTGGAACGGCGCCTGGGTCTCGGCAGCGAGGTCCTCCTCGGCGTCCTCGTGCTGCTCGGCGTCGTCCTGTGGTGTCGGGCGCGACACCGGAGAGATCCGGATTCACGGCTGACTTAACACCGAGCTGTAGAGATCTCCCGTACCGTGGGCACGTGGCCATCCCCGTGCACTCACAGTCGCCGGGGGACGACCCGGAGCGCACGGACCAGCTGCCGAGGTTCGACAGGTACGTCGAAACCACGCCATGGTGGCCGGACGGCGCGCGCGAGGACTACGTTCCGCCGGACCGGAGGCTCCCCGGCGACGGCGCGACGCCCAGGCAGGGCAGGCGCCGCCGGCGCAGGCCGCTCTGGAAGGAAGTGCTGACCTTCGTCGCGGTCGCGCTGCTGATGACGTTCCTGATCCAGCACTTCCTCGGCCGGTTCTACTCGATCCCGTCCGGGTCGATGGAGCAGACACTGCACGGCTGCCCCGGCTGCGACAACGACCGCGTGCTGGTGGACAAGCTCACCTTCGCGTTCACCGACCCCCAGCCGGGCGACGTGGTCGTGTTCGAGGGCCCGAACGCGTGGACGGAGAGCGAGCTCGAGGAGCCGTCGTCGGGCAACGTCTTCACCAACGGCCTGCAGTCGATCGGCGCCCTGGTCGGCCTCGCGCCGCCGAACGAGCGCGACTTCGTCAAGCGGGTCATCGCGACCGGCGGCCAGACCGTCCAGTGCTGCGACGACAAGATGCGCGTGCTCGTGGACGGCCGCCCGCTGACCGAGCCCTACGTGTACTGGCAGAACGGCAAGCCGGACGCCAAGAAGCAGCGCTTCGACCCGGTGGTCGTGCCCGAGGGGTCGCTGTGGGTCATGGGCGACAACCGCGACAACTCGGCCGACTCCCGCAAGCAGGGCGGCGGCGGCGTCCGGGGCGTGGTCCCCATCGACAACGTGATCGGCAAGGCGCGCTTCATCGTGTTGCCGACCTCGCGCTGGCAGGGCGTCGGCGACCACGACCCGCAGGGTGGCGGCCCGGTCGCGCTGGGCGCGCCCACCTGGCAACAGGGGCTGCCCGCCGGCGTCGGGTTCCTCGCCGCGTGGCCGGTGCTCTGGCTGAGCCGCCGTATCAAGTGGCCGGTGGTCCGCCGCTGAGGCTGGGCGCTGCCTAAGTCGCTGCCGAGGCTGCTGCGAAGTCCTTGCGGTATCGGACGTCTGACACCAGACTGGGCCGGCCAAGCCGGTGGTCGCCGGCTCTGTTGAGGGGGATCGAGGCATGACGGGGAACGGCGGACACGCGGTCGTCATCGGTGCGAGCCTCGCCGGGATGCTGTCCGCGCGGGTGCTGACCGACCACTTCGAACGGGTCACCATCGTCGAGCGGGACACCCTGCAGGTCGGCGCGGAGGCCCGCCGCGGCGTGCCCCAGGCGAAGCACCCGCACATCCTGTTCGAGGGTGGCCGGCGGATCATGGACGAGCTCCTGCCCGGCATGTCCGAGGCGCTGGTCGACGCGGGCGCTGTCACCGTCTCGCTGCCCGACGACCTCCTCCTGCACACCCGGCCGGGCTGGCTCAACCGGACCAAGGACAGCGGCGTGTTCGAGACGCTGTCGTTCAGCAGGCCGCTGCTCGACCTGACCGTGCAGAGCAAGGTCGTCGACCTGCCCGGGATCGAGGTGCTGGAGCGCCACGAGGCGGTGGGCCTGTTGTCCGGCGACGGCGGCGCAACGGTCAGCGGGGTCCGGCTGCGGCCGCGCCCCTCGGAGGACGGCGAGGTCAGCGGCGGTGGACCGCGGGACCTGACCGCCGACCTGGTCGTCGACGCGAGTGGCCGGTCGTCGAAGACGCCGCGGTGGCTCGCGGAGTTGGGACTGCCCGAGCCGGAGCTGTCGCGGGTGTCGGTGAACCCGGGCTATGCGACGCGGGTCTTCCGCCGGGCCGGTCCGTTCGACGGCTGGAAGTCGATGATCATTCTGGCGCATCCGGGCAGCCCCCGCGGCGGAGTGCTGATGCCCATGGAGGACGGACGGTGGATCGCGAGCCTCAACGGCATGGGCACCGACCATCCACCGACCGATGAGGACGGTTTCCTGGAGTTCGCGCGCAGCCTGCCGACGCCGTTGCTACACGACACGGTCAAGGGTTGTGAACCGCTCGGCCCGGTTCTCGGATATCGCCACGGGGACAATGTCCACCACCGGTACGAGAAACTTGCCGCGCAGCCGGACGGGCTGTTGGTGACCGGCGACGCGTTCCGTTCGTTCAATCCCATTTATGGGCAGGGCATGACGGTGACGGCCATCGGTGCCAAGGTGCTCGGAGAGTGCCTGCGAACCCGGGCGGGATCCGGGCTCGCGGGACTGACGAAGGACTTCCAGCGCCGGCTGGCCAAGGCGTCGGAGCCCGCTTGGCGGATGGCGACCGGATCGGACATGGCCCATCCGGTCGCCGAGGGCCCGGCGCGCCCGGCACCGGAGCGGGTGATCAGCCGGTACGTGCGGCGGGTGGAGAACGCGGCCGTGCTCGGCGGCCCGGTGACCCGGGCGTTCCTGCGGGTCATGCAGATGGTGTCCTCGCCGGCGGTGCTGTTCCGGCCGGACGTGGTGTTCCGGGTGCTGCGTGACGGCGGCAAGAGCGCGCCGACTCCGCACGGGCTGGAGTGAGCTCGGATCAGCGGTCGGACGTGAACCGGCGGTACAGGTAGCACGGCAGCTTGTTCCGCAGGAACGGCAACCGGTCCAGGTGCGGCTGCAGTTTTCCGAACACCATTCCTCGGCCGCGCGGAAACAGCAGGTCGCGTGTTTCGGCCACGTTGGGGTCAGTTTCCCCGCGTCGTTTCATTTCCGCACCGGTGGCTCCCCATTTCCACGGCGGCAGACTGTAGGACTTCTTCTTTCCGAGCGTAATCAGATTCCGCAGACGCGATTTCTTCTCTCGCTTTTCGGCCGCCCAGCCCGGCACGACGTCGAACAGCATCTCCCCGCCGGGGAATCGTTCGGCAACTGCCGCGAGCAGCCGTTGCGCATCGGATTCCTCGAAATACATGAGCAGACCCTGCGCCGTGACGAGAACTCCGTTGGCGGGGTCGATCTCGTCGAGCCAGCTCAGGTCCAGCGCCGAGCGGGCGAGGCTGCGGTGCCGGTCGGTGTCCGGCAGGAATGCGCGGCGAACCTCGATCGCCTCGTCGAGGTCGACCGCGACCCAACGCACGCGGCCGTTGTCGACCCGCCAGAACTGGGTGTCCAGACCTTCGCCGAGAGCCACGACGGTGCCGTCCGGGTGCGCGGCCAAGAACTTGCGTACCTGGTCGTCAAAGGTCACCGCGCGGAGCGCGAAGGTGATGCTCGGGCGGCCGAAGTGCTCTTCGAACGGGTACTCGATGCGGTCGCATACCTCGACGGCCAGCGGGTCGCGGAGCAGCGCGTCCGGCCGGCGGGTCTCGTTCGCTCGGCAGTACAGCGGCCACAGCAGCGTCTCGGCCACACCGTGCAGCTCCACCGGAGTCTTCACTCCACGCTCCGTCCGTCGAATGAGAGGAAGGGCTGCCAGAATGTCAAAGACCTTCTCGTTCTGCCAGTACAAACTGAGACCGGCGCACTCCGCGACTGAGACATCTGGCCTAACCCGCGCCGACCGAAAGGCGCAAGTGCCGAACAACCACTTGACGAGGCGAAGGCTTGTGGCAGTCTCGTCCCGACAAAGTTAGAGGGAGTCACCGGGAGTAATTCAACGGTGACAGTTTCGGGGGAGGGGCCGCAATGCGTGGGGGACATCACCGTCTGCTGTCGAATGTCAGATATTTGGTTCGGCGCGGACTCTTAAAATGACGTTGCCGCAAGGTTTCGTCGAGGAGTCGGACAAGCTCGACCCGCGGTTGGTCATTAACGCGAATCCGCTCGACGCGGACGTCATCTGCGGCCGGCTCCCCGAGATCAACGCGGCGGGAGATCTGCGGGCACTGGTCGTCGCGCTCCGGCGGCTGCTGCCCGACGAGCGGGTGGTGGCGAACTACCGGTTCGACGAGTGCCTCGCGGCCATGCGGGACCTGGGGATGCTCATCGGCTCGGTGAAGCGCCACGGCATCGAGCCGTGCTCGGTGGTGCCCGAGGCGGTGCCGGTCCTGCAGGCGCTCGGCCGGCGGACGTCGATGGTGCCGCGCGACACCGTGCACCACTACACCCAGTGGAACCCGTTGGGGCAGCGGTGCCGGATGTACGTCGGCGACCCGCAGGAGCGGATCCTGCAGGACTCGGTCCGGCTGGTGTTCCCGCACATGGTGGCCGCGCTCGACCTCTGCGCCGACCTGTCGGGCATCGAGCCGTGGGACCCGGAGTTCCCGGTGCTCCTCGCGGAGCTGACCGAGCGGGTCGGCACCATGATCGAGGCGATGGACATGGTCACCAGCGGGGTGACCCCGGAGTTCTTCGCGCGCGTGCTGCGCCCGTACTTCGAAGAGGTAACCGTCGGCGACGAGATCCTGTTGGGACCCGCGGCGGCGCAGGTGCCGCTGTGGCTGGTGGACCTGGCGGTGTGGGCGTCGGACCGCAGCGAGCCGGAGTATGCCAAGTTCCTCGCCGAGTCCGTGCCCTACAGCCTGCCGCGCTGGCGCGACTACTACGACTCCTGGCTGCTGCCGCCGTCGCTGGTGACCCGACTGGTGCACGCCCTCGAGCACACACCGGAGGTGCCGGACGCCCGCGCCGTCGTGGACGACAGCGCCCGGCGAATGGCGGAGCTGCTGCGCACCGTCGTGATCTTCCGCGGCCGCCACCACACCATGGCGCGCAAGACCTACCACATCGAGCTGCGCCTGTACGAGCGCGGCAGCGGCGGGGCGGACGTGAACCTGCTGACGCAGATCCTCGGGCTCACCCGGCAGGCGGCCGCGGTCGTGCGTCCGGGCGCCCGCACCCACTGACCAGCACGCATCCCGAGCCGACACGAGGAAGCACCGATGTACCACGCAGACCTGGTCCGCCCGCTGCACGAGTCCTTGCGGGACCACGCCGAGCACATCGGCGACAGGGTCGCCTTCAGCGACGACCGGCGGCAGGTGAGCTACTCGGAGCTGGAGCGGCGGACGCGCTGGATCGCCGCCCACCTCGCCCGGCTGGGCACCGGCCGTGGCGAGCGCGTCGCGGTCCACCTCGACAGCGGCGTCGAGTTCATCGAGACCATGCTGGCGATCACCCGGGCCGCCGCGGTCGCGACGCCGATCAACCCCCGGTCGTCCGACGCCGAGCTCGCCCGCCTCCTCGACGACAGCGGCGCGTCGGTCGTCGTCACCGACACCGCACACCTCGCGCAGGTGACGCGCGTGCGCGCGGAACGGCCCCGGCTGCTGGTCGTGGTGTCCGGCATCGTGTCCGGCATGGTGTCCGGAGTGGACTCGGCCGCGGACGTGGTCTCGCTCGACGAGCTGGCGCAGACCGACCCGGGGGAGCCCGCCCGCGACGACCTCGGCTGGGACGACCCGGCCTGGCTGCTCTACACCTCGGGCACCACCGGCCCCGCCCGCGGCGCGCTGTCCAGCCAGCGGCGGGCGGTGTCCTCGGTGCTGACCGGCTTCGCGCCGGTCGTCGGGCTGACGCAGGCCGACGAGGTCCTCTGGCCGCTGCCGCTGTTCCACAGCTTCGCGCACGCGGTGTGCCTGCTCGGCATCACGACGATCGGCGCGGGCGCCCGCATCACCGACGGCTCGCTGCCCGAGACGACCCTGCGCCAGCTCGACGAGCACCCGATCACGGTCCTCGCCGGCGTGCCGACCACGTTCCACCAGCTCGTGCGCGCCGCGCACACCACCCGGCCGGCCACGTCCGGCCTGCGCCTCGCGGTCAGCGCCGGCGCGTCGTGCCCGCCCGCTCTGCGCCGGTCGTTCGAGGCCGCCCTCGGGGTCGAGCTGCTCGACGCCTACGGCAGCACGGAGACCGGCGGGGTGATCGCGATCGGCCGCCCCGGCGACACCGGCGAGGAGTCCGCGTGCGGGCTGCCCGCGCCGGGCACCGAGCTCCGGATCGTCGACCCGACGAGCGAGGCCGACGTGCCCGCCGGCGCCGAGGGCGAGATCTGGGTGCGCAGCCAGAGCCTGATGATCTCTTACCACGGCCGGCCCGACGCGACGGCCGCCGTGCTGCGGGACGGCTGGTACCGCACCGGCGACCTGGGCCGGCTCGGCCCGCTCGGCCACCTGACGGTCACCGGCCGGCTCAAGGAACTGATCATCTGCGGCGGCGAGAACATCCACCCCACCGAGGTCGAGCAGGTCCTGCTGCGCGCGGTGGGCGTCGCCGACGCGGCGGTCATCGGGCGGCCGCACGACGTGCTCGGCGAGGTGCCGGAGGCCTACCTCGTGCCGAGCGAGTCCGGAGTGGACCCGAAGGAGCTGCTCGCCGCGTGCCGGCGGGAGCTGTCGAGCTTCAAGGTGCCCGCCGCGTTCTACGAGATCGAGGCCGTGCCGCGGGTCGGCCCCGGCAAGATCGCCCGGACCCAGATCCCCGGCCTGCCGCGGCGTCTGCTCGCCGGCGGGGACCAGGCCGTCGCGGCCGAGCTGACCGCGCGGCTGCGCATGCTGACGCCGGCCGACCAGGAGCACACCGTCCTCGACATCGTGGTGACCGAGGCGGCGGCGGTGTGCGGGGTCGCGCCCGCCACACTCGCCCCGCACCGGCCGTTCACCGAGTTCGGCCTCACCTCGCTCGGCGCGGTGGAGCTGCGCAACCGGCTCGGTGCGGCGACGGGGCTCGAGCTGGTGGCCACCCTGATGTACGACCACCCGACCCCGACGGCGCTCGCCGACCACCTGCGCCACACCCTGCTCGGCACCGACCGGGTCCACCAGCCCGCCACCGCGACGCCGGTCGAGACGCCCACGGACACCGAGCCGGTGGCGATCGTCGGCATCGGCTGCCGCTACCCAGGGGACATCGCCTCGCCGGACGACCTGTGGGCGCTGGTCGACCAGGGGACCGACGCCATCACCGGGTTCCCGACCGACCGCGGTTGGCACCTCGACGACCTGTACGACCCCGACCCCGACCGGATCGGCAAGTCCTACACACGCAACGGCGGCTTCCTCGACTGCGCGGCGGACTTCGACCCGGCCCCGTTCGGCATCTCGCCCCGCGAGGCGATGACGGTCGACCCGCAGCAGCGGCTGCTGCTGCAGACGTCGTGGGAGGCGATGGAGCGGGCCGGCATCGACCCGGCGTCGCTGGCCGGCAGCGCCACCGGTGTCTTCGTGGGCGTGATGTACAGCGACTACGGCGGCCGGTTCAGCGGCGTCGCCCACGAGTTGGAGGCGCAGCTGGTGCTTGGCTCGGCGGGCAGCGTCGCGTCCGGCCGGATCGCCTACGCCTTCGGGCTGCGCGGCCCGACCGTCACGCTGGACACCGCCTGCTCGTCGTCACTGGTCGCGGTGCACCAGGCGGCGCGGGCCCTGCGCGCGGGCGAGTGCTCGCTGGCGCTGGCCGGCGGCGCGACCGTGATGTCCACTCCGAACTCGTTCGTCGCGTTCAGCCGGCAGCGCGCGCTGTCGGCCGACGGGCGCTGCAAGGCGTTCTCCGACTCGGCCGATGGGACGGCCTGGGCCGAGGGCGTCGCGGTGGTCGTGCTGGAACGGCTCTCCGACGCGGTGCGCAACGGCCACCCGGTGCTCGCGGTGGTGCGCGGCTCCGCGGTGAACTCCGACGGCGCGTCCAACGGGCTGACCGCGCCGAACGGCCAGGCGCAGCAGCGAGTCGTCCGCGCCGCGCTCGCCGACGCCGGCCTGACCACAGCCGACGTGGACGCGGTCGAGGCACACGGGACGGGCACGACGCTCGGCGACCCGATCGAGGCGCAGGCGCTGCTGGCGACCTACGGGCAGGGCCGGACGGGCGACCCGGTGTGGCTCGGCTCGCTGAAGTCCAACCTCGGCCACACGCAGGCCGCCGCCGGGGTCGGCGGCATGATCAAGATGATGCAGGCCATGCGGCACGGCAGGCTGCCGAGGACGCTGCACGTGACCGAGCCGTCGAAGCACGTGAACTGGTCCGACGGCGCGGTCCGGCTGCTCGTCGACGAGCAGCCGTGGCCCGCGTCGGAACGGCCGCGGCGGGCCGGGGTGTCCGCGTTCGGCATCGGCGGCACGAACGCCCACGTGATCATCGAGGAGCCGCCGGCCGCGCTGGAGTCGCATGTGGACCGGGCGGCCGTGCCCGCGCCGCCGTGGCTGCTCTCCGCCGCCGACCCCACCACCCTGCGCACCCAGGCCGCCCGGCTGGCGGACGTGGCGGAGTCGTCCGCTAAGTCCATTGTGGACATCGGATACTCGCTCGCCACCCGTCGCGCGGCGCTGCCCTACCGGGCCGCCGTCCCGGCGGCGGACCCCGCGCTGCTCGCGGACGGGCTGCGCGCGCTGCGCGACGGCGAGCCGTTCGCCGGTATCGCCGAGGCGGTGGCCGACCCGGCGACGCGGCCCGCGTTCCTGTTCACCGGTCAGGGCGCGCAGCACCCGGAGATGGGCCGGGAGCTGTGCGCGGCGTTCCCCACGTTCGCCGACTCGCTCGCGGAGACCTGCGCGCACCTCGACGAGCACCTCGACCGGCCGCTGCGGTCCGTGCTGCACACCGCGGACGCCGCCGGCCTGCTCGACCGCACCGACTTCACCCAGCCCGCGCTCTTCGCCTACGAGGTGGCGCTGTTCCGGCTGCTCGAGTCCTGGCGGATCCGCCCGCACCACCTGGTGGGGCACTCCGTCGGCGAGCTTGCCGCGGCCCACGTCGCCGGCGTGCTCTCGCTGGCCGACGCCGCCCTGCTCGTCACCGCCCGCGGCCGGCTGATGCGCGACCTGCCGGCGGGCGGCGCGATGGTCGCCATCCACGCGACCGAGGAGGAGCTCGCCGACGCCATCGCCGAGGCCGGCGTGGCGGACCGGGCGGGCATCGCCACGGTCAACGGTCCCCGCGCGGTCGTGATCTCCGGTGAGGAGTCCGCGGTCCTCGCGGTCGCCGGCCGGTTCGCCGACGCCGGGCGCCGCATCAAGCGGCTGCGAGTGAGCCACGCGTTCCACTCCCCGCTGATGGACCCGATGCTCGCGGAGTTCCGCGACGTCGTGGCGGGCCTGACGTTCGCCGCGCCGAGGTTCACCATCGTGTCCACTGTGACCGGTCAGCCGGCCGGCGCCGAGCTGGGCACGCCGGACTACTGGGTGCGCCACGCGCGCGACGCCGTGCGGTTCGCCGACGCGGTCCGCCACCTCGAGGCCGCGGGCGTCACCACGTTCCTCGAGGTCGGCCCGGACACGGTGCTCAGCACGCTCGCCGAGGACTGTGTCACCGCGACGGACCTCCGGTTCCTCGCGACGGCCCGTAAGGCCACGCCGGAGGTCGGGACCGTGCTCGACTCGGTCGCCGGCCTGCACACAGCCGGCGCGTCGGTCGGCTGGCGGGAGGTCTACGCCGACCACGGCGCGCGGCCCGTCGACCTGCCGACCTACCCGTTCCGCCGGCAGCGTTTCTGGCTCGACCCGGCACCCGTCCGGGCCGCGGGCGGCCTCGGGCATCCGTTGCTGGACAACGTGTTCACCGTGCCCGACGGCGACCAGGTGCTGGCCACCGGCACGCTGTCCACCGCGGCCCAGCCCTGGCTCACCGACCACGTGATCTCCGGCGAGATCCTGGTGCCCGCCAGCGCGTTCGTGGAGATGGCGGTCCGCGTCGCCGACGAGGTCGGTCTCGACCAGCTCGACGACTTCGCGATCGTCGCGCCCCTCGCCATCCGTCCCGGCGAGACGACCCAGGTCCAGGTGGTCCTCGACGCGCCGGACTCGTCCGGCGGACGACCCGTGACCGTCCACTCGCGACCCGACGGTCTCGGCGCCGAGGAGCCGTGGACCCGCCACGCGGCGGGCGTGCTGCGCGCCGCCACGGCCGCGCCCGCGTTCGACCTCTCGGCCTGGCCGCCGCCGGACGCCGAGCCGGTCGACGTGTCCGGCCGCTACGACGAGCTCGCCGTGAACGGCTACGAGTACGGCGCCATGTTCCGCGGCATCCGGAACGTGTGGCGGCGCGGCGAGGACCTGTTCGCCGAGGTGGCGCTGCCGGACGAGAAGGCCGACGGCGCGGGCCGGTTCGGCATGCACCCGGCGCTGCTGGACTCGACGTTGCACACGCGGCTGCTCGCCGACTCGACCACCGAGGTGCGGCTGCCGTTCGAGTGGACAGGCGTGCGCCTGTACGCGACCGGCGCGAGCGCACTCCGGGTGCGCGTGCGGCCGGCGAGCGGGGACGCGATGGCGCTCGAGATCGCCGACCGGGCAGGGCAGCCGGTCGCGTCGATCGAATCGCTCGTCACCCGGTCCTCGGGACCGGCCGGGCAGGGCGCGGTCGACGCCGTGGTGCGCCAGTCACTGTTCCGGGTCACCTGGAGCGACCTGCCGCTCGGCCAGGAGGAGCCGGTCGGGCAGTGGCAGCTCCTCGGCACGGACGAGCTGGGGCTCACCGACGTGCTGCCCATCCTCCCCGAGGCCGCCGAACAGCAGCCCGACGTGCTCGTCATGACCACTCGCGGGCTCACCGGACCGGACGCGGACGTCGTCACCGAGGTGCACGCCCTGGCGGCTCGGTTCCTGACCGCGCTGCAGACCTGGCAGGACGAGCCGCGGTGGGAGCGCAGCCGGCTGCTCGTCGTCACCCACGACGCGACCACCGACACCCCGAACCTGGCGTCCGCGGCGATCTGGGGCATGGTCCGCTCGGCACAGTCGGAGAACCCGGACCGGATCCTCCTCGTCGACCTCGACGGGCGGCCCGAGTCCGCGGCGCTGCTGCCGGCGGTCGTCGCGACCGGCGAACCGCAGGTCGCGATCCGCGCCGGCACGGCGACGATCCCGCGCCTGGCCCGGGCGCTCACCCCCGGCGACGAGCCGTCCGGCGGCGAGGTCTTCGACCCCGACGGCACCGTGCTGGTCACCGGCGCGTTCGGCGCGCTCGGGGTGCTCACCGCGCGGCACCTGGTGGCCGAGCACGGCGTTCGCCACCTCGCGCTGGTCAGTCGTCAGGGCGAGCGGGCGGCGGGCGCCGCCGAGCTGCGTGCGGAGCTCGAGTCGCTCGGCGCCGCGGTGCGCGTGGTCGCGTGCGACGTGTCGGACCGGGCCGCGCTCGCCGCCGTGGTCGACGATTGCGAGCCGCCGCTGCGGGGTGTGGTGCACACCGCCGGCGTGCTCGACGACGGTGTGCTGAGCTCACTCGGCCCGGACCGGCTCGCGAAGGTGTTGCGCCCCAAGGTGAACGCCGTGTGGCATCTCCACGAGATCACCCGCGCGCTCGACCTGACCGCGTTCGTGATCTACTCGTCCGCCGCGGGCGTGCTGGGCAACGCCGGACAGAGCAACTACGCCACCGGCAACTCGTTCCTCGACGCCCTGGCGCGGAGCCGTCGGTCCGCCGGGCTGCCCGCGGCGTCGATGGCGTGGGGCCTGTGGGACCAGGACTCGGGCATGTCGACCCACGTGTCCGGCATGGCGCGTGATCAGCTGGCCCGCCGCGGGTTCCCGGCGATCACCGACGAGCAGGGCATGGGCCTGTTCGACGCGGCGTTGGCGGTCGAGGACCCGGTGACCGTGCCGCTTCGGGTCGACGTCGGCGCGCTGCGGTCCGCCGGGGGACAGGTGCCGCCGCCGCTGCGCTCACTGGTTCGCACCCAGCGCCGGGCGGCGACCGACGAGGGCGGTGCGTCGTGGCTGCTGCGGCTCGCGGCGGTGTCCGGCGCGGAGCGGGAGAAGCTGTTGGTCGAGCTGGTGCGTGGCGAGGTCGCCGCGGTGCTCGGCTACGCGGACCCGGCAGCCTTGCCGCCCAAGGGTTTCATCGAGCTGGGGCTGGACTCGCTGACCTCGGTCCAGCTGCGCAACCGGCTGTCGGAGGGGACGGGAGTTCGGCTGCCGGCGACCGTGGCGTTCGACCATCCGACCGCGGCCGAGCTCGCCAAGCACCTGGCCGCCGCCCTCGAGTCGGTGCCGGACACGCCGGGCGCGGTCGCGGCACCCGCCTACACGCTGTCCGCCCTCTACCGGACGGTGTGCGCGGCGGGCCGTCCCGCCGCCGGCATGCAGATGCTCGCGGGCGCGTCGTGGGCCACCCCGACGTTCGCCGCCGCCGACGCCGCGGCGCACACCCTGGCGCCGACGGAGCTCTCCGCCGGCACCGGCGGACCACTGTTGGCGTGCTTCATGTCGCTCGTCCCGTCGATCGGAGTGGGGGAGTACGCGAAGTTCGCGCGCGCCTTCGCCGACGAGGCCGACGTCCTGGTGTTCTCCCACCCCGGTCTCGGCGGCGGCCTCGCCGTGCCCGAGGACCTCGACACGCTCACCGCGATGCATGCCGAGTCCGTGCGCGAGCACGCGGCCGGCCGGCCGGTCGTGGTCGTCGGGCACTCCACCGGGGGCGCGCTCGGGCACGCGGTCGCCGCACGCCTGGAGCGGATGGCCGCGGCCCCGGCCGGGCTCGCGCTGATCGACACCTATCACGTCACCCACGAGCTGGGGAACAGCGACTGGTTCCTCTCGCTGGCCGCCCGCTCCATCGACAACCTGGAGGCGCGGTTCGAGAGCGACGTCGACGACGCGACGCTCGCCGTGATGGGGGCTTACATGCGGATGTTCAGCGGTTGGCGCCCCGAGTCGATCGAGGCGCCCACGCTGCAGCTGCGGGCCACCGAGCCGACCCCGGAGATGCCGGCGGAGGGCTGGCGGGCGTCCTGGCCGGAGCCGCACCGGCTGGCGGACGTCCCCGGCGACCACTTCACGATGATGGACGAGCACGCCGAAACCACCGCGGCCGCGCTGCGGAGCTGGCACAGCTCGCTGCTGACCGCGAGGTGAGCGGCATGGCGGCGGGGGAGTGCTACGGCTTGTAAGGGTCGACCGCCTCGCCCGCCGTCTCGGTCGTCTCGGCGATCGTGCCGCTGACGGTGTCCGTGACGCCGCCGACCGAGTCCGTGGCCGTCGTACCCAGGTCCTGGGCGGCGTCGGTGGCGTTCGTGCCCAGGTCCTGGGCGGCGTCGGTGGCGGATCCGGTCAGGTCCTCGACGGCCTGGCCGCCGGGGAGGTTGTCGGCGAGACCGGAGACCTGCTCGGAAGCGCCGCCCAGCAACTCGGTGGCCTTCTCGCGGATGGAGTCGAACAGACCCATGTCGGCAACCTCTCGTTGAACGAATGAAACCCGAACTTGGACATTACCGTTAATTCGGTCACCGTGCGGACGCGGGTTCAAACGGGGCGTAATCGGCTGCGGTACAGCAGCCACACGAAGTAGGGCGCGCCGATGATCGCAGACTCGCTGCGCCTGCCCGCCGGACAGGGCCTGCACCGGCCGCTCGCGAACGCGGCGAGGCCGGTGAGCGCCATCGCGCGGTCGACGGCCGCGGGACCCTCGGGGTCGCGGCCGCCCCAGCGGGAGCGGTGTGGGTGGTGGCCGAACTCGACCGGTTCGCGGACCGACAGCCCGCCGGGCGTCGTCCGGTGCTGGCCCAGCAAGGTGATCCGCCGCGCGAGGTCGCGGCTGGACAGCGTGCGCAGATCGGCGCCGTCGGCGACGGTGACCTCGCCCGCGATCGGCGGGTGCAGCCGGGCGATCGCTCGCAACAGCGTGGACTTGCCGCTCCCGTTGGGCCCGATGAGCGAATATGTGCAGTTCATGACCTTCGCGGGCCGTACAGCGGTCGGGAGATCGTCACGGCGATGACGAGGTACACCGCCGCCACGGCGACGAAGACGATCGTCTGACCGTTCGAGGCGTGCGGGTCGTGCTTGACGACCATCAGCACGGCCATGACCGCGGCGGCGGGCAGGACGAGGGCGAACCAGGCGACGATCGCGTACAGGGCGGGCCGTGCCGACGCCTTGCCGCGCAGCAGCGCGATGCCGACGGCCGCGGTGCCGGGGACCACGATGCCGAGGTCGAGCATGAAGATCGACCAGAAGAAGCCGGGGGCGTCGGTGTACTCGGCGGGCAGCGGGCCACCGCCCTTGATCCCGCCGATGAGCGCCGGGATGTAGCGAGAGAGCACGAACGCCGCGAGGACCAAGAGCAGCGCGCCCAGGGCCCGCCGGCGCGCCGTCAGCGGCGGCATCCGGTCGGGGTCGGCGGATCGCCACGCCAGCGCGGTAGCCGCGAACCCGAGCCCGAACAGCGCGATGTGGACCAGCGGCGCCACGGCGTAACCGTCGCGGCCGGGGCCGACGACGTACGGCACGAACATGAAGGCGCAGTAGCCGCCCACCGCGAAGCCCAGCGCCGGGGCGGCGCGGTGACCGCGCAGCGCGCCGACGCCGGCGATGGTCGCGAGCGGCGCGACGAGCAGTGCGGACACCAGTTCCAGGCCGGTCAGCTGGTTGCCCATCGTCTCCGTCACCGGAAGGGCGAGGAGGCCGGCGCCGAGCGGTCCGAGCGCGGTGTTGAGCACCAGCACCTCGGCGAGCACCAGCAGCGTGATGCCGAGCGCGCTCGACGGCCGCCTTTCCGTAGTGATGGCGGGACCGTCGGTGACATCCATCGTGCCTCGCAAGCGTCAGGGGTCGGTCGAGTCGACTTTGGACCGGGCGCCGGTGTTCTACCACTCTCGCGGTGACCAGTGGTAGTCGGCCAAGTGCCGGCGGGCAATGTCGGCCGCTCGGGTCAACCTGCTGCTCGGTGCGCCGTCTTCACATCACACATTGGTGCGACGGCGGCCACGCCGCCAGAAACGGGGAGTGTCATGTTCGGCAACAGATTCAGAAAATTGGCAATGGGGATCGTGGGTGCGTTATTGGTACCGCTCGCGCTACCGGCTGCTGCGACGGCGGCGCCGACATCGTGGCGGATGCTCGATCTCGGCACCGGCGACAACAGCGTCGCGTGGGCGATCAACGACCGCGGTCACGTGGTCGGCACCCGCGGCGACGGCGGGGCGTTCCTGTGGCGGGACGGCCGGACCACCGACCTCGGCGTGTTCATGCCGACCGACGTCAACAACCTGGGCGAGGTCGTGGGCTACCAGTGGGACGACGAGATGGGCGGCACCAAGGCGGTGCTCTGGCGCAAGGGCCGCCTGGTCGAGCTCCGGACGCCCGCGGGCACTGGTCAGGGCTACGCCTCGGCCATCAACGACCGGAGCCTCATCGTCGGCTGGAGCGCGGCCGACGCGGATGGGTTGCTGCGAGCGGTCACCTGGCGCCGCGGCGTGCCGGCCATGCTCGACGGCAGCAACAGCCTGGCGTGGGACGTCAACGACCGCGGTCAGATCGTGGGTGCCTCCGGCGATAACGCGGTCCGGTGGTGGCACGGTGACCGGACGGTGCTGACGACGCAGACGACCCAGGCCACGGCCGTCAACCGACACGGCACGGTCGCCGGCCTGCACTGGGACTCGTTCAGCACCGGGGGCTTCGTGTGGCAACGCGGCAGTTTCGTCGGGATCGCGCCGCCGTCCGGCGAGGTCGACTTCACCTTCATCCAGCCGATGGGGATCAACGGCCGCGCCCAGGTCGTGGGCAACAGCAATGACGGTGCCTTCGTCTGGGAACGGGGCCGGACGACCTACCTGCCCGGCCTGACCCGCGCCACTGTCGCGAGCGACATCAACGAACGTGGCGTGATCGCCGGCTCCAACCCCACCACGACGGACGGCCTGGTACCGCACGCGGTGATCTGGCGTCGATGAGACCAGTCGGGCAGCCGTCCCAAAAGGACGACTGCCCGGCGAGTCAACCTCCCGCCTTGCCCGGCGTCCTTACCAGCGAGAGATGTTCGGGGAAGGAAAAGCTGATGCGACGGTTCACGATCGTGGCGGCGGTGTGCGTCGCCACGGCCGCCTTGGTCACGGCCTGCGACTCCGATGCGGGGACGGCGAGCGGGGCGCCGACGTCCTCGGGCCGAAGCACATCCGGTCAGTCCACTTCGGACGTCGCGGATCCGTCGCCCGTCGACTGTGCGGAGACCCGAGAGTGGGCCACGAAGGACACGCGGGCGGACTCCATGTCCACCGACGAGCTCTACCACGTGCGAGCCGGTCGGCACGACTGCTACGACCGTCTGGTGCTGGACATCAACGGACCGGCCGAGGTCGGGTTCCTGGTCGGCTACGTCCCAGAAGTCACCACGGACGGCGCCGGCAAACCGGTCCCGGTCGACGGCGACGCGGCGCTGCAGGTCATCGTGCGCGCGTCGGCACAGGGTTACGACAGCGGCGGGCACCAGCCGGGCCGGCAGCTCGGCGAGATCGGCCATTACTTCTACAGCCCCGAACAGCTCGCCGGCTGGTCCAGTCTGCGCGCGGTGCGGTTCGCCGGCTCGTTCGAAGGCCAGAGCACCCTCGCCGTGGGTGTCCGGGAGAAGCTGCCCTTCCGCGCGTTCACCCAACTCGACGAGGCCGACCAGGTGCGCAAGCTCGTCGTCGACATCGCCCACGACCAGCCGTGAGCCTGGCGGCTCCGGTCGGGCCGGAGCCGCCAGGACGGTGTTCAGCTGCTGGTGAGGAGCGTCAGGCCGTAGGCCGACAGGATCGGGTTGACCTCCTGGTAGTACGTGGTGCCACCGGAGGAGCAGTTGCCCGAGCCACCGGAGGTGACGCCCTGCGCCTGGTTCGCGCTGAGCCACGAGCCGCCCGAGTCGCCGGGCTCGGCGCAGACGTTCGTGCGGGTCAGGTTGTAGACGGTGCCCTGCGGGTAGTTGACCGTCCAGCCGCGGTCGAGCAGCGTGCCGCACCACATGCCCGTCGTGGAGCCGGAGCGGCAGATGCCCGAGCCGGCCGGGACCTGTGCCGAGCCGTAGACGTAGTACCAGTAGCCGTCGTAGCCCTCCATGTAGCCCCAGAGGGTCACGCCCGCGTTGGTGCTGATGAACGAGTAGTCGTTGCCGGGGAAGGTGGATCCGGCGAACGAGCCCAGCACGGCGCCGTTGCTGTCGCTCGCCGTGGTGCCCGGGGTGCCGCAGTGGCCGGCGCTGACGAACCCGCCGTGGACGGCGAAGCCGATCGAGCAGCGTCCGGAGAAGTTCATCCAGTACGGCCAGCCGCCGACGACATCGGCGTAGGTCTGCGGGGAGTGCGTCTCCTCGACCACCCGGACGGACGTGTGCATGCCCTCGACCGACGACAGGAACGCCTCGGCAGCCGCGTCGAGCTTGTGCCGGTTCACGGCCACGGTGACGCTGTTGGTCTTGTCGTCGACGTGCCAGCCGTTGATCGCCCGCGGCGCCGCCTTGCCGGCGAACCGGTCGATCCGGGTCTTGACCGCGTCGAGCTCGGCGCGGCTGTGCGAGACGACCCGGGCGGTGACGCCGTCGCTCACGCGCGCGGCCTTCGCCCGGTCCGTCGTCTGCGTGACCAGCGTGCCCGACTTCGGGTCGAACCAGCTGCCCGCGTAGCTGTCGCCGAGCGCCGCGCGGGTGGCCCGCTCGACGGCCCGCGCGGTCTCCTCCTGGGCCAGCCGGGTCGTCACCTGGTCGGCCGACAGGCCGAGGTCGCGTTGCAGCGCCTCGGACATCGCCTGGGTGACCTTCGGCGCCGACGTGGCGGACGTCGGCGCGAGGTCGGCGGTTGCGGCGGCCGGGGTGATGAAGGCGGCGCTGAGTCCCGCCGCCAGTAAGGCGGTGGCGCAGGCGCGCGCCACTGAGGTGCGTCTCATGATTGTGTATTCCTTCGGTTCGCGATGCAGGGAAAGGGGAACCGCGACTCTGCTGGGTCGGATAATTTCCCAGTGAGTCGACAAGAGGTTACTCAGCGCCAGTCACGGCCACCTACCGCCGGACGTGTGGCGAGCATTCCGCGATTCACACCCGAATGGCCGCGTAACATTTCCCGGCGAATTCCGAGAATGGCGAGCTCAGAGCAGGAGCAGGCCGAGCACCCCGGCGAGCAGGAGGCAGGCGCTGACGCCGAGCGTGGCGGTGAGGTGGTCGCGCCACCACTGGACGCGCGCGAACAGCGCGCTGGGCAACAGATCGACGTGGAACGACTTCAGCGCGAGGTGGTAGCACGTCATCGACGCCGCGCCGGGCACGACCAGCGCGATGGCGATCTCGCGTGCGGTGGTCAGGTCCATAGTGGCCTCGTGCCGAACTGTACGCCCGGTCGCGGGACGGGCGCCGCGACTCGCCCCGCCCGCGACCGGGCCAACCGCTGCCGGACGGTCGCCGGCGTCGGTCGTGTGGACACGCGGCGCGCGCTCATCACCCGAACGTTCCCACGATGAGGAACGTGTTGAGGCCGATGATCAACGCCGCGCAGCACGCCGCGGTGGTGGTGGTCACCCGGCGGTTCACGAATACGCCCATCAGGTCCTTGCGTCGGGTCAGCAGTAGCAACGGCACCAGGGCGAAGGGGATGCCGAACGACAGGGTCACCTGCGAGATGACCAGAACCTGGGTGGCGGGCAGCTCCAGGGCGAGCACGACCAGTGCGGGCAGCATCGTGATCCCGCGACGGAGCAGCAGCGGGACTCGTCGGCGGATGAAGCCCTGCATCACGACTTGCCCGGCGTAGGTGCCGACGCTGGAGGAGGACAGTCCGGACGCCAGCAGTGCCGCGGCGAAGGCGAGCGCGGCGCCACCGCCCACGACCCGACCCAGCTCGGAATGGGTGAACTCGATCGGGTCCGCGCTGCCGACGCCACCGCTGTCGTGCAGCAGCGACGCGGCCAGGATCAGGATCATCAGGTTGGTCACGCCGGCGGCGCCGAGCGCGATCGCGACGTCGATGCGCTGCGAGCGCAGCACCCGCCGCCGCGACGGCTCGTCGTGCCAGCGGGCCCGGTTCTTCGTCAGCGCCGAGTGCAGGTAGATCACGTGCGGCATCACCGTCGCGCCGATGATCCCGACGGCGAGCAGCACGCTGTCGGTGCCGGCGAAGCTCGGGACGAGGCCCGCCGCGACGGCCGTGCTGTCCGCACCGACCCAGATCACGTTGTAGGCGAAGCCGAGGAACACGATGCCGAACAGCCCGGCGATCGCGAGCTCGAAGCGCCGGTAGCCACGCTGCTCCAGGGCCAGCAGGCCGAACGCGATCACACCCGTGATCAACCCGGCCACGGCCATCGGCACCCCGAACAGGAGGTTGAGCCCGATCGCCGCGCCGACGAACTCGGCGAGGTCGGTGGCCATGGCGACCAGCTCGGCCTGGATCCACAGTCCGATCGCGACCGGCCGGGACATGTACTCGCGGCACAGCTCCGGCAGGTCCCGGCCGGTGGCCAGGCCGAGCTTCGCCGACAGGTACTGCACCAGGATCGCCATCGCGTTGGCCGCCACGATGACCCAGACGAGCGTGTAGCCGAACTGGGCGCCCGCCGTGAGGTTGGTGGCGAAGTTGCCCGGATCGATGTAGGCGATGCTCGCCACGATCGCGGGGCCGTACACCACCATCCCCGTCCGGCGCTTCTTGGGCGCCGGACGGAGGAAGGTCACGTCGTCGACCGGATTGCGCTTGAGCACCGCCGTGACCTCCCGCGTCCGTACCTCGTCTGTTCCTGTCGCGGTACGGGGTCAGCCGACCGACGGCCCGAGACCCAGCGACTGCGGCGTGCTGGAGTCCGGCGACGGCTGGTGCAGGCCCTCGTCGAGCGGACCGAACTCGGTCATCAGCGCGGGGCTGCCGCCCCACGGGGTCTGCTCCTCGGCGATCAGCGAGTTCGTCGTCAGCAGCAGGCCCGCGACCGAGGCGCCGTTCTGCAAGGCGGAGCGGCAGACCCGCAGCGGGTCGATGATCCCGGACTCGACGAGGTTCACGTAGCGCCCGTGCAGCGCGTCGAACCCCTCGTCGGGACCGAGCTCGCGGCTCTTCGCGAGCACCTCCGCCGCTGGGTAGCCCGCGTTGCTGGCGATCAGCCATGCCGGCTCGGACAGAGCCGCGCGGACGATGGCCGCACCGATCTCGTCGTCGCCGGTGAGCTCGAGCCCGCTCAGCACGTGCTCGGCGTGCAGCAGCGCGGCGCCGCCGCCCGCCACGATGCCCTCCGCGATCGCCGCCCGGGTGGCCGACAGCGCGTCCTCGACCCGGTGCTGCAGCTCCTTGAGCTCGGACGGCGTCGCCGCGCCGACCTTGATCACCGCGACCTTGCCGGTCAGCGCGCCGATCCGCTCGGTCAGCACCTCTTCGTCCACACCGAACTGTGCGCGCTCGCGCTCCGCACGCAGCTGGTTGACCCGGAACTCGACGTCCCGGGCGGACCCCGCGCCGCCGACGATCGTCGTCATGTTCTCGGTGACCCGTACCTGCTTGGCCCGGCCGAGGTGCTGTGTGGTCATCGACTCCAGCGAGAACGAGGAGTGTTTGCTCAGCACCGCACCGCCGACGACCGAGGCCAGGTCCTCGAGCTTGTGCAGCCTGCGGTCGCCGAACCCGGGCGCGCGCACGGCGACGGACTGGAACGCGCCGTTGACGTGGTTGTGCACGAGCATGGACAGCGCCGTGCCCTCGACGCTCTCCGCGATGAGCACGAGCGGCCGCGGGTCTCGCATGATCTTGTCCAGGATCGGCATCAGCTCCTGGACCCTGGTGACCTTCTCGCTGCACATCAGGATGTACGGGTCGTCGAGCACCGCCTCGAGCCGGCCCGGGTCGGTGACCAGGTACGGCGAAAGGTAGCCGTTGTCGAACTCGAAGCCCTCCACGAAGTCGACCGACATGCCGATGGACGGCGCCTCCTCGACGGTGACGACGCCGGTGTCGCCGACCGTGTGCAGCGCCCGGCCGATGGCGGCGCCGACGTGGTCGTCGTCGTTGGCCGAGATCGCGGCCACCCGCGAGTAGTCCTGTTCGGACGCCACCGGATGGGCGACCTTCTCCAGGTGGTCGACCAGCAGGGCGACCGCCTTGTCGATGCCGCGCTTGATCAGCACCGGGTTGCCGCCGCCGGCGATGGCCTTCATGCCCTCGCGGACGATCGCCTGTGCGATGACCGTCGCCGTGGTCGTGCCGTCGCCGACCACGTCGTTGGTCTTGATCGCGGCTTCCTTCACCAGCTGCGCGCCCATGTTCTCGAACTGGTTCTTGAGGTGGATCTCGCGCGCGATGGTCACGCCGTCGTTGGTCACGACCGGCGAACCAGTGATCTTCTCGATGATCACGTTGCGACCCTTGGGGCCGAGCGTTGACTTCACCGCCTCCGCCAGCTTGTCCACTCCGGACAGCAGCAGGTCGCGGGCCTCCGGACCGAAACGCAGTTCCTTCGCCATCGTGTGCTCCTGTCTCGTCAGGGGGTGAGGATCGCCCGGCCTCGGACCTTGCCCGCGTCGAGATCGGCGAGCGCTTCGAGGGCGGCATCCAGCGGGTACTTCTTGGTGTGCAACGTGACCTGGCCGCTCTGTGCCAGCACCATCAGCTCGGCCAGGTCGTTGTAGGTCCCGACCAGGTTGCCGACGATGTTGCGCTCGGTGGAGATGATGTCGATCGTCGGCACGTCGATGTTGCTGCCGTAGCCGATGATGAACTGCGACCCGTTGCGCCGGGTCATGGCGAACGCGTCCTGCTGCGCGCCCTGCTCGGCGACGAAGTCGAGCACGACCTCGGCCCCGTTGCCGCCCGTCAGGTCGAGTACCGCCTCGACGTGCTTTCCGTCGGCCAGGACGGTGTGGTGCGCGCCGAGCTCGGCCGCGAGGTCCAGGGCGGCGGCGTTGCGGTCGACGACGACCACCGTGGTCGCGGTCAGCGCGCGCAGCGACTGGATGCCGATGTGACCGAGCCCGCCGGCGCCGTTCACGACGCAGACCGTGCCCGGGTGCAGCTTCGGCGCCGCCTTGCGCACGGCGTGGTACGCGGTGATGCCGGCGTCCGCCAACGCGGCCACGTCCTCCGGCCTGGTCTCCGGGTCCAGCTTGATGCACGCGCGCGCGGACGTGAGCAGGTACTCGGCCATCCCGCCGTCGGTGTTGATGCCGGGGAAGGTCGAGTTGTCGCAGTGCATGTCGTCGCCGCCGCGGCAGGCCGGGCAGAGCCCGCACGTCGGCGTCGGGTGCAGGATCACGGTGTCCCCGACGTCCACATTGGACACAGCGGAGCCGATCTCGTGCACCCAGCCGGCGTTCTCGTGGCCGATCGTGTACGGCAGGGTGACGCCGGACTTCTCCGCCCACTGCTCCTCGATGATGTGCAGGTCGGTCCGGCAGACCCCGGCGCCGCCGATCTTGACCACGACGTCGAACGGTCCGGTCGCCCGGGGTTCGGGCACCTCCTCGATCACGGGCTGCTTGTGGTACGAGTGCAACCGAACTGCCTTCATGGCTGCTCCGCCTCCTGCCTCATGACTGCTCCTGTCCGTGTATCGCGGTGACACGGGCGGTCTCGGGGTAGCGGGCGCCCAGCATGCCCCGGCACACTCCCGAGTTGGCCTCCTGACTCACCCGGGTGAGCCGGGCGAGCCCCAGATGTCGCTTCAGGCCCGCCGGGTCGGCCGGGTCGATCGCGGCACCGGTGGCCGGGTCGACGATCAGCGGGTCGCGGTCGGTGAACGGCAGGCCGAGCTCGCGCCGGCGGGCCCGCAGCCGTTCGCGGTCCGTGCTCGCCGGCGCCTCGCCCAGGGTGAGCCCCGCCAGGCTCTCCGGGTCGGCGCCGGCCTTGATCGCCGTCCGGCACACCCGGTCGGTGCCGGCGAGCACGGCCTTGCGCACGAAGTCCGCGCGCAGGCCGTCCAGCTCGTCGGCGGCCTCCTCGGCGAACGTGCCGCGGAAGCCCGCCCGGGCCGCCACCCCACGGTTGATCGCGTCGGAGGCGAAGTGGTCGTCCAGCTCCACGACCGTCCGCCGCACCCCGCGAACGGCGGACACCGCGTCGTAGGCGTCCGCCACCATGAGGAACGCGAAGTTCGGCGCGCAGAAGTACGTCGGCAACCGGAGCCGGACGAACACCTCGCTCGTCGGCGTCACCTCGCACCGGGCGACGAAGCCCAGGTCGGTGAGCGGCTCATCCAGCTCCGGATCCAGTACCGTGCCCAGCGCCGACCAGACCGCCGGGAAGATCGCCGTCTCGCTGCCGACGGTTTCCGTGGCGGACCCCGTCGTCGCTGTCACGGCGCCGGCACCCCGACGGCCTCGGACGTCGGCTCCTTGTCCGCCTCCAGCTCACCGGGCACCTTGATGTCGTAGAGGCGCGCCGCGTTCAGGCCGAGGATCTTCTTCTTTTGCGCCACGGTGACCTTGCCGTAGTCGGAGAACTCCTCACCGTCGGGCATCTGCCAGTCGACGAAGCCCTCGACCTGCCAGCGCGGTTCCCAGATCGCGTAGTCCGCGCCGAAGATCAGCTTGTCCTCGCCGAGCCAGAACATCAGCTCGCCCATGACCTTCGCGAAGAACCGCGGGCGGGCGTGCATCAGGCCGCCGACGACCACGGCGAGGCCGGCGTAGACGTTCGGCTCCTGGGTGGCCATGAAGCAGAAGTCCTCGATGCGCGGCAGGCCCACGTGCTCGACGATGAAGTTCAGCTCGGGGAAGTCCGTCGCCGCGTGGTCCACGTCGGACACGTCGAAGGCGTCCTTGTCGAGCGGCCAGATCGTCGGTCCCTTGTGGACGTGGACGTTCTTGACGCCGAGCTCCTGGCACTTCTCGAAGTAGCGCGCCGCCTCGGGGGACTTCAGGCTCCAGCCGCGGGAGTCGCCGCGCCACTCCGCGGTGTAGAGCTTGATGCCCTTGCAGCCGTAGCGCTTCACCCGCTCCTCGAACGCCTTCAGGCCCTCGTCGCCCTCGCGCGGGTCGAAGTTCGAGTTCACGATGAACTTGCCCGGGTGCTTGTCGGCCAGCGCCGCGTTGACCTCGGTCGTGTTGAAGCCGTTGGTGTACCACTGCTTCAGGTTCGTCGGCTGGAAGATCGCGACGTCGACGTGCCCGTCCTCGAACAGGTCGCGCATCATCGTCTCTTCGGAGTACTTCTGGAACTTCTCGATCGGCCAGTGGGTCTCGGCCGGGCCGAGTCCCTGGTAGGCGTGGAAGCACTCGATCCAGCCCTTGGCGTACTGTTCCTGGCCGCGCACCCAGTTGTCCGGGCTGGCGTCCCAGAAGTGGGTGTGGCTGTCGACCACGAAGTAGTTCTCGCCGTCCTTCGTGTACATGTGATCCAACTCCACTGTGTCGCGGGTGATGGGTCCGGGTCGCCGCCGGCGGACGGAGGCTGCCGCCGGCGGCGAACCGGTCGCATCACAGGGGTAATCGGTTTTCTGCGGTGTGGTTACTTGATCGGCTTGAGGTCGAAGTCGAGGTACTCGGCTGCGTCCTCCGGGTTGGCGAACATGATCGTCCGGTCGTCGAGGTGCACCATCCGCCCGTAGTGGGTGGACATGCTCTCCTCGAACTCCGCCGCGTTGAACCAGCCCTCCTCCTCGCCGGCCGCCTCGTCGACCTCGGCGTAGTCGAGGTCCATGCGACCGACCGCGTCGACGCGGATCATCGACGGCAGCGGGGTGATCGTCACGTTGTCCTGGCGCTCCATCACCTGGGCGACGATCGCGCCGACCTGGTTGTTCATCAACGTGAACCCGCACTTGTTGGACGCCGTGTTGTCCTGCTTGAACGGACTCTCGGCTGTCTTGAAGGCCTTGACGGAGGTCACTGGCTCAACTCCTTCGGTGCTTGCAGACCCAGGTCGGACACGATGCCGGCGAACCGGCTCTTCGCGCGGTCGAGACCGTCCTCGAAGCGGGGTGGCCTCGCGTCCGGCTGCGACCACAGCGGCTGCAGCGTGCGGGCGGCCTTGATGCAGCGGGGCACCCAGTCGGACAGCCACTGCTGCAGGATCTTCTTGTTGTGGTCGGCGAACTCCTTGTCGTCGACGAGCAGCCGGAACAGCGGTTTGGTGTAGCGCAGGTCGCGCTCGGCGTAGTCGTACTCCTCGGCGCCGATCAGCGTCGGCGTGACGAAGTCGCCGTTCGCCGGGGCGGCCTGCTGGACCAGGTTGCTGCGGAACATCTCGCCGACCAGCGGCTCGAAGATCACGTTCGCCGCGAAGATCGCCTCGCACCAGTCCCAGATCCCGGTGAGCTCCTCGGCGGTGTCCCGCACGCCCTGCCAGGCCGGGTCGGAGTCCCACGTGGCGAGGTGGGCCGAGCCGTCGAAGCCGTCGATCTCCTCGGTGAGCGTGAGGTTGTACAGCGCGAGGTCCTGCGCAGCGCGGATGCGGTGCATGCTGTTCACCGAGATCGCGTTGTTGTGCATGTTCGTCGGCGCCCGGCGGTTGGCGTTGGCGTACAGGTAAAGGCCGAGTCCGTGGTCCACGTGCATCCACGCGCCGACGTGCTGGGCGACGAACTGCACCCAGTTGGGGTTCCACTGCTCGAACGCCTTGGCCTGGCGGGCGGCCTCGACGTTCTGGTTGAGCTGGCGGACCACGTTGGCGTTGTACCGGTAGAGCGTGAGCTCCCACTCCTCGTTCGGGTCGCGGAACTCGTGCCAGCCGTGTGCCGGCCAGTCGTAGCCCTTGCCACCCGATCCGGGGCCGCGTTCGGGCACGGGCCGATCGCTGCCCCATGCCTTGAGCGCGGTCCACTCGAGCGGGTAGCCGCCCTTGCCGTCGGCGAAGCCGTACAGCCAACCCTGCGACAGGTAGTGCCGCGGGTCCGGCTGGACTTCGACGGTGACGTCCTCGTAGTGACTCTGCTTGCGCTTCTGCGGGCTGAAGTAGTTGAACCTGCGAGCGTTCGAGTCCGGGAACTCCTTGGCGCCGGCTTCGGCGTCGGTGAAGACCGGCTTGGGCACGCTGCGTTCTGTGGCACGTTCGGTGGTGGAGGTCATGGGTACTTCCTTCTCTCGGGCGGATCCCCTTGCGCCAGCCGGCGTCTCGCTAGGGGCCTTCCGGGTCGCCGGTCGTCGTGAACTTGTCGTAGAAGATGCGTTTGTCGGCCACGCCGAGCTCCGGTAGCAGCTCGAGCGCCGCCTCGACCATCGGCGGCGGCCCGCACACATACGCGTCGGCGCCCTGGAGGTCCGCGGCGCGGCTGCGCACCACGTCGGTGATGAGCCCGGTCTCGCCGTCCCAGTCCTCGTCGTCCGCCGGCTCGGAGAGCGCCGGCACGAACCGGAACGACGGCAGCACACCCTCCAGCGCGGTCAGCTCCTTCTCGAAGCAGAGGTCGCGCCGGCGGCGTGCGCCGTAGAAGTAGGTCGCCGGCCGGTCGATGCCGCGCTCGGCCATGGATCGCAGCAGGCACAGCACGGGCGCCATCCCCGCGCCGCCGCCCACGAACACCAGCGGCTTGTTCGGCGCGTCCCGCAGCGTGAACATGCCGAAAGGACCGTTGATCTCCAGCCGGTCGCCCACGGACACCTCGGTGTCGAGGTACTCCGAGAACAGGCCGTCCGGATAGACCCTGATGATGAACTCGAGTCGGTCGGAGTCCGTGCTCGGCGGGTTGGCCATCGAGAACGAGCGGGTCCAGTCCGTGCCCGGGATCGTGAAGTCCACGTACTGGCCCGGGAAGTACCTGAACGTCTTCGGCTCCACGAGCCGCACGACGAGGTGGCGCATGTCGTGCGTGACGTTCTCGTTGGACTCCACCTCGACGACCGCTCGTTGCAGCGGAAGTCCGGAATGGATCATCTCCTCGTCGTAGTTGAGCAGCTCGATGGTGAGGTCCTCGTACGCGTGCGCGCGGCACAGCAACGTGTAGCCTTCGTCCTTTTCGAACTCGGGCAACGCGAAGGTGGAGTACCGGTCGAGCTCGACGTCGTCGCCGTCGAGGATGAACGACTTGCAGGAGGCGCACTGTCCTTCCTTGCAGCCGTGCATGAGCATGATGCCCTGCTCCGCGGCGGCGCGCAGGATCGTCTGGTCCTCCGAGACCTCGATCTCCACGCCTACCGGTTCGAACCGCACCACGTGCTTGTCTGCCATCGCTTCCTCACCCGATCGCCGGTCTGCCTGTCCTCGCGGAGCAGGGTTTGCCGTGGGGAGGACTCCGTTGGCGGGACGGAGTCCTCCCCGGGGCGCCCCCAGGCAGGCGGTCAGGAGGTGGCGGGCGCCGGCCGGCCGGCCGGACCCTGGCGGTTGTAGTCGGCCACGAAGTCGGCGCGCTCGCTGTCGGACATCTGGTTGAGGAGCACGTTCGGGCTCAGCAGCGGCGGACACCGGCGCAGGTGGTCGAGCGTCCACATCTTCGTCGGATCGAGGTTCAGGTGCGGCTGCGCGACCAGCGTCTTGCCGTCGTCACGCACGAAGCCCATGTCCGACACCACGTCCGCCCAGTTCCAGCCGTGGTAGAGCGTCTCCCACTCGCGGGAGCCGATCAGCTGGCCCATGTTCGGCGTGTTGCGGCCTTGGAAGGTCGGCCGGAACGCCTCGGCGTCCGTCCAGCGGCAGGCCTCGTGACAGTACGTCCGCCACTGGCCGTCGACCTGGTCGACGACCATGTCCTCGCGGACCAGGCACGGCACCATGCAGGTCCAGCAGCGGTGTGGGTAGACGTAGTCGACGTTCTCGAGCGCGATCGGGTTGTGCCCGTTCGGGATCGACAGCCGGTTGTAGTTCTCCCACCACTTCCCGTACTTGTCGTACCAGCCCGGGTACTTGTACTCGAACCACTCGAAGTCCGCGTCGGTCATCCCGTCGATCCGCCAGTAGTTGGCGAGCCACCCGGTGGCGAAGAACTGGGCCACCTCGTGCACGTAGCCCTTGTTCCAGATCTGGTTCCAGGCCTCCTCGATGAGGTCGTGCGGGATGACCAGGCCGTACTTCTCCAGCGGTACGAGGTAGCTGCGGTAGTAGTCGTCGTAGATCCACCGCCGCCACATCTCGGCGTAGGACTCGCGGTCCTTGCGGCGGTCCTTGGTGCCGTACTCGATGAAGGTGCCGATCGCGGCGTCGACCACGCGGTGGTTGTTCCACCAGGCGTAGCGCAGGTCGCGCTCGAGCAGCTGGTGGTTGCCCTCGTCGGACAGCGCCATCAGCAGCGTCGCGTACCCGTTGCTGATGTGCCGCGACTCGTCGGACTGCACCGAGTGGAACACCGTCGGCAGCAGGTAGTCGCCGTTGGCGGCGGCCTCGGCCGGCATGGCGACGAACAGTGTGTTGGTGAACGCGGTCTCGGCGACGATCGTCAGGTAGATGCTCGCGGCGGTGATGGCGTCACCGGTGATGAAGCCCTCGGCGAACTGGCGGCCGATGGTGCCGCAGTAGTCGTTCTGGAAGTTGCGCAGGCTCGAGTTGAAGCCCGCCGGGTCGATGTAGTTGTTCATGTACAGGCGCTTGAGGTTCTGCTGAATCGTCGAGTGCCGGACCTCGTCGATCATCTGGATCGCCTGGCCGTTGTGCAGCTCCGGGTTCGGCACCGTGCGGAACAGCAGCGGCATCGCCCGCGCGGCGGAGATCTCGGGCAGCGGGATGATGCTCAGGAACAGCTTCTGCCATTCCAGCCACCGTTCCTGGACCTGCCGGAACATGTTGCCGCGGATCGCGCCGTCCTCCGCGCCGTACACGCGGTGGTCCTTCTCCTCCTGCATCGGGAAGTACGAGCGCAGCACCTGCTTGAGCGGGTCCTTCTTCTTCGCCTTCCGGAACGTGTAGTCGGTTCCGTAGTGGGAGACCGGAGTGTGGTAAACGGGCTCCCAGGAGAGTTCCTGGATTTTCTGGTGGGCCTTGGCGACGCTTTGACGGCTCATGTCTGCTCCTAATCCCGACCGCTCCGTCGGTGCGATTTCACATACCCACGGCCGTTTTTGGTGGATGTCACCAACTGGGCGGCAGGCACACGTCCGATGCGTCGATTACAACGCCTGTGGCGTGTGTCGCGAGTCTCAATATTGGACATCACGCGCCGTGGTGGTCGATCTCCTCGGCCATCTTCGTTCGCAGCTCGGCCAGCTTCTGGCGGGTCTCGGCGCCCACCCGGGCGTCGCCCTCGAAGGTGGGTTCGATGCCCATCGCGTGCAGCAGTCCGGCGGCGTGCTCGCCCGGGTTGCCCGCGGCGCCGAACGTCGGATGCAGGCCCTGTTCGGCGAGGTGGTTGAAGACGAGGTTGACCACGGTCCACGGGTTGTAGGTCTCGGCCGGCTGGTCGTTCATGGCATCCTCCGATCGGAGGTGGGGTGTGTCCTTCCATGAGACGCCCGATGTCGGTGCCGAGATGTCTCAATCTGAGACAACAGGATCTGGCGGAGCCGCTTACGCTGAATGGAGCGCACGCGGCAAGGGAGCTGAAGGTGGCGAACTCGGCGAGCACCCCGGAATCGGTACTGACCCGAACCCCGATCCCGACGGACGACGACGGGTTGGCCGACACCCGGATTCGCTTCCTCACCACCGAGGCGGTCGAGCCCGACGAGGTGCGCAAGTCGATCCTGGCCTCGTGGTGGCGCTCGCGCCGGCTCGACGTGCCCGCCGACCGCATCACCCTGCCCTATGTGGGCAGCCCGGACCTCGACACTCCGTTGATCCACAGTGCCGCGCCGGTGCTGCGCCGGCTCGGCGACCAGCTCGACGGCCAGCCCATCAGCCTCATCCTGACCGACCCGACCGGCGTCGTGCTCCTGCAGTACACGGGCGACCCGGACCTAAACCGGCACCTGGAGCGCGTCGAGCTCGTGCCCGGCTTCAGCTACGGAGAGCAGTTCGTCGGGACCAACGGCATCGGCACGGCGCTGGCCGAGGGTCGGCCGATGCACGTATTCGGCCACGAGCACTACGCGGAGAACCTGGAGAACCTCGCATGCGCCGGGGTGCCCATCCGGCATCCGATCTCCGGCAAGACCGTCGGCGCGATCGACCTGACCTGCTGGCGGGCCGACGCCGGTGGCCTGCTGGTGGCGCTGGCACGCAGTACCGCCGAGCAGATCCGCCAGGCGCTGCTCACCTACAGCGACATGCGCGAGCTGACACTCTTCCGGGCCTACCTGCAGACCTGTCGCCGCACCACGGGCATCGTCATCGCTCTGAACAGCGACGTCGTGATGATGAACGACCGGGCGCGGCAGCTGCTCGACCCGGTGGACCAGACCGTCGTCATCGGCCGGGCCAACCAGCTGCTCACCGAGAGTGGGCGCATGGCCATGGCCACGCTCGCGACGGGTACCAAGGTGCGGCTGCGCTGCCGCCCGGTGACCGACCGGGACACCGGAGACATCGCCGGCGGTGTCATCACGGCCGAGCTGCTCGAGGTCGCGGCGGAGCCCGCGAACATCAGCGGGCCGGTCCTGCCGATGTTCCTGCCGGGCGTGGTCGGCTCCGCGTCGGCGTGGCTGCGGTGCTGCCACCAGGTCGACGCCGGCTACGACCGGGGCGACTGGCTGATCCTGACCGGAGAGTCGGGCGTCGGGAAGCTGACCGTGGCCCGCGGGGTGCACCTGCGCCGCAACTCGCTCGGCCGCATGCACGTGCTCGACGCCGCGACCGCCGATCCGGACCACCTCTGCGACGAGGTCCGCGCGGACCTGATCGACGACCCGGTGGGCACGCTCGTGATCCGGCACGTCGACCGGCTCGAGCCGGAGGTCACCCGCGCGCTGGCCGCGGTGTTCCGCCAGGCCCGGGAGAACAAGCAGGCCGACGGCCCCTGGGTGACCCTGACGATGAGCGCCGACGCGGAGCTGCCGAAGGAGTTCTGGTCGCTGTTCCCGCTCACGGTGGAGGTGCCGCCGCTGCGCCGGCACATCGAGGACCTGAGCGAGATCGTCCCGCTGATGCTGAACCGGCTGTGCCCCGGCGCAGAGCTGACGTGCTCCCCGGCGGCGATGCACCTGCTGACCCGCGGCCGGTGGCCGGGCAACTCGGCGCAGCTGTACGGCGTCCTCAAGCAGGTGACCCAGCACCGCCGCGCCGGCGTGATCCAGCCGGCCGACCTGCCGGCCGAGTACCGCACGGCCTCACGCCGCCCGCTCAACCGCATGGAAGCCGTCGAACGCGACGCGATCGTCCACGGGCTGGAGGACGCACGCGGCAACAAGGTCCAGGCGGCGAAGCTGCTCGGCATGTCCCGGGCGACCATCTACCGCAAGATCCACGACTACGGCATCGTCATCTCGCCCTCACCGTGACCGTCGCCCACTCTGTCCACTGGCTTTGGACGGTCTGACGGCGCCACCACTTCTCCGGGCCTCGTCCGCTGCCTAGCATCTGCTCCGTCGGCGAGGTGTCTGCTCGGCAGGAGGCGGAGATGGTCGGACCGTGGGAGCACGAGGAGGTCGTGACGCGGCTGGGTCCGCGGTCCGGCGTGCCGGTCACCGTGGCGGTCCACTCTCGGCGCCTCGGTCCCGCGGCGGGCGGCATCCGGCTGACGCAGTACCCGACGTGGCAGGACGGCCTGGCCGACGCACTGCGGCTGGCTCGGGGCATGACCTACAAGAACGCGGTCGCCGGGCTGCCGTTCGGCGGTGGGAAGAGCGTGATCGCGGTGCCCTCGACGGTGCCGGTGACCCCGTCGCTGCGTGCCGACGCGCTTGCCGACCTCGGCGAGCTCATCGCGACGTTCGACGGGTCCTACCTCGCCGGCCCGGACATCGGTACCGGGCCGGACGACATGGTGTACCTGAGATCGTTCGCTCGTCACGTTTTCTGCCTCCCGGAGTCCCACGGCGGCACCGGCCCGTCGAGCCTCCCGACGGCGCGCGGCGTGCTGGCCGCCATCCGCGCGGGGCTGACCGCCGTGTTCGGGTCCCCCTCCGTGTCGGGGCGCCGGGTCGTGGTGGTGGGCATGGGCTCGGTGGGCTCGCTGCTGGCGTCGTCCCTGCGGTCGGCCGGCGCGTCGGTGGTGGCGGCGGACCTGATCGAGTCGCGCTGCGCCGGCTACGAGACCGTCCCGGTGGCGGGGGTGTACGAGACGGACGCGGACGTGCTGGTCCCGGCGGCGGTGGGCGGGGTGGTCGGCGCGGGAGTGCGGGCACCGCTGGTGGTGGGCCCGGCGAACAACCAGCTGAGGTCGGACGACGCGGCGGCGGCGCTGCGCGACGCGGGCATCGTGTGGGTCCCGGACTTCGTGGCCGGCGCGGGCGGCGTGATCTACACGCTCACTCGCGAGGCCGAGGGCCTGGACCCCGAGGCGGCCATGGCGAGGGTCGAGGCCATCGCCGGCACGGTCGAGACCGTGCTGGCCAAGGCCGCGGCGAACGGCACCACCACGCTGGCGGAGGCGGTCGCGCTGGCGGACGGCCGGCTGAACGACGCCGCGGGCGGCCGGCGGTCCTAACGCGACGGTGCTGCTATCCCGTGCCGGCGATCCGAGACAGCAGCGTCTGGCGCGTGGTCGTGCCCGTCTTGGCCAGGACGGACTTCACGTGGTCGTTGACCGTGTGTTCGGAGACCACCAGCCGCCGTGCCAGGGCACGGGTGTCGGCACCCGTGACGAGCTCGGCCAGCACCTCCCGTTCCCGGCGGCTGAGGGCGTGGGCCAGCGCGAAGACCTCGAGGCGCTCCACGGGCGTGCTCGCCGCGATGCTGACGGCGATGTCGCCCTCGCTCGCACCGGTCGGCGAGATGCGCGACGCGCGCAGCGTCAGCCAGCGTCCCTGTCCCAAGTGGATCCGGGACCACGGCGGTCCCAACGGCACCCCGTGCTCCTGCGCCACGAGCGCGGCGGCGACGTTGTACGCGGCCGCCGGAATGGCCGGGATGGGCTCGTCCGGCGGGTTGAGCTGGTGCAGCGCCTCGGCGGCCGCCGCCGTCTGGACGCGCACGTGCAGGTCCGGGTCGAGCACGAGCATCGCCGGCCCGCCGACGTCGACCGCCGACGTGTGGGCGACGTAGGTGCGCGCCTGGGCCCGGCGCACGCC
>NZ_JBOHGA010000051.1:0-33446 GCF_050699915.1 Actinophytocola sp.
TGCGGGCAGCCGCCGACACCGAGGACGCCGTGGTCCGCGCGCCGCTCACCCGCGACCTGGCGCCGCTCGCCGTCGAGAGCCGTGAGCCGGAGCTGTCCCTGCTGGTCTCGACCGGCCTGGACGACCTGCGCGCGCTGCTGCTGGCCGATCCCGCCGCGCCGGCCGACCGGTTCGCGGGCGCCGGCACGCCCTGGTACTTCACGCTGTTCGGCCGCGACTCGCTGTGGGCCGCCCGGTTCGCGCTGCCGCTGGGCACCGACCTCGCGCTCGGCACGCTGCGCACGCTCGCCCGCCGTCAGGGCACTCGCGACGACCCGGAGACCGCCGAGCAGCCGGGCAAGATCCTGCACGAGATCCGCCAGCAGCCGGCGGGGCTCGAGCGGCGGCCCGGCCTGCCACCGTGCTACTACGGCACGATCGACGCCACGCCGCTGTGGATCAGCCTGCTGCACGACGCCTGGCGGTGGGGCCTGCCGGCCGCCGACGTCGAGCCGTTGCTGGACCCGCTGCGCCGGGCGCTGGACTGGGTGCTGCGGCACGAGTTCCTCGCCTACGTCGACGAGTCCGGCCGGGGCCTGGCCAACCAGGGCTGGAAGGACTCCGCGGACTCCATTCAGGACGGTGCGGGCCGGATCGCCGCGCCGCCGATCGTGCTGAGCGAGGCGCAGGCCTACGCGCACCGCGCCGCGCTCGACGCCGCCGCGCTGCTCACCGCGTTCGGCCGACCGGGCGCGGACGAGGCGCTGGCGTTCGCCGCCGGCCTGCGGGAGCGGTTCCGGGAGTCGTTCTGGGTGAACGGCTTCCCTGCGCTGGCCCTGGACGGCGAAGGCCGGCCAGTCGACACGCTCACGTCGAACCTCGGCCACCTGCTCGGCTCCGGCCTGCTGTCCACAGTGGAGGAATCGGCGGTCGCCGCGCGGCTCGGTGAGCTGGACAGCGGGTACGGCCTGCGCACGATGGACCCGGCACACCCGTTCTTCAACCCGATCGGGTACCACACGGGCTCGGTATGGCCCCACGACACGGCGATCGCGATCGACGGCCTGGTCCGGGCCGGGCACCCGGCGGTCGCCGCGTCGCTGGCGAGCGGCTTGGTGCGGGCGGGGACGCGCTTCGACCACCGGCTGCCCGAGCTGTACGGCGGCTGGTCGGCGGCAGAGGGCCCGCTGCTGGACTACCCGGCGTCGTGCCGCCCGCAAGCGTGGTCCGCCGCCGCGGCGATCGTGCTGGTCAGCGCCGCACTGGGCCTCGAGGCGGACGTTCCGGGCGGCCGACTCGCCGTCCGCCCCGCGCCGGAGTTCGCCGCCTGGTTCCCCCTCCGAGCCGAGGACCTACAGATCGCCGGCCACCCCCTGACCATCGAGGTGAGCCCCGAAGGCAAGCCGACGACCACCACAACGGCCCCACTAACAATCGAAACCCCCACGCCCCAACACCCCTGAAGCGCAAGACCCCCGGTAGACAAGCCCCCACCCTGTCCCGGGGGCGTCCCGCCTTGCCAGTCTATCGGCTCGAGGTGACGTTTCGGCGGGTGTGGGCTTTGCTGTGGACAACTGCGTGGGCTGTGGACAACTGCGTGGGCTGTGGACAACTCAGGTGGGATGATGGGGTGGATGCCGCGGTTCGCGCGGCCAAAGGGGTGACGTCATGGCTGACAAGGACGATGAGGCGCGGGACTGGCCCGAGCGGCCGGAGCCGCCGGAGAATCCGTGGCCTTCGGATCCGGTGATCTTCGGGTCGCCGCCGTTCGGGCCGCCGGCGCAGGACGGGGAGCCCTCGGCGCCGCGGCCCACTTGGGCGATCGTCGTCGGGATTCTCCTCGTGGTGATGGTGCTGGTCGGCGCCATGGGGATCTGGGTCCGCTAGCTCGCCGGTTCGCGCCGCGAGGCGGACGTGGCCGGGCCCAGGATCAGCGGACTCGTCGGCCGGCTCGCCACACCGCGTGTGTCAGCGGCACCCCGGGGCGGTACGCCAGGTGCGTCACCGACGGGGCGTCCAGCACGTGCACGTCCGCCCGCGCCCCCTCCCGCAACACGCCGACATCGGACCGTCGCAGGGCACTGGCGCCGCCCCAGGTCGCGGCTCTCACCGCCTCCGAAACCGACATCCGCATCTGCAGCACCGCCGTGGCCACGCAGTACGCCATCGACGACGTGTACGACGAGCCCGGGTTGCAGTTCGACGCCAGCGCCACGGTCGCCCCCGCGTCCAGCAGCGCGCGGGCGTCCGGCAGCGGCTGCCGGGTCGACAAGTCGCATGCTGGCAGCAACGTGGCCACGGTGGACGAATTGGCCAAAGCGTCCACATCGGACGAACTCAGGTACGTGCAGTGGTCCACGCTCGCCGTGCCCATCGACACGGCCAGCTGTACACCCGGGCCCGGACCGAGCTGGTTGCCGTGCACCCGCAGCCCGAGACCCCGCGCGGCGGCCGCCTCGAGCACCGCGCGGGACGCGGACTCGTCGAACGCGCCGGTCTCGCAGAACACGTCCGCCCACCGCACGTGCGGCGCGACCGCGTCGAGCATCTCCCCGGTCACCAAGTCGACATAGTCCTCTGTGGACATATCGACCGGGACCAGATGCGCACCGAGGAAGGTCACCTCGTCGACCTCGTCGACGGCCAGCCGGGCCGAGCGCAGCTCGTCGGCCACCGTCAGGCCGTAGCCGGTCTTCGTCTCCAGACACGTAGTACCCTGCGCGACCGCCTCGGCCACGTGCCTGCGCAGACCCGACGCCAGCTCGGCATCGGACGCCGCACGCGTCGCGGCCACGGTCACCGCGATGCCGCCCGCGGTGTAGGGCTCGCCGGCCATCCGCGCGGCGAACTCCGCCGTCCGGTCGCCCGCGAACACGAGATGCGTGTGGCTGTCCACCCACCCGGGCAGCACCGCCCGCCCCTCGACGTCCACCTGCGAGTCGGCGGACGGCGCCCGCGCGGCCGGACCGACCCACGCCACGCGGTCCCCGTCGAGCACCAGCGCGGCGTCGGCCAGCGGACTGTCCACATTGGTGGTCAGCTCACCGATGCCGGTGATCACGACACTCACGCGGTCGCCCTGTGTCCGACGGTTCGCTCCGCAAGCTGCGCTCACAACCACAACTCCTCGATCGCCGCGCTCAACAACTGGCCGACCTCCCCCAACGACGAATGCACGCCGTCCCGCGCGACGACCCGGCCCGCGGCGACCACCGTGTGCACGTCGGTGGCCGTCGCGGCAAGCGGAACCTGCGCCGGCGCGCACCCGGCTGTCCGCACGCTGTCCAGCCGGACCGCCACCAGGTCCGCCGGCGCGCCCGGAACCAGCCGGCCCGCCAGCGGCCAGCCCAACGCCGCGTGTCCGGCCCACGTGAGCGCCGCGACGAGCTCGGCCGGCGCGAACCGGCCGCGCTCGCCGGTCCGCAGCCTTTCGCCGTGCTCCAGCGCCCGCGCCTCCAGTAGCGGGTCCACCACCGCGTGCTGGTCGCTGCCCAGCGACAACGGCGCTCCGGCGTCACGCAGCTCGCGGGCCGGACCGATGCCGTCCGCCAGGTCCGCCTCGGTCGTCGGACAGAAGCACACCCCGGTCCGCGAGCCGCCGAGCAGCTCGATGTCACGTGTGGACAGATGGGTGGCGTGCACGGCCGTCGTGTCCGGCCCGAGCGCGCCCGCCTCGTACAGCAGGTCCGTCGGCGTGGCCCCGTAGGCCGCCAGGCACGCCTCGTTCTCCGCCGGCTGCTCGGACAGGTGGACGTGCAGCGGCCGGCCCGATGCCGCCTCGACGACCCGTGGGAGTTCGGCGCGCGGGACCGCCCGCACCGAGTGGATGGCGGCCCCAACCCGCACGTGCGGTCCGGGTTGCTGCAGAGAGATTCGCCGCACCCACGCCTCGGCCGAGCCGTCGGAGAAGCGGGCCTGCGAAGCGGAGAGCGGGGTGTCGATGCCGCCCGCGAGGTAGCACGTGTCCAGCAGCGTGATGCGAATGCCGACGTCCGCCGCGGCCTGGCGCAGCGCCGCGCCCATCGCGTTCGGGTCGGCGTAGCGGCCGCCGTCGGCCGGGTGGTGCACGTAGTGGAACTCGCCGACGCACGTCACCCCGGCCACCGCCATCTCCGCGTACACCGCCCGAGCGAGCCGCAGGTAGCTGTCCGGGTCGAGGCGGGCCGCCAGCCGGTACATCGCCGTGCGCCAGGTCCAGAAGGTGCCGCCGTCGGCATGCGTGCGGCCGCGCAGCGCGCGGTGGAAGGCGTGCGAGTGGGCGTTGGCGAAGCCGGGGAAGACGACCCCGGCCAGCCGGTGCGCGCCCGGCGGCGGAGAATCCACAGTGGACACCGCGGTGATGGCGTCGGACACGTTGACGAGCACGCCCGCGCGGACTCCGTCGGGCAGCCACGCGTGCTCGCACCAGAAGTCCGTCATCCGGCGAGCCGTTCCAGCGCGGCGGCCAGCGCGACGACGCCCGCGGCGCAGTCGGCCGGCTCCGCGTGCTCGGCCGGCGCGTGGCTCACCCCGGTCGGGTTGCGCACGAACAGCATCGCGGTCGGCACGTGCGCGGCGAGGATGCCGGCGTCGTGCCCGGCCCCGGTCGGCAGCGCCGGCACGCCGCCCAGCACCCCGGCGAGCTCGTCGCGCAGGCCGGCGTCGAAGTGCACGGTGTCGCCGTACGACTCCTCGGTGACCGTCACCGAGCAGCCTTCCTCGGTCGCCGCCGCCCGCGCTGCCGCGGCGATCTCCTCGACCACGGCCCGCGTGCGCGGCGAGTCGGGCGCCCGTGCGTCGAGCCAGACATCCACTGTGGACGCGATGACGTTGGTGCCGCCCGGGTTGGGCACCAGCCGGCCGACCGTGGCCCGCGCGTCGTCCACATGAGACGCCGCACGGCGGGCGGCGAGCACGAGAGCGGACGCCGGCAGCATCGGGTCGCGCCGGTCGCCGAGCAGCGTGGCACCGGCGTGGTTGCCCTCGCCGCTGAACGTGAACCGCCACCGGCCGTGCGCGAGGATCGAGCTCGCGACGCCCACCGCGGCATCGAGGTCGACCAGCCCGCGACCCTGCTCGACGTGCAGCTCCACGAAGCGGCCGACCGTGGCAAGCGCCTCGTCGTCCCGGCCCAGCCGCGCCGGGTCCAGCCCGGCGTCGGCCACGGCCTCGGCGAGCGTCACGCCGTCCGGGTCGGTCAGCCGCCGCGCCGCGTCCGCGTCGATGGCGCCGGTGAGCAGCCGCGTGCCCAGGCACGGCACGCCGAACCGGCCACCCTCCTCCTCGGCGAACACGACCACCGCGAGCGGCCGCGCCGGCGTGAAACCCTTGGCGCGCAGCACGTCCACCGCCTCGAGCGCGGTGGTGACGCCGAGCGGTCCGTCGAACGCGCCACCGCCGGGCACCGAGTCGAGGTGGCTGCCGGTGACCACGGCGTCCGCGCCCGGCTCGCCCCACCACGCCCACAGGTTGCCGTTGCGATCGGTGCGCACCCCGAGGTCGCGGCGCAGCGCCTCCGCGGTGAACCACTCGCGCAGCTCCAGCTCGGCCCGGTCGAACCCGTGCCGCGAGTAGCCGCCCCGGCGCGGGTCGCGCCCCACGTCGGCGAGATCGGCGAGCAGGTCACGCATGCGGCATCGGCACCCGGACACCACGCTCGGCGGCGACCTCGTCGGCACGGTCGTAGCCGGCGTCGACGTGCCGGATGACGCCCATGCCGGGGTCGTTGGTGAGCACTCGCTCGATCTTCTGACCGGCTAGCACCGAGCCGTCCGCGACGGTGACCTGGCCGGCGTGGATCGAGCGGCCCATGCCGACGCCGCCGCCGTGGTGGATGGACACCCAGCTCGCGCCCGACGCGGTGTTGACCATGGCGTTGAGCAGCGGCCAGTCGGCGATCGCGTCGGAGCCGTCGGCCATCGACTCGGTCTCCCGGTACGGGGAGGCGACCGAGCCGCAGTCGAGGTGGTCGCGGCCGATCACGACCGGCGCGGACAGCTCGCCCGACGCGACCATGTCGTTGAAGCACTCGCCCGCGAGGTGCCGCTCGCCGTAGCCGAGCCAGCAGATGCGGGCCGGAAGTCCTTGGAAGGCAACGCGTTCGCCGGCCAGCCGGATCCAGCGAGCGAGCGACTCGTTCTCCGGGAACAGCTCGAGGATCGCCCGGTCGGTCGCCGCGATGTCGGCCGGGTCGCCGGACAGCGCCGCCCAGCGGAACGGGCCCTTGCCCTCGCAGAACATCGGCCGGATGTAGGCGGGCACGAAGCCCGGGAAGTCGAAGGCCCGGTCGAAGCCGCCGAGCTTCGCCTCGCCGCGGATCGAGTTGCCGTAGTCGAACACCTCGGCGCCGGCGTCCAGAAAGCCGACCATGGCGCCGACGTGCTCGGCCATCGAGTCGCGGGAGCGGTCGGTGAACTCGTCGGGCTTGCGCGCCGCGTAGTCGTGCCAGTCGTCGAGCTCGATGCCCTTCGGCAGGTAGGCGAGCGGGTCGTGCGCGGACGTCTGGTCGGTGACGATGTCGATCTCGACGCCGCGGCGCAGCAGCTCCGGCACGACCTCCGCGGCGTTGCCGATGACCGCGACCGACAGCGGGCGGCCCTCGCGCTTGGCGGTCTCGACCCGCCGGACCGCGTCGTCCAGGTCGTCGGCCACCTCGTCGAGGTAGCGGGTCTCCACGCGGCGGTGCGCGCGGGCCGGATCGACCTCGACGCACAGCGCGACGCCGTCGTTCATCGTGATCGCAAGCGGTTGCGCGCCGCCCATGCCGCCGAGGCCGGCGGTCAGCGTGAGTGTCCCCTTGAGACTCCCGCCGAACCGCTTGCGCGCCACGGCGGCGAAGGTCTCGTAGGTGCCCTGCAGGATGCCCTGGGTGCCGATGTAGATCCACGAACCGGCCGTCATCTGGCCGTACATGGTCAGCCCCATCGCGTCGAGCTTGCGGAACTCGGGCCAGGTGGCCCAGTCGCCGACGAGGTTCGAGTTGGCGATCAGCACGCGCGGCGCCCACTCGTGCGTGCGCATGACGCCGACGGGCTTGCCGGACTGGACGAGCAGCGTCTCGTCCTCGTGGAGCTCGGTCAGCTCGCGAGTGATCGCGTCGAAGCTGGCCCAGTTGCGCGCGGCCTTGCCGGTGCCGCCGTAGACGACGAGGTCGTCGGGGCGCTCGGCCACCTCGGGGTCGAGGTTGTTGTGGAACATGCGCAAGGCGGCCTCGGTCTGCCAGCTACGCGCGGTCAGCTTGGCCCCATGAGCGGCTCGCACGGGACGGGGTCCGGGGTTGTTCACGGCAGGTTCCCTTCTCGAATCAAGGTCTCGGCGGCGGCGATCTCCGGGGCGAGGTGGCGGTCCGGGCCGGGGCCGGGCACACGCTCGCGCAAAGCGGCGACGACGCGTGCGGTCGCCGGGGCCGGGGTGAGCGGGGCGCGCAGGTCGAGCGCGCGGGCCGCGGTCAGCAGCTCGATGGCGAGCACGGTGGTGAGACCGTCGATGGCGGTGCGCAGCTTGCGGGCGGCGGACCAGCCCATCGAGACGTGGTCCTCCTGCATGGCCGAGCTGGGGATGGAGTCGACGCTCGCGGGGACGGCGAGGCGCTTGAGCTCGGAGACGACCGCGGCCTGGGTGTACTGGGCGATCATGTGGCCGGAGTCGACGCCGGGGTCGTCGGCGAGGAACGGCGGCAGGCCGTGGCTGCGGGTGGCGTCGAGCATCCGGTCGGTGCGCCGCTCGGCCATGCTGGCGACATCCGCGACGGGGATGGCGAGGAAGTCCAGCGGGTAGGCGATGGGTGCGCCGTGGAAGTTGCCGTTGGACTCGACCCGGCCGTCGGGCAGCACGACGGGGTTGTCGATGGCGGCGGCGAGCTCGCGGTCGGCCACGGTCTCCACATAGGACACCGTGTCGCGGGCGGCGCCGTGGACCTGCGGGGCGCAGCGCAGCGAGTAGGCGTCCTGGACGCGGTTGCAGTCCGGCCCGCGGTGACTCTCGACGACCGCCGACCCTTCGAGGAGCTCGCGCATCCGTTTCGCGGACCTGGCCTGGCCCGGGTGCGGGCGAAGCCGCTGCAGGTCGTCGCTGAACACGCGGTCGGTGCCGAGCAGCGCCTCGACGCTCATGGCGGCGGTGAGGTCGGCGACGTCGAGCAGCTTCGTGAGGTCGGCCAGCGCCATGACCAGCATGCCGAGCATGCCGTCGGTGCCGTTGATGAGCGCGAGGCCCTCTTTCTCCGCCAGCGCGAGGGACTGGATGCCGGCGTCGGCGAGGGCCTGTGCCGCCGGCCTCGTGGCACCGCCGACCGTGACCTCGCCCTCGCCCATCATCGCGAGCGCGACGGCGGACAGGGGCGCGAGGTCGCCGGAGCAGCCGAGCGAGCCGTACTCGTGCACGACCGGGACGATGCCGGCGTTGAGCATCTTCGCCAGTGTCTCCACTGTGGACGGTCGGACGCCGGTGCGACCGGTGGCCAGCGTGCGCAGGCGCAGCAGCATGAGCGCGCGGACGACCTCGGCCTCGACCGGTTCGCCCGCGCCGGCGGCGTGCGAGCGGATGAGGGAGCGTTGGAGGGCGGCGCGGCGGTCGGTGGGGATGTGGCGGGTGGCCAGGGCCCCGAAGCCGGTGGAGACGCCGTAGGTGGGGGTCTCGGCGTCGGCGAGGCGTTCGATGTGGGCGCGGGACTTGGCGACCCCGTCGAGCGCCGCGGTGCCGAGCGCGACGGCGGCCCCGCCCCGCGCGACGGCGACGACGTCCTCGCGGGTGAGGGCCCCGCCGTCGATCTCAACCTGGTGCATGTCTCCATCCCAGTGGTTTCGGCGGCTCGCCACGACCCAGGATGGCGCTTCTTGGTCTGGTATTCCAGACTGGTCCATGTGGGAGCAAGCTCGGACGTCCCGGCGCTGCGTCGTGGCCTGACGGTGCTCCGGCTGCTGGCCGGCCGTGCCGGTCCGGTCACGGCCGGCTTCGTGGCGCGCGAACTGGGCCTGCCGCGGTCGACTACGTACCACCTGTTGGCGGAGCTCACGGCGGCCGGTTTCGTCACACACCTGCCGGAGGAGCGGCGGTACGGGCTGGGGTTGGCGGCCTTCGAGCTGGGCTCGGCGTACCTGCGGCACGACCCGCTGGAGCGGCTGGCCCGGCCGGTGCTGCGCGCGCTTCTCTCGCGGACGGGGTGCACGGCGCACCTGGGGGTGCTGCACGGCGGCGAGACGTTGTACCTGCTGCGGGAGCAGCCGCCGCACCCGCACGCGACGGTCGTGACGGACGTCGGCGTGCGGTTGCCGGCCCAGCTGCCCGCCTCGGGCCGAGCGATGCTGGGATTGTTGCCGGCGTCGCAGGTCAGGGCGTTGTTCCCGCGCCGTTTCGTCATGCGGACCGACCGCGGCCCGGCACACCTCCCGGCGTTGCGCCGGCTGCTGGCCGCTGAGCGCCGCCGCGGCTGGGCGGTGGAGGACGGCTACGTGACGGCGGGCTTCGCCTCGGTGGCGGCCCCGGTCCTGGACCACGGCGGCCACCCGGTCGCGGCGATCAGCACGACGTTCCGGCACGAGTGCGGGGACGAGTGCGGGCAGGCGTGGCCGGACCTGGCGACAGAGACGCGGCAGGCGGCCGCGGAGCTGACGTCCCGGATCGGCGGGCTGCGGGAGTAGGCCGCCACGCCACGGCGACGTCACGGCGATGTCTCGATCAGGCCGACAGTAATCGGAAGGCAAGTATCCAACGGGTTCAAGTCACTCGAACGCACGAGTTTGTCCAACGTGCACGCGATCTATCCTGAAACTGATCACGTCGATCAATTCACTCGGTTTCGCACGCGAGAATTTACCCGGGGGGAGGCTGTGCATGTTCAAGAGCTTCATCGCGTGGCTCGATTTCTACGTCTCCCGCGAGGACCCGGCCTCCGTCCTGAAAAGCCTCGTCGGGCTGATGGCGTTCGCCGGGCTACTCGGCACGATATTCGGCAACCAGGCCATTCGGGTCGGCGCCTTCGTCGTGGTGATCGTATTCGTCGTGTCGGTCATTCTCGTGCTGCTTACGGACCGGCGGCGCACGACGCAACAACTGGGGCTCTATCGCAAGCTGCTCACCCGCTACACCGATTTCGTGCGGGACAACAGCTCCGACCCGCTGGTCTCGGTGGAGTCCTGGGACCAGACCGTCTACCTGCGTCCCAACGGTGACGTCCGCGAGGTCTTGGTCATCAAGGCGGTCGCGCTGCGCGAACGGGTCTACTTCGTCCGCATGACCGCCGGCAGCCGGTGGGAGCAGCCGGAGCGGTACCGGCGCAACGTGGAGGTCGCCGCGCGGGGCCTGACCGTCAACGGATCGTCCGGGACCCGGTGGAACGTCACGACCACGTGGACGTCGTCGCAGAAGATGACCGCCGTGCTGCACCTGCACGAGCCGGTGAAACAGGGCGAGGAGATCCACTTCGAGGTGGTCCGCGTCTGGCCGGGGAAGTGCCGCCCGTTGATGCGCGACCAGGAGGCCGAGGAGTTCATCTTCCGATCGACGAACCTGCTCGTCATGAGGCGGGTGAACTACACGATCGTGCTACCGGAGGGCTTCGAGGCGATCCACGAGCCGATCGGCCAGCAGCACCCGGACGTGAACCTCGCGGTGCTGTCGCACCAGGACAAGGAGGGCCGCAGGGTCTTCGCCTGGAGCGCCGACCTGGTGCCGGCCGACACGGCGGTGGGAATCAGGGTCGAACTGAGCAAGCCCACGCCGTGACGGGCGTGGGCTCACTCCGACTCGTGCTACGAGTCTCCGTCTTCGCCACCCATGCTGACTGCTCCTGGGTTCATGTCGTCGCCTGTCCGGCACATCGCCCGAAACGGCCGATGCGTAACGACTCCGGTTGGGTCTCCGCGGCCGGGTGGGGTCTCCACCCGGCCGCGTCGCCGGAAGGCTATCCGAACGGCCGACCTGGTGCGCTCGAGGATCGGTGAACCCGACCGATCGAGTGAGTCTCAATTCGACAGTCGGGCGGTCAGCCGCCGATCTCGCCCAGCCACTCCTCCGCGACGTCCGCGTAGTCCGGCTTGTCGGGGGCGTTCAGCCGCGCGTTGAGCTCCATCAGCGTGTCGGTGTCGAGCTTGGCCGAGATCGCGTTCAGGGCCTCCTTCACGGTGTCGGACGCCTTGTCCTTGTTGACCAGCGGGACCACGTTCTGCGCCGCGAAGTTGTTCTTCGGGTCCTCGAGCACGATCAGGCCGTTCGCCTCGATGGCGGCGTCCGTGGTGAAGATGTCGGCCGCCTGCACGGTGTCGTCCAGCAGCGCCTTCGTGGTGATCGCGCCCGGCTCGAGTGAGCTGAAGCTCTTGAACGTGCAGCCGTACCGCTCAGCGATCCCCGGGATGCCGTCCGGCCGGGTCTTGAACTCCGGCGCCGCGCCGAACACGACCTCCTTGCAGTACGGCACGAGGTCCTCGATCGACTTCAGGCTCCACTTGTCGGCGGTCTCCTTGGTGACGACCACCGCGTCCTTGTCCTCCGCCGCCGCCTGGTCAAGCACGGTCAGGTTCGACGGCAGCACCTTCTGCAGCGCCGCGTACACCTCGTCCGAGGCGACCTCCGGCGCCTCCTTGTTGATGAACTGCAGCAGCACCCCGGTGTACTCCGGGATCAGGTCGATCGACCCGTCCTCCAGCCCCTCGTAGTACTTCTCCCGGCTGCCCAGGTCGAACTGCCGATCCACCTGGACACCCTTGGCCTCCAGCGCCTGCGAGTAGATCTCCGCGAGCAGCTGGCTCTCCGGGAAGTTCGCCGAGCCGACCGAGATCGACTCCTTCGTGCCGCCGTCGCCGGTGTCCTCTGCCAAGGGGTCGGAGCTGCCACAGGCCGACAGTGTCAGCGCCGCCGCCAGGGCGGTCGCCACACCGGCGAGTACGCGCTTCATTTCCACGTCTCCTCGATCGATTCTCTAGTGGACCAAATCCGGGGTCGGTCGCCGCCAGATGCGCGCCGTGCGCTTGCGGGTCGCGGCGTTGCGCAGGCCCGGCGACACGGCCATCCGCTGGACCAGTTCGAGCACGCCCTCGACGACCAGCGCCAGCACCGCGATCATGATCGCGCCGGCGGCCATCTGCGGGTACCCGTCCGGCGAGCCGGCGCCGGAGTTGTTGCCGTCGATCACGAACCGGCCCAGGCCGCCCAGCGACACGTACGCCGCGATCGTCGCGGTCGCGATCACCTGCAGGGCGGCCGACCGGATGCCGCCCAGGATCAGCGGCAGCGCGTTGGGCAGCTCGACCCTCAGCAACACGTGCGACTCGCGCATCCCCATCCCGCGCGCGGCGTCCACAACGGACGGATCGACGTTGCGCACGCCCGCGTACGTGCCCGCGAGCACCGGCGGGATCGCCAGGATGACCAGCGAGACCACCACCGGCAGCAGCCCGACGTAGGTGAGCAGCACGAGCAAAGTCAGCAGACCGAGCTCGGGCAGCGCCCGCAGCCAGTTGGACAGGCCGGCCACCAGGAACGTGCCGCGGCCGGTGTGCCCGACCAGCGCGCCGAGCGGGATCGCGATCGCCGCGGCGACCAGCACGGTCAGCGCGGTGTAGCCCAGGTGCTCGAGAATCCGGGCCGGGAAGCCCTCCTGACCGCTCCAGTGCGCCGGGTCGAACAGCCACGACAAGGCGGAGTTCATGCCTTCGCCTCCGTTCCTGTCCGCGTTCTGGTCCACGGCGTGATCACCCTGCCGACGAGCAGCAGCAGCGCGTCGACGATCAGCGCGATGACCACGATCAGCGCGATCGCCATGACCATCTCGACCGCGTTGTTGCGCTTGAAGCCCTCGGTGATCAGCCCGCCGAGCCCGCCGATGCCGATCAGCGCGCCGACCGACGCGAGGCTCATCGCGGACACGACCGCCACCCGCAGCCCGGCGATGATCACCGGGATCGCCAGCGGCAGCTCGACCGTGAGGAACATGCGCAGCGGGCGGTACCCGACCGCGGTGGCCGCCGCGGTGACCTCGCCCGGCACGGCGAGCAGCGCGTCGGACACCGAGCGGACCAGCAGCGCGATCGTGTAGATCGCGAGCGGCACCTGCACGTTGAGCGGATCGATGATCTTCGTGCCGAGCATCAGCGGCACCAGCGTGATCAGCGCCAGCGACGGGATCGTGTACAGCACGCCGGCCAGCGGCACCAGGATCCCCCGCGCGAGGCCCCACCGGCTCGCCGCCCAGCCGAGCGGGACCGAGATCAGCAGGCCGGCGAGGACCGGCAGCAGCGCGAGGTAGAGGTGCTCGCCTGTGGCCTCAGCGATCTTGTCCCAGTTGCGGTCCAGCCATGGCCACGGCCAGTCGACGTTCACGTCGGGACCTCGCCCGAGCGCCGCGCGTCGGCGAGCGCGGCCAGCACCTCGTCCGCGGTGACCCCGCCGACGACCGCGCCGCCGGCGTCGACCGCGATGCCGACGGCGGCGGGCGAGGACAGCGCCGCGTCCAGGGCGTTGCGCAGCGAGCCGGCGGTGCCGCTGCCCGCGGAGTCCACTTCGAACAGTGAGCCGCCGGAGACCAGGTCCGCCTCGGCGAGCGGTCCATCCTTTGTGGACTCGACGGAGACCCAGCCGAGCGGCTTGTTCTCCCCGTCCACGGCGACCGCCCAGTCGCCCTGCAGGGACACCGGCTCGCCGACCTTGACCGTCGCGAGCGGACCGACCGGAACACCGCTCGCGGTGAGGAAGCCGAGCGCGCGGTAGCCGCGGTCGCGGCCGACGAACGAGGACACGAAGTCGTCGGCGGGCTTGGCGAGCAGCGCCGAAGGCGTGTCGTACTGCGCGAGCCGGCCGCCGACCCGGAACACCGCGACCCGGTCGCCGAGCTTGATGGCCTCGTCGATGTCGTGGGTGACGAACACGATCGTCTTGTCCAGTTCGGACTGCAGACGCAGGAGCTGCTGCTGCAGGTCGTCCCGCACGATCGGGTCGACGGCGCTGAACGGCTCGTCCATCAACAGCACCGGCGGGTCGGCCGCGAGCGCCCGCGCGACGCCGACGCGCTGCTGCTGGCCGCCCGAGAGCTGCGCCGGGTAGCGCTTTGCGAAGGCGGCCGGCAACCCGACGAGCTCCAACAGCTCGGCCGCCTTCCCGCGCGCCTGCCGCTTGCCGGCGCCGGTGAGCAGCGGGACCGTGGCGACGTTGTCGAGCACCGTGCGGTGCGGGAAGAGTCCAGCGTGCTGGATGACGTAGCCGATGCCGCGGCGCAACAACGGCGGGTCGGACTCGCGAATGTCCTTGCCGTCCAACAGGATCGACCCACCGGTCGGGTCGATCATCCGGTTGATCATCCGCAGCGACGTCGTCTTGCCACACCCGGACGGACCGACGAAGACCGTGATCTTGCCGTCTTCCACCGTCAGGTCGAGGTTGTCGACCGCGACGGTGCCGTCCGGGTACGTCTTGGTCACGGCCTGGAACTCGATCACCCTCGAGGCTCCTCAGGTCGAGACGGCCACCTGCCGGCCGTGGGTCGCCCGACCTTAGCCCCTAGGACCGACGACGGCAGTCCGTTCCAAGATCTGACACACACGGTCGGCCTAGTCAGACTAGCCCGATCGGCGCATTCGTTGCCAAGTCGAAACGAGTGACAGCCGCTTCGGCGACGGCAGCCGCCCGTCGACCGGGGTGCACCGCCGCCGGACGCGGGCCGCGGTCGCCGCCCGGAACGGCTCGAGCTCGTCTCCGAGCGTCCGGCACGCGGCGACGAGCGCGGCCAGCGCGGCGTCGCGGTCCGCCTCGGCCGCGGCCCACGGGCGGGTGCGGTTCACGAATCGGGTTGCCTCGGCGACGACCGTCCACACGACACCGGCCACCCGGCGGAAGTCGAAGACGGCCAGCGCGCCGTCGATATCCCGGGCGTCGAACTCCAGCTCCCCGCCCGTCGGGCATGCCGGGCGCAGCGGATTTCAGGCGCCGGCCGGGATGTGCAGCGAGCCCATCCGCAACAGCTCGCGGTACTCCTCCGGCGGCAGCGGCTGAGACATCAGCCAGCCTTGGTACGCCTCGATACCGAAGCTGCGCAGCACGTGGAACTGCGACTCGTTCTCCACGCCCTCGGCCACGCACGAGCGGCCCATCGCACGGGCCATGTCCACCAGCGCGCGGACCACGGCGAAGTCGACCGCCTCGGTGGCCACGCCGGACACGAACGCGCGGTCGATCTTGATGATCTGCGCCGGCAGGTCCCGCAGGCGGGCCAGCGAGGAGTAGCCGGTGCCGAAGTCGTCGACGGCGAACCGCACGCCCCGGTCGGCGAGCTCGGCCATCGCCTCGCGGCTGCGCGACGGCAGGTCGATCAGGCTTGTCTCCACCAGCTCGAGCACCACCCGGTCCCACGCGATGCCCGACTCGGCCACCGCCGCGGACACCAGCTCGACGAACTCCGGGTCGCCCGGCACCAGCCCGGACAGGTTCACCGCGACACCCGGGCCGCCGTCGAGCACGCCGCCGGCCAGCACCGGCCACCGCGCCGCCTCGCACAGCGCGGTCCGCAGCACCCACCGGTCCAGCTCGCGCAGCATGTCGCCCTGCTGGGCCACCGGGAGGAACTCACCCGGCAGCAGCAGCCCGCGCTCCGGATGCGGCCAGCGCACCAGTGCCTCGGCCGACAGCACCGCGCCGTCCGGCCCGACGACCGGCTGGTAGTGCAGGACCAGCCCGTCACTCGAGATCGCGTCGCGCAGCTGGCCCTCGAGCAGCATCTGGCTGTTGGCGTTCTTGATCAGCTCGGCGTTGGCCAGCGACACCCGGCCCGTCCCCTGCCGCTTCGCGTTGAACATCGCCGCGTCGGCGAAACGCAGCAGGTCGGCGGCGGTGGTGTCCGAACCGCTGGGCATCGACGCGCCGATCGTGGCCGACACCCGCAGCAGCTGGTCGCGCACCGGCACCGCGGTCCGCAGCAGCCGCGCCACGCCGTTCGCCAGGGCCTCGACGCCGCCGACCTCGTGCACGTCCGAACATATGACGACGTACTCGTCGCCCGACATCCGCGCCGGCGTGCACGACGGCGGGAGGCCGCGTTCGAGTCTTCGGGCCAGCGCGATGATCAGCTCGTCGCCGACCTCGTGGCCCAGGGAGTCGTTGACCCGCTTGAAGTTGTCCACGTCGCACCACAGCAGCGCGACGCTCTCCGCATCCGGCCCGCCGAGCAGCTTGCCCAGCAGCTCGTTGACCGCGGCCCGCCCGGGCAGTCCGGTCAGCTCGTCGTGGGTGGCCTGGTAGCGCAGCCGTTCTGCGGCCCGGCGGCGGTCGGTGACGTCGGAGAACACCACGAGCCAGAACCGCCGGCCGTCGTCGGCGACCGACTCGGTGATCCCGAGCTCGCAGTACACCGGCTTGCCGGTCGCGGTGGCCAGTACGCGCTGCCCTGCCCGCAGGTCGGTGATGCCCGCGCGCGGACCGTGGTCATGTGTCGGGAGCAGGGGCTTCGCGCGGTCCGAGGTGTGGGCGAGCCGTTCGGCGGGCGTGCCGCGCAGCGTCTCGAGGTCCAGCTCGAGCAGCCGGCACAGCGCGTCGTTGGCATCGACCAGGCGCTCGGTCTCGTCGAACAGGGCGATGCCCACCGGGGCGATCGCCAACAGGTCGGTGAACCGCTGGCTCGAGCGCAGCATCCGGGTCTCGGTGGAGCGCTGCTCGGTGACGTCCTGGGCGGTGCCGATCATGACCGTCCCGCCGCGGTCCATCGCCGCGCCGCGGCAGCGGAACACCCGCTGCGTGCCGTCCGGCCGCACGACCCGGTGCTCGGCCTCGACCGGCCGGCCGGTGGCGGCGAGCTCGCGCCAGCGCTCGTCGACCCAGTCGCGGTCGTCCGGATGTACGAGGCTCAGGTACTCGGTGTAGGTGATCGGGGTGTCCGGCTCGACGGCGAACAGCTCGTACAGCATCGACGACCAGATACATTCGCCTGTCGCCGTATTCCACTCCCAGGTGCCCAACCGGGCAACCTGCTGTGCGTCACCGAACAGCCGACGGTCCTGGCTCGCCTGCCGCTCGGCCTCGCGGAACCGGGTGACCTCCTGGACGATGCCGCGGATGCGCACCACGGCGCCCTTGTCGTCGACGTCCGAGCGGGCCCGGATCTGGAACGCCCGCTCGCCGCTCGCGTCCCGCACCTCGATCTCGACGGGCGGGGCGGCCGGGTCGTAGATGCTGGTGCGGAACCTCCCGAGCAGCTCCTTGTCGTCGGGGTGGACCATGTTGAGGACGTCGGTGACCGTGCAGTCCTCGGGGATCCCGCACAGCTCGCGCAGCCCGTCGGAGAAGTGCACCGCGCCGCCCTCGAGGTCGACGCTCCAGAGCCCGAGTCTGCCCAGGTCCTCCGCATCGGCTAACGGGAAGTCCCAGCTCTGACCGGCGGCGACACGGTCGACCAGCGGGGGGACATCCGATGGGGTGGCGAACCCGGGCGCGGCTAACTCACCAGCCGATACCCCGCCTAGGGGCAGGCCGGCACGCAAGACATGCTCGGCCACCAACGCCATCCTTCCGCCCGCATGCCGGCGGGTCGGGCGCAGCCGCCGATCTTCCCGCCGGTGCTTAGGTTACCCCGTCCTCGCGGGCCGCCCGAGCGACTGCCGCCGCGACCTCGGGCGCGACCCGCGGATCCACCCCGCTCGGCACGATGTGGTCGGGCCCCAGATCCTCCGCCGCGACGGCCGCGATGGCCTCCGCCGCGGCCATCTTCATCCGCTCGGTGATGCGCCGCGCGCCCGCGTCCAGGGCCCCGCGGAACACCCCCGGGAAGGCCAGGGAGTTGTTGATCTGGTTCGGAAAGTCGCTGCGACCGGTGGCCACGATCGCGGCATGCCGGCGTGCCACGTCCGGGTGGATCTCCGGGTCCGGGTTCGACAGTGCGAACACGATCGACCTCGGCGCCATCGTCGCGATCAGGTCCTCGGGCACGGTCGAGCCCGAGAGCCCCACGAACACGTCCGCGCCGTCGAGGGCCTCGGCCGGGCCGCCGCGCAGGCCGCCGCGGTTGGTGCGGGTCGCGAGCTCGGCCTTGATCGGGTGCAGCCCTTCGCGTCCCTCGTGGATGATCCCCCGCGAGTCGAGCAGGACGACGTCCCCGGCGCCGGCGGACAGCAGGAAGTTCGCGCAGGCCACGCCAGACGCGCCGGCTCCCGCGATGACGATCCGCTCGTTCTCGATGGGCCGGTCGAGCACGGCGTTCGCGCCGCGCAGCGCGGCCAGCAGGATGATCGCGGTGCCGTGCTGGTCGTCGTGCATGACCGGGCAGTCCAGGGCCTCGATGAGCCGGCGCTCGAGCTCGAAGCACCGCGGCGCGGACACGTCCTCGAGGTTCACCGCGCCGAACGAGGGGCGCAGCCGGACCATGGTCTCGACGATCTCGTCCACGTCGGTCGTGTCGAGCACCAGCGGGATCGAGTTCAGCCCGCCGAACGTCTTGAACAACGCGGACTTGCCCTCCATGACCGGCAGCGCCGCGCGGGGACCGATGTCGCCGAGCCCGAGCACGGCGGTGCCGTCGCTGACCACGGCGACGAGGCGGTTGGTCCAGGTGTAGCGACGCGCGAGCTCGGCGTCCTCGGCGATGGCCCGGCTGACCTTGGCGACGCCCGGCGTGTAGACGATCGAGAGCGTCCGCGCGTCGGCGATCGGCCTGGACACGGCGATGTCGAGCTTGCCGTCCTCGTGGGCGGCGAAGATCTCGTCGTCGGTGACGGGTTCGTTCAGGTCGGACTGCACGAGCGGATCATTCACGGTGGTCATGGCGTCCTCTCAACGGACCGAGGCGGGGGAACGCAGAAGGTAGCCCCGCCAGATCTCGGCGTACTCGAGCATCGATCGGGTGATGTCGACGCCCGGAACGTTGCCGACCGGTCGGCCACCCACCGATGGTTGGCGGGCAACCGCGGACGCTGCGGTGTCTCACATTGTGACAGGTCCGCCATGCGGGCCGCTGCGGCGGGGCCAGTACTGTGCGTCACATGGACGTACGCGAACTGGCGGTGCCGGGTGCGTTCGAGTTCACCCCACGGGTGTTTCCCGACGACCGAGGGCTGTTCGTCAGCCCGTTCTCCGAGGACGCCTTCCTCAAGGCGGTGGGCCACCCGCTGCCGCTCGCGCAGACCAACCACAGTCGGTCACGGCGCGGGGTCGTGCGCGGCCTGCACTACTCGGACCTACCGCCGGGCCAGGCCAAGTACGTGTACTGCCCGCGGGGCGCGCTGTTCGACGTGGTGGTCGACATCCGGGTGGGCTCGCCGACGTTCGGCGCGTGGGACGCGGTTCGGCTCGACGACGTCGAGTTCCGCGCGGTGTACGTGCCGGAGGGCCTGGCACACGGGGTGATGGCGCTAGAGGACGACTCGGTCATCTCGTACCTCTGCTCGACGGGGTACAACCCGGCCCGCGAGCACGGCCTCGACCCGCTCGACCCGGCGCTGGGCCTGCCCTGGCCGGCCGACGTCGAGGCGGTTCTTTCCGACAAGGACCGCACCGCGCCGTCGCTCGCGGCCGCCGAGGCCGGTGGGATGCTGCCGAGCTACGCCGACTGCCAGGCCCACTACCAGCGGCTACGCGCCGGCTAGTCGTCTGGGCCGGGGCCACGCGCGCCACCGGATCACCCCGTGCACCAACGCGGGGCCGAGCTCGCGGGAGTCGGTCGACGCGGTCTCGTTGTCCCCCACGACGAACCAGCCGTCCCCGGCCGGCCGGACGGCGCGCTTGATCGACAACTGACCGGGCCGAGTCACCCACGTGACCACCACGACGTCGCCCGCACGCGGCCTTCGACCACGTCGAGCAAGCACCACGTCGCCGTCCCGGAGCGTCGGCGCCATGGACGGCCCGCGCACCCGGATGCGTCGCAGCGGCAGCCACCCGAGCGGGTTCAGATCGATCACCTCCGTCGTTTCCGCACCAGCGTGCAGGGGTACTGTCCGGGCAGTCGGAGCGTCAACCTGTTCAGGAGGAAAAAGATGCGACTCCTGTCGCGCATTCTCGGCCCACGCCTCGAGGCCACCGCTCACTGCGACCTCCCATGCGGCGTGTACGACCCGGCGCAGGCCCGCATCGAGGCCGAGTCGGTGAAGGCCATCCAGCAGAAGTACCAGGACAACGAGGACCCCGAGTTCCGCACCCGCGCGATCCTGATCGCCGAGCAGCGCAGCGAGCTCGTGAAGCACCACCTGTGGGTCCTGTGGACCGACTACTTCAAGCCGCCGCACTTCGAGAAGTACCCGCAGCTGCACGAGCTGGTCAACAAGGCCACGAAGGCCGCCGGCGCGAGCGGCACCAAGGGCTCCATGGACCCGGCCACCGGCCAGGCCCTCCTGGACCAGATCGCCGAGATCGACAAGATCTTCTGGGCGACCAAGCAGGGCTGATCTCAGAGCCTCCGAAACGGCGCTCACCGCGGAACCGGTGGGCGCCGTTTCTCGTGAGTGGTGGCGGCGGTGACCTGCCGCCAGAATCGGATGCGTGGCAGAGCGCACCCTGACACCGGAACGACGAGCCGAGTTGGCCGCGCTGCTGGACGACGAGCGGCGCCTTCGTGCCGAGTATCCGAAGGTGTGCGACTACCTGGACATGGCGCCGACCCTGGCGGGGACCGGGGACGCAGCCGCCGACGCGGCGTTCGATCTGCGGTTGGTCCACTACGTGACGGGCGGTCAGGCGCACAGCCCGAATCCCTACTGGGACATCGTCGGGCCGGCCGTGTCCGAGCACGAGGGTCGGCGAGTGGTGAACGGAGGCCGGCCTGACGGGAGCGCGCGGCTGGCCTACGCGCAGATGCTCCTGCAGGCCAGCTACGCCTACGCGATTCCATCACCGGAAACGCTCGCCTGGGTGGCCTCGTTCTGTGCGGGCCGACGGATCGTGGAGCTGGGCGCCGGCCGGGGATACTGGGCGGCACAGCTGGCCCGCTCGGGCCTGGGTGTCGAGGCCTACGACGTGGCGCCACCCGACAAGGTCGAGAACATCTCCTTCCCGCATGGCGGCGAAGAAGCCGACGTGTGGCACCACGTCGGTGATCTCGGCGAGTTCGACCAGATCGATCGATCGGCGCAGGTGCTGTTCCTCTGCTGGCCGCCGGGCTGGGGCGACACGATGGCGTCGACGGCCCTTGCCGGGTTCGAGAAGGCGAACGGCCGGCGCCTGATCTTCATGGGACAGCCGCGAGGCGGGATGACCGGCGACGACGCCTTCTTCGACGCACTCGCCGGCGGCTGGGAGCTGGTGGACGAGGACGCGCGGTTCGTGTCGTGGTGGAACCTGGCGGACGTGGCTCAGGGCTGGGTCCGCCGTTAGCGCACGTCCCACATGCTGGCGGCGTCGTTTCCGGTACCCCGGTACGGGATTACCGTGAGGTCATGGCCGACCTGCCCTGGGTGCCGCCGTCCGCCTGCACCCTGCCCACCGCCGAGCAGCCGCTGCGCGTCGCGGAGTTCGACGACCTCTTCGCCACCTCGGTCCGCGGCGTCGAGCGGCCCGAGCCGGGTCGGCTCACGCTCCGGCTCGAACCCACCCCGGACGTCGCCGCGACCGCGGCCGGGCTCGCCGCCCGGGAGACGGCCTGCTGCTCCTTCTTCACCTTCACGCTGACCGCCGGCGCGGGCCGGCTCGAGCTGGGCATCGCCGTTGAGCCGGGGCACGTCGAGGTGCTCGACGCGCTGGCTGAGCGGGCCACGTTGACCAGCGCATGACCGTCGTCCGCTCGCTCCTGCTGTTCGCCCTCGCGGCGCTCGCGGAGATCGGCGGGGCCTGGCTCGTCTGGCAGGGCTGGCGCGAGGACCGCGGCCTGTGGTGGATCGCCGCCGGCGTGCTCGCGCTCGGCGCCTACGGCTTCGTCGCCACCTTCCAGCCCGAGGCGCACTTCGGCCGCATCCTCGCAGCGTACGGCGGCGTGTTCGTCGCCGCCTCGCTGGCCTGGGGCGTCGTGGTCGACAAGTTCCGCCCGGACCGCTGGGACTACCTCGGCGCCGCCATCTGCCTCGCCGGCGTCGCGGTGATCATGTACGCGCCACGTGCCTCGTGATCCAGATGGTGATGTCCGCGTGCACGACCTCGGCGTCCGCGCGGTCGCGAATGGCCACCGGCACGGTCAGCTCGAACGGCTCGTCGCCGAACTCCGGGAGCTCGACGAGCGACGCCGTGGCACGCAGGCCGGACTTCGCCTTCGCCAGGTAGGAGACGGTCATGCCCTTCGGGATCCAGCGGTGGCTCGGCGGCACGGTCGCCTCGGCGAGCATGCCCATCGCGATCTCCGCGAGGTTGCAGGCCGCGATCGCGTGGAACGTCCCGATGTGGTTGTGCACGCCCCACCATTTCGGCGCGCGCACCTCGCAGCGGCCGGGCACCATCGTCTCGACGGTCGGCAGGATCGTGCCGAAGTACGGCGCGCGGGCCATCACGGCCGCCGAGAACAGCCGCTTGCCGAGCGGCCGGTCGGCCAGCCGTCGCCACATCGCCAAAGTGTTCGTCACGGCACTAAGCTACCAGTCAGTAACATCGCTGACCACCGGCGGCGGGAGGACCAGATGACCGCGCTGTACCTGTTGCGGCACGGCGAGACCGAGTGGTCGCGCTCGGGCAGGCACACGAGCCGGACCGACCTCTCGCTGACCCCGACCGGCGCGCGCCGCGCCGGCGACGCGGGTCGCCTGCTGGGCACCATGCGCGGCGGCGAGCAGCCCGCGCTGGTCGCCTCGAGTCCGCGCACCCGGGCGCTGCGCACCGCCGAGCTCGCCGGCCTGTCCGTCGGACTGGTCACCGAGGACCTGGCCGAGTGGGACTACGGCGAGTACGAGGGCCTGACCACGCCGCAGATCCGGGAGACCGTGCCCGGCTGGACAGTGTGGACGCATCCGTGCCCCGGCGGCGAGACGGCGGCGCAGGTCGCCGCCCGTGCCACCCGAGTGCTGGAGCGCGTGCGCGCCGCGTTGTCGGACGGCGACGTCATCCTGGTGGGGCACGGGCACTTCAGCCGCGTCCTGGTGGCGACCTGGCTGAGCCTCGGACCGGAGTCAGGCGTCCACTTCGGACTCGAAGCGGCCGCCGTCTCGGTCCTCGGCGACGAACGCGGCACGCCACAGGTCAAGCGGCTGAACGTGCCGCCGGTACTGGACTGGGAGGGCGGCGATGCCGGGTCCGCGGGTACGAAGGGCTCGTGAGTCCGATGTGGACGCGATGGTCGGCCTGGTGTACGAGCTCGCGGAGTACGAGCGCACCCCGGACCAGTGCCACCTCACCGCCGACCAGCTGCGCGGCGCCCTGTTCGGCGAGTCGCCGGCACTGTTCGCCCACGTCGCCGAGCTGAACGATCAGGTGGTCGGCTGTGCGCTGTGGTTCAAGAACTTCTCCACCTGGCACGGCACACACGGCATCTACCTGGAGGACCTCTACGTCCAGCCGGCCGCACGCGGCGGCGGCCTGGGCAAGGCGCTGCTGACCGCACTCGCCGAAGAATGCGTCGCACAGGACTACGCGCGGCTGGAATGGTGGGTCCTGAACTGGAACACCCCGGCCATCGGCTTCTACGAGGCACTCGACGCGATCCCGATGGACGAGTGGACCGTGTACCGGCTCACCGGGGACGCACTGAACCGACTGGCCGCGAACGACTGAGCGGGCCCGGGCCTAAGCGGCGGCGCCGAACCACCTCGGCAGGTGGTCGAGCAGGGCCTGCTGGTCCTCACCGACCCACGCCACGTAGCCGTCCGGCCGCAGCAGTACCGCCGGCACGTCCAGCTCCTCGCTGACGTCGGCGACGTGGTCGACCCGATCCGCCCACCCCGCAACGGAAAGCCGGCCGGTCTGGTCGAGCAGCAGCCCGCGGCCCGCGTGCATCAGCGCGTAGAGCCGCCCCTGCTTCAGCCCGATGTCCCGCAGCCGCCGGCCGAGCAGCTCGTGCCCCACGCCGAAGTCGTAGCGGATGCCGATGCCGGTGATCTTCTCGATCAGGTACCGGTGCACCTCCTCGAAGTCCATCAGCTCCGACACCAGCCGGCGCACCGACTGCGGACCCGGCTCGACGGACAGCAGCACGCTCTGCGCGCGGGTGTTGTCCAGCACGTCGGCGGCCACCGGATGCCGTTCGGCGAAGTAGCTGTCCAGCAGCCCCTCCGGAGCCCAGCCGCCGACCGCCGCGGCCAGCTTCCAGCCGAGGTTGAACGCGTCCTGGACGCCGAGGTTGAGGCCCTGCCCGCCGAGTGGCGGGTGGACGTGCGCCGCGTCGCCCGCCAGCAGCACCCGGCCGACCCGGTACCGCTCGGCCAGCCGGGTGGCGTCGGTGAAGCGGGACAGCCAGCGCGGTGAGTGCACGCCGAAGTCGGTACCGGCGAACGCCCGCAGCTGCTGGCGCACCTCGTCCAGGGTCGGCGGGACCGTGCGGTCCTCGACCGCCTCCGCGGTTGGCACGACGGCGCGGTACAGCCCGTCTCCGGACGGCCCGACGCCGAACCGCAGATCGGTCTTGCGGATCTCGGCCACGATGGCGGTCAGCTCCTCGGCCGGAGTGGTCACCTCCATCTCGCCCGTCAGCCACTCGGTATTGGGCGGCTCGCCGGGGAAGCCGACGCCGAGCCGCTTGCGTACCGTGCTGCGTCCGCCGTCGCAGCCGACGAGGTAGCGCGAGCGCAGCTGGGTGCCGTCGGCCAGCTCGGCGGTGACGCCGTCGTCGTCCTGGCTCAACCCGACCAGTTCGCAGCCGCGCCGGATCTCGACGCCGAGCTCGACGGCGTGCTCGGTCAGCAGCCGCTCGGTGGTGGGCTGCGGGATGCCGAGGGTGTAGGGATGCGCGGTGTCCAGCCGGAGCTGCCGCGGCTTCGCGATGCCGGCGAAGTGACTCGCGACCGGGTACTGCTTGCCGTTGGCGAAGAACCGCTCCAGCAGACCCCGCTGCTCCATCACCTCGAGGCTGCGTGCGTGCAGGCCGAGCGCGCGGACGGCCTTCGTCGGCTCCGGCTCCTTCTCGAGCACGACCACCCGCACGCCGTGCAGCCGCAGCTCGCCGGCCAACATCACGCCGGTCGGTCCACCGCCGGCAATGATCACGTCGATCACAAAACCCCCGTTTGAATAACTCGAATTTCGAATGCCGGCGATTCTGCGGCACAACCGGGGTCTTGCCGCAAGCCCCCCGGTGCGCTATAAGTTGAAAGTGGAAGGAGTTGTACTCCTCATTCCGCCATTCCCCTTGATACTCAGGACACCGTGACTCGTCGTGGGTTGGTACGACAGCGACACGGACAGGATCCGTCGCATGGCCGGGCTGGCCACGCCGATGGCGCTGCGGGTGGCGGTGACCCTGGGCCTGCCGGACCGACTACTCGATGCGGGCGCCTCCATCGACGATCTCGCGACCGAGCTCGAGGTCGCCCCGGGCGCGCTCGAGCTCCTACTGGGCCACCTGGCGACCCTCGAGATCGTCGAGCCCACCGCCACCGGTTACCGGACGAGCGCGTTCGGCGCGAACCTCATTGTCGAGGCCGGCAACGGACTGAACAACCTGCTGCGGCTGGACGCCGCCGGCGGCCGCGCCGAGCTGGCGTTCGTCGAGCTCGCGCACAGCATCAGCACCGGCCGAGCCGCCTACCCGCACCGCTACGGGCAGGACTTCTGGGCCGACCTGGCGGAGAGCCCGCGCCTGCGCGAGTCGTTCGACCGGCAGATGTCGCACCGGTTCCAGGAGGAGATCCCGCGGCTCGTCGCCGGCTTCGACTGGTCCCGATTCGCCGCGATCGTCGACGTCGGCGGGGGCCGAGGCGACCTGCTCGCCGCGATCCTGACCGCCCATCCTCGGGTGCGCGGCCACCTGGTCGACCTCGAACCGACCGCCGCCGGGGCCCGCGACACCTTCGCCGCGCACTCGCTGGACGACCGGACGCGGGTGACGGCGGGGAGCTTCTTCGACCCGCTCCCGGCGGGCGCGGACGCCTACCTGCTGGTCGACATCCTCCACGACTGGGACGACGAGCAGGCCCACCGAATCCTGAGCCGCTGCGTCGAGGCCGCCCGCCCGGCCGGGCGCGTGCTGGTCATCGAGTCGGTCGGCGGGATGCGGGCGCGGAGCGAGTCCAACCTGGCCATGCTCGTGATCTTCGGCGGCCGCGAGCGCCGGATCGACGAGTTCCGCGCGCTCGGCTCGCCGCACGGCCTGGTCCTCGACTCGGTGACCGAGGTGACCGAACAGCGCTGCCTGCTCGAGTTCCGGCTCAGCTGAGCCGGAACCGGACAGAAGAACGCCGCGCCCGGGATACCGGACGCGGCGTTCGGGTTGGCTTGCGGTCAGACGCCCGAGATGCTGGAGATCCAGTCGCGGTACTGCGTGATGTTCGTGTACGCGGTGAACGTCTGCCGGTCACTCGTGGAGGCCACGCCGACCTGGACGTAGGAACCGTCCACCGGGCTGGTGGCGAACATCGGGCCGCCGGAGTCGCCGCCGGCCGTGATGCCGTCGATCCGGTTGGCGCAGACCGCGGTGCCGCCGCGGTAGTCCGAGCACGCCACGTCGCTGACGCCGACGTCGGCGACCTTCAGCATCTGCGACTGGCAGTTGATCTCGGGCTGGTCGGTGCAGGTCGCACCCCAGCCGTACACCTGCACGGTCTGGCCCACGGCCACCGCGTCGGCGGTGCCGAGCGGCGAGTAGGTCGCGGTCACCGCGTGGTCGAGCTCGACCAGCGCGATGTCGGCCTCCGGGTTGGTGTGGATATTCACGCCGGTGGCGCTCTCACCCTGGGTCTGGTCCAGGCTGCCGATGTTGAAGGTATAGGTGCCGGCACCGGCGACGCAGTGCTCGGCGGTCAGGATCCAGGTCGGCGCGATGATCGTCGCCGAGCAGTTCTCCTGGCCGTCCACGAACAGGCGTGCCGCCCACGGAGCGTTGTCCGCGAACCGGCCGTCAATGATCTTCGGCTCGATCTGGCCCTTCTCCGACGACTGGTCGGCGGAGGCGCCGCCGGTCGCCATCGTGATGCCGAGCACGACCGCAGCCGCACCCACCAGAGCCGCCCCGACACGAACAAGACGCATTGCTAACCACCTCGTACCGCGGCCGCTCGCCGCGAGCAGGGAAAAGGGAACCCCAACAGGGTCACTCGTCCGAGGGTGATCCACTACCCGCCGTTAGTCGGGAATGAGGTTTCGACCTCAACGCCCGGTTTGATCAGCTTTTGTCGGCGTCGCGTTCGTCCAGGCCCAGCGACCATTCACGGGAGCGAACAGTGAAGAGCAGGTACAGGACGACGATGCTCAGCACGCCGACCGGTACCCCGATCTCGGGACGCCCGGACGGGCCACCCGCATACCAAGCGACACCGAGCAACAGCAGCTCCACGACGACCGCCGGGCTGCGGGCCCAGTGCTTGCCGAGCAAGAGCGCGACGCCGACGGCGACCACGCCGCCGCCGAGCACCACGAAGTAGCCGGCCTGCCCGTAGACGTTGTTGCCGGCCGAGGACGCGCCGCCGAACGCCCGCACGAGCAGCGCCACCGCGAACGCGACGCCGGCCAACCCCTGCAGGCCGACCAGCAAGCCGGCGCCGCGGATGGTCGACGGGGCGGCTGAGTCGATGCGCACGCTGGGTCCTTCGTCTGCAGGTCGGGGCGGGTACGACCGGATCGTAGTCCGCCGGCCGGGCCGAACTCGCCTACGCTGCTTTCATGCGCGCAGTCCTGGTGGTCAACCCCAAGGCGACCGCGACCACGGCGGCCGGCCGGGACGTGCTCGCGCACGCGCTGGCCAGCGAGGTCAAGCTGGACGTCGTCGAGACCGACTACCGGGGGCACGCGATGGCCGCCGCGGCGCAGGCGGCGGTGGACGGCGCGGACCTGGTCGTCGCGCATGGTGGCGACGGCACGGTGAACGAGGTGGTCAACGGCCTGCTGGCGAGCGGGCCGCGGGACACGCTGCCGATGCTGGGCATCGTGCCGGGCGGCTCGGCGAACGTCTTCGCGCGTGCGCTCGGCCTGCCCCGCGACCCCGTGGACGCGACACACCAGCTGCTGCACGCGCTGCAGGACCAGCGTCACCGCATGGTCAACCTCGGCCGGGTCGACTCGAACGGGCCTGAGGCCGCGCGGTGGTTCACGTTCAGCGCGGGTGTCGGCTGGGACGCGGACGTCGTCGCGGAGGTGGACCGCAAGCGCGGCAAGAAGGCGAGTCCGGCGCTCTACACGCGGATCGCGGTGACGGAGTACCTGCGCCCGGCGCGCCGACCCCGGCTCTCGGTCGAGATTCCCGGCGAGGAGCCGGTTTCCGGACTGCGGCTGGTGTTCGTGTCCAACACGGACCCGTGGACCTATCTGGGGACGCGGGCGATCCACCTCAACCGCCGATGTGCGTTCGACACGGACCTCGGTGTGTTCGCGTTGCGCACGTTGCGTCTACCGACGGTGCTGCGCCACCTCGGTCAGGCGATCAGTCGGAAGGGTGAGCAACGCGGCGGCAGCCTCTTCCGCCGTGACGACGTCCCCGGCCTGACGATCACCAGCCCCGAGCCGATCCGAGTCCAGTGCGATGGCGACCTCATCGGGAGGCGGACGTGCGTGCAAATCACGTCCGTCCGGCATGCACTCGCGGTCGTTGGGTAGTCCTTCAGGGCCCGAAACGTCGCTGATTCACCTTGAGGCCACGAGATGCAGCTGTGATCTGATTGTTACGAAACGTAGCAGCAAGCCTCTGACGTCGATCTTTCGGGTGAGTTGGTGTGCGGGTTGATGAAGGACCCTTGACATATGGCTGGTTCGTGAAAGCATTCACAAGCACCCAAACAGACCGGATGACGACAGAGGCGCGTAGGAACGTGCCCGAGCGAGGAGCAAGTAGAAATGGACTGGCGCCACCGCGCGGCCTGCCGTGACGAGGACCCTGAGCTGTTCTTCCCCGTGGGGACCAGCGGTCCGGCCATATTGCAGGTTGCCCAGGCGAAAGCCGTTTGCCACCGCTGCACCGTCGCTTCCAACTGCCTGACCTGGGCGCTCCAGAGCGGTCAGGACGCAGGTGTGTGGGGCGGGATGAGCGAGGACGAGCGTCGCGCCCTGAAGCGGCGTACCGCTCGCACGCGGACGAGCAGCAACGCCTGACTTCGTAGACGTCACAAGGCCCGGTTCCCTTGGGGAACCGGGCCTTCGTGCGTCTCGGGTTTCCTTGCACCTCAACGGAACCGTCGGCGCAGGGGTGTGGACGGTCAGCGGCGGTGGGAGAGCGGGACGCGGAGCACGGCCTCGGTGCCGCCGCGGTCTCGGCGGTGCATCGACAGTGAGCCGCGCAGTTCGGACTCCACCAGTGTGCGCACGATCTGTAGCCCCAGTCCGTTGGACCGCTCCAGGGAGAAGCCCTTCGGCAGCCCACGACCGTCGTCGGCCACGATGACGTCCAGCCAGCGGGCCGAGCGTTCCGCCGAGACGGTCACGTCGCCCGACACTCCGGGCGGGTAGGCGTGCTCGACGGCGTTCTGCACCAGCTCGGTCAGCACCATCACCAGCGGCGTGGCCACCTCGGCCGCGACGACGCCGAACTTGCCGACCCGCCGCACCCGCACGTGGTTCTCCGCCACCGCGACGTCGCCGACGACGGGAATCACCTTGTCCACCAACGAGTTCAGGTCCACCCGCTCGTCCACCGACGTCGACAGCGCCTCGTGCACCATCGCGATCGCCGCCACGCGGCGCACCGACTCGCCCAGCGCCGCGCGCGCCTCCTCGCTGGCCGTCCGCCGCGACTGCAGGCGCAGTAGCGCAGCCACCGTCTGCAGGTTGTTCTTTACCCGGTGGTGGATCTCACGGATCGTCGCGTCCTTGGACATCAGCGCGCGGTCGCGCCGACGAACCTCGGTCACGTCACGAACCAGGACCAGCGCGCCCGCCGCCTTCCCGCCGGGACGCAGCGGCAGCGCGCGGAACAACACCGCCGCCCCACGATGGGACTCCGCCTCCGCGCGCATGCTCGGCTGACCGTCCAAAGCTGCCAGAATGCGCTGCGCGATCTCGGTGGCGTCGAAGGGATCCGCGATCAACCCGCGCGTCAACGGCGCCAGCCGCACACCGACCAGCTCCGCGGGGTGCCCCATCCGGTGATAGGCCGACTGCGCGTTCGGCGAGGCGAACACCACCGCGCCCGTGTTGTCCAACCGAACCAGCCCGTCGCCCACCCGCGGACTCGTGTGCACGTCCGCGGCCGGCTCCGAGGTCGGGAAACTGCCGTCGACCACCATCTGGCACAGATCCGCGGCGATCCCCAGGTACGCGATCTCCAGCGAGCTCGGCACCCGCGGCACCGCGACGTCGGTCTCCCGCGAGAGCACGGCGATGACCCGGTCGTCGTAGGTCACCGGGATCGCCTCGCGACGCACCGGCACCCCGTGGTACCAGCGCGGGTCGTCCTCGCGGCAGAGCCGCGGCTCGACCATCGACCGGCGCAGCTGCGGGTGGTCGGGCGACTGGACGGTGCTGCCGACGACGTCCTCCGGGTGCGCGGTCGGCGCGGTCGTGGCGCGGGCCTGCGCGACACAGAGGAACTCGATATCGGTCGACGCGGGAGTGGGCGGCTCCCCGATCGGCACCCACATGAGCAGGTCGGCGAAGGACAGGTCGGAGAGCAGCTGCCATTCGGCGACCACCATCTGCAGGTGGTCGACCTCCCCGCCGGAGAGCTTGGTGTGCTCGGCGAGCAGGTCGGAGAGTGTGGACACGCCGCTACGGCACGTCTCGCCGCACGGTCACGGTGGTCTGCTCGATCACCGTCGTCCTGATCTTCTCCCGCAGCCGCTGCTTGAGGCTCTCTGGCGCGTGCTCGCCGCCGCACTTGCGGGCGAGCAACACCTTCAGGTGCTCCTCGATGCCGAACTGCTCGAGGCAGGGACTGCACTCGTCCAGGTGCTTCTCGAGCAGCTGTCGGCGCTCGACGTCGCACTCGTGATCGAGGAAGAGCCAGACCTCCGCCAGCACTTCCGAGCAGTCGGTCTCATGTGGTTTGCCGCAGCTCACGATCCGGTCACCTCTTGCTCGGTCGAGCGCAGGAACCCCCGGTCCCGCGCGACCCCGGCCAGCAGGTCACGAAGCTGCCGGCGGCCACGGTGCAGTCGAGACATCACCGTGCCGATCGGCGTGTGCATGATCTCCGCGATCTCCTTGTATGCGAACCCCTCGACGTCGGCGAGGTACACGGCCAGCCGGAAGTCCTCCGGCAGCTGCTGCAGCGCTTCCTTGACGTCGTTGTCCGGCAGCCGGTCCATCGCCTCGATCTCGGCCGAGCGCAGCCCGGACGACGTGTGACTCTCGGCCTGGGCGAGCTGCCAGTCGGTGATCTCCTCGGTCGGCGACTGCAGCGGCTGGCGCTGCCGCTTGCGGTAGCCGTTGATGTAGGTGTTGGTGAGGATCCGGTACAGCCACGCCTTGAGGTTCGTGCCCTTCGAGAAGGACGCGAACGCGGCATAGGCCTTGAGGTAGGTCTCCTGCACCAGGTCTTCGGCGTCGGCCGGGTTGCGGGTCATCCGCAGGGCTGCCGAGTACAGCTGGTCCAGCAACGGCATGGCGTCGCGCTCGAACCGCTCGGCCCGCTGCTCCTCGGTCTCGACCGACGCGTCGGGGTGGGTGTCGGTGCTCGGCACCGTGCTCCCTTCCAGTTGGAACCGTTCCAGCGTCGGATACGCATGGAACACCTGTGAGGGTACCCGTCGAGTCTTGGTCAACACGCTTGACGGAACGTTCCCCAGGCCCCGCGCATTCCCTAGTCGAGCGGCCGCAGGATGCGGTCCAGCCACTCCTCCACCGTGCGCGACAGGGTCTTGGCCTCTCGCCGGAGCGAGTGGTCACCAGGCAGAACCATGATCTCCCGGTGCGGCGCCGCCCCCGGCATGCCGAACGGGTCGCTCTCCCCCTGGACCACCAGCGTGGGCACCGTCACGCCGTCCAGCTCGGGCATTCGGCTCTTCTCCGGCCGGCCGGGCGGGTGCACGGGGAACGCCAGGCAGAGCACGCCGACCGCCTCGCCGTCGTCCGAGGTCCGGCAGGCCACCCGCGCGCCGGAGGAGCGCCCGCCGAACACCAGCGGCAGGTCGCGGAACCACTCGTCGGAGAGCCGGTCGGCCACCGCGAGCCAGGCCGCGTCCAGCTGGTGCGCGGGGGCCGGTGCCCGGCGGCCGGCGACCCGGTAGGGCTGCTCGACCAGCGCGACGTCGACGTTCGCCGCCCGCGCGCCCTGGCACGCGGCCACCAGGTCGGGCGCCCCGACTCCGCCGCCCGCGCCGTGCCCGAGCAGCAGTCCGGCTCGTCCCTCGGGCGCGCACAGCAGCTCAGCCCGGGCCGGGCCGTGCGGGGTGTCGATCTCCATGACGGTCATCGCGGGCGTCCTAGAACAGCTTCGGGTCGTCGAGCTCGGTGACCGGCTCCTCGCGGGCGACCAGCTCCGGTCCGTTGTTGCGGACGTTGTTGACCCTGCTCGACACCGGCCGCAGCTCGAGCGCCTCGACCAGGTCCAGCGACGGCGTCAGCAGGTCACCGGGGTCCTCGACGTCCGGGTCGAGCCAGGCGGCCCAGTGCTCGGGACCCATCAGCAGCGGCATCCGGTCGTGGATCTCGGCGAGCGGGCCCTGCGCCGCCGTGGTGAGCACGGCCGTGCTGACCACCGGCGGGCCGTCCTTCTCCTTGGGATCCCGCCACACGGTCCACAGCCCGGCCATCGCGAGGCTGTGGCCGTCCGGGCGGGTCATGAAGAACGGCTGCTTGTGGCCGCCCTCCTTCTTCCACTCGAACCAGCCGTCCGCGGGCAGCAGGCAGCGCCGCTTGGCGAGCGAGGTCTTGAACGCGTTCGAGGTCGCGGCCGACTCCGAACGTGCGTTGATCATGCGAGCGCCGATCGAGCGGTCCTTCGCCCAGGCCGGGATCAGGCCCCAGCGCATCACCCGCAGGCTGCGCTCGGTGCGGCTGTCGTCCGCGTTGCCGTCCTCGTCGCGCGGATGCCGCTGCACCACCGTGACCACGTCCTTCGTGGGTGCGACGTTGTGGTCGGCCGGCGGCGCGTGGTCCTCGATCCCGTCATGGGCGTCGAACTCCGCGGCCAGCGTGGCCGGATCCTTCGCCGCGGCGTACCTCCCGCACACGTCAACCACCTCCTCGACGCATGGTGGCATGTGGCACCGACAGTGTGCACCGTCGAGGCCGGGATGCGGGATCATCGACGCATGACACAGTGGCAGGCACCCGTCGCGACCGAGCCCGTCCGCGCCACCGTGGCCGTCCCGGGCTCGAAGTCGATCACGAACCGGGCCTTGCTGCTGGCCGCGCTCAGCGAGCGCGGCGCCACGCTGACCGGCGCGCTGCGCAGCCGCGACACCGACCTGATGGTCGCCGCCCTGCGCGCGCTCGGCGTGCCCATGACCGTCGGTGACGACGGAGCCGGCGCCCGGGTACGCGTCGAGCCGCACGCCGGCCTGGCCGGGCCCGCGAACGTGGACTGCGGGCTCGCCGGCACGGTGATGCGGTTCGTGCCGCCGGCCGCCGCGCTCGCTGCCGGCGAGATC
>NZ_JBOHGA010000052.1:0-33103 GCF_050699915.1 Actinophytocola sp.
ACCTACGGAGTGCCTTCCTACTCGGTAACGCTTGAGACTTCGCAATCCCAAGTTTCCCTTGCAGGACAGGCACTCCGTGCCATTCACAGGCCCGTGTCGCCCACTACCTCACGAAATTTCGAGGCTAACAGGCGTTTGGCAGGTGGCAATCGTGGGTTGCGTGGCGAGAGATCAAGGCTCGTCAAGGCAAAGCAGAGCGCGATGCTGCCACACATGGAGGCATAGGTGGCCGGCTCGCGGCCCCACTCGTAGACGAAGTTCATCGGCCACAGGAACCCGGCGATCACCAGCAGTAACGACGTCGCGCCGCCGCGACCGCGGCCAACCTCACCGTTTAGCACGAGCAGAAGGCCGCAGAACGTCGCGCACAGCAGCACCGGAACGATGGCGTACCCAGGAGCGCGCGCCCATACGGCAACGTGCACGACGTCGAAAACGCGACGCCGACCAGCATCAAACACCGATGCCGAAATGGGCGGGGAACCGAAGGATCACGTGTGACCCAGCTCAGAGAAGGAGTTCACTTGTCCGCTGTCAAGTTACGGCGAGCCGCCACCCTGGGTATCGCCGCCGCGGCCCTGACCGCGGCCGCCGCGCTCAGGCCTGGAGTCGCCTCGGCCGACCCCGCCGGCGTCGCGTCACCCGCCACCATCACCGCGTGCTCCCCGGCATGGTGCCCCTGACCAACCAGAACACCTGGGTCAGGAACGGCCCCGGGTTCGAGTTCGTGACGAAGTACACCCTGCCGGCCGGGTCCGGCTTCCGCATCCTCGCCGGTCCGTCCTCGGGGGACGGTCTCATGTGGTGGTACGGGAACGGCAACGGCCAGGACTTCGGCTGGGTTCCGGACCAGAACCTGACCTGCCACTGAGTCGACCGCGGTCCCGAGGGTCGACGTACCGCTCACCCCGGGACCGCGGCGACGTGTTCCACAATTCAGGGCCTGCCGGCGCCTGGTGCTGTCCGAGTGGCAGGTAGGTTGCCAACCGTGGCTACGCAGACCGGACAGGCGCCTGACCGGGTCCTGGTGACGGGTGGCAGCGGCTTCATCGGCCGTGCGGTCGTCGGGGCGTTCCGGCGACGAGGGATGCCCGTCACCGTCGTGGATCGGGAACCGCCGGTGGACGAGATCGACGGGGTCGTCTACGTCAAGGGCGACCTCAACGACGCCGGGGTGCGCGAGGCCGTGGTCGTCCCCGGGACCGCGGGCATCGTCCACCTGGCCGCGCGGACGTCCGTCCTGCAGTCGGTGGAGCACCCCGCGGAGACGTACGCGGACAACGTGGCCGTCACCCAAGAGCTGCTCGAGCTTGCCAGGGCGCGGGGTGTGAGCCGCTTCTTGCTGGCGTCGACGAACGCCGTCGTGGGTGACGTCGGTGCGGCCACGATCACCGAGGACCTGCCGCCGCGCCCGCTCACCCCGTACGGCGCGACCAAGGCCGCCTGCGAGATGTTGCTGTCCGGCTATGCGGGTGCCTACGGGATGACGACCTGCGCCTTGCGGTTCAGCAACGTCTACGGGCCGGGCATGGCACACAAGGACAGCTTCGTGGCGAGGATGATGCGTGCCGCGCTGTCCGGCTACACCGTGCGGGTGTACGGCGACGGCAAGCAGCGACGCGACCTGGTGCACGTGGACGACGTGGTCGCCGGCATGCTGAGTGCGTGGGACAGCGGCTACACCGGCCGGGCGATCATCGGCTCCGGCATTTCGGTGTCGGTGCTCGAGATGATCGAGGCGGTCCGTCGGGTGACCGGCCGGCCGCTGCCCGCGGAGCACGTGCCCGCGCCGGGCGGCGAGATGCCCGCCGTCGTGGTCGACCTCTCGCGTAGCGCCGAGACCATCGGCCACCGCCCGTCGATCTCGCTGGACGAGGGGCTGGCGACGACGTGGCGGTACTTCCTCGACCTGGAGAACACGCGGTGAGTACCCGGCTGGCGCTGTTCCCGGACGACATCGACGCCGCCGCGGTGCGCGACTTCCACACGCGGTACCCGAACACCGAGCTGGCGCCGGTGGTCGTGGTGATCGCCGCGTACAACGAGGAGTCGGGCCTGGGTCCGGTGCTCGCGGGCATGCCGAAGGAGTGCTGCGACCTGCCGGTCGACGTGCTGGTCGTCGTCGACGGCGCGACCGACGACACCGCGCGGGTGGCGATCGAGAGCGGCGTGTACTGCTGCGTGGCGCCCCGCAACCGGGGACAGGGGGCGGCCCTGCGGCTCGGGTACCGCCTGGCCGCCGAGTGCGGTGCGAGCTACGTCGTCACCACCGACGCCGACGGGCAGTACGACAGCGACGAGATGGAGTCGTTGGTTCGACCGTTGCTGGACGACCAGGCGGACTTCGTGACCGGCTCGCGGCGGCTGGGGCGCGAGCACGCGGCCGACCGCGTGCGCTGGCTGGGCGTTCGGGTGTTCGCGTTGCTGGCGTCGTTGCTGACTCTGCGAAAGATCACCGACACGTCGTTCGGCCTCCGCGCGATGCGTGCCGAACTGGCCTGCTCGGTGACGCTGACCGAACCGCAGTACCAGTCCTCGGAGCTGCTGCTCGGGGTGCTGGCCCGCCGCGCGCGCGTCCTCGAGGTGCCGGCCACGATGCGGCTGCGCGGCGCCGGCGTGACCAAGAAGGGCCGAAGCCTCGTGTACGGGCGGAACTACGCCCGCGTCATGCTGGGGACGTGGTCTCGGGAGTACCTGTTCGCCCGCCTCGGAAGATGAGCTTGTCGAACAGCACGAACTTCAGCACGAACATGACCCCGTAGGTACCCAGGAACGCCGCTCCGACCAGGACGACCTGCCATCCGTGCGAGCCGACGTGCTCGACCACCCAGCGGTCGGCCAGCGTGGTGGCGAGGATGGCGACCAGCGCCGTGCTGACGATGATCACGGCGTACGGCAGCGTCTCGCGGACCGGGTGCGGCGTGCCCGTCCGTCGCCAGGCCCAGCGCCGGTTCATCAGGTAGTTCGGCACGGCTCCGGCCACGAACGCGACCACGCTGGCGACGACCGGTGCGGCCTCGAACCAGTAGGCGACGAGGAAGACGAGCTCGCTGATGACGCCGGCGATCACCGAGGCCGCCGTGTAGCGGCCCCAGAGCCTGGCCCGCTGCCTGCTCGGCGTCAGCACCTGGTCATCCCGCGTCGGTCCCCGTCGGTGGTTTGCGTGCCACACACAGTACGGACTGGCCGAACGGCGGCCGCACCACGCGTTCGATGGCGCGGGTCACCGGCACCACGAACCTGTCGTAGAGGGCGACCAGCCGGGGGTTCGGCGTACCCGCGCCACCCTTGCGCACCGCCAGCCACCAGGCGATGCCGCCCAGCAGGTTCACCGGCTTGACCAGCTCGACGCCGAGTCCGGCCCGCCGAACGGCGTCGGCCAGCGTGGCCGGGGTGTAGCGCCGCACGTGCCCGACCTTCCGGTCGAACTCGCCGTAGAGCTGCTGGTAGCCGGGTACGAAGAGCACGATGCTGCCGCCTGGCTCGATGAGACCGGCCAGCGACCGCAGCGCGGCCGCGTCGTCGGGGATGTGCTCGAGCACGTTGATCGCGACGACCGACTCGACCGGCTCGCCCAGCTCCAGCTTCGCGCCGACGTCGAACTGGCGGACCTCCACCTCCGGCCGGTCGGCGAACCTGCGGCGCATCACCTCGACGGCGCCCGGGTCGACATCGGTCAGCACCAGGCGCCGCAGCGAACGGAACTGTGCCGCGAACTCACCCAGTCCGGCGCCGACCTCGAGCACCGACCGGCCGCAGTGCGGGGCGATCAGGTCGAACTGGTAGCGGCGGTAGCGCGGCTGGTCGCTGCCGCCCTCGAGCGTTCGGCCCGTGGCCTCGGCAAACGCGCCGGAACTGTCCACTGGATGTCTCCTGTACCCGATGATCCCGCCTGACGAAGGTGCCTTCGCCGGTCCACTTTGTCCTACCATGCCCGGTCAGGGGTGCTCACGCGGGCACCATCCGCTCACAAGAGATCAACAGAAAGCAGACCCTGTGCGCGTTCTGGTTCTAGGCGGCGACGGTTACCTGGGCTGGCCGACGGCCCTTCATCTGTCGGACAGCGGACACGAGACGGCCGTCGTCGACAACTTCGCGAGAAGGGGCTACGACGAGGAGCTGGGCGTGCAGAGTCTGGTTCCCATCGAGGACCTGGACGTGCGCATCGCGGCGTGGCAGGAGGTGTCCGGCCAGCGAATCGAGTCGTACGTCGGCGACCTGCTCGACGCGGACTTCGTCTATCGGACGCTGCGCGAGTTTCGTCCGGACGCCGTAGTGCACTACGCCGAACAGCGGGCGGCGCCGTACTCGATGATCGACCGCGCGCATGCCGTCTACACCCAGCACAACAACGTCATCGGCAACCTCAACCTGCTGTACGCCATCGCCGAGATCGACCCGACGATCCATCTGGTCAAGCTGGGCACGATGGGCGAGTACGGCACGCCCAACATCGACATCGAGGAGGGCTGGCTCGACGTCGAGCACAACGGTCGAACCGACCGGGTGCTGTACCCCAAGCGGCCCGGCTCCTTCTACCACCTGACGAAGGTGCACGACTCGCACAACATCGAGTTCACCTGCCGGGTGTGGGGCCTGCGAGCGACCGACCTCAACCAGGGCGTCGTGTACGGGCAGCAGACTCCGCAGACCGCGCGGGACGAGCGGCTCGCCACCCGGTTCGACTACGACGGCGTCTTCGGGACCGTGCTGAACAGGTTCGTCATCCAGGCGGTGCTCGGCCAGCCACTGACGGTCTACGGGACCGGCGGCCAGACCCGAGGCCTGATCGACATCCGGGACACCGTCGAGTGCATCCGGCTGGCCGTGGAGAACCCCGCGGAGGCGGGTGAGTTCCGGGTGTTCAACCAGATGACCGAGAGCAAGTCGGTGCGCGAGATCGCCGAGGTCGTCGCCAGGCAGTTCCCGGGCCCGGTGCAGGTGGAACATCTGGAGAACCCTCGCGTCGAGGCCCCGGAGCACTACTACAACGTCGTGCACACCGGGCTGGAGAACCTCGGGCTGAAGCCGCACCTACTCTCCGATACCTTGATCGAGTCGATGTTCGGCCTCGTCGAGGCCAACAAGCATCGGGTCGACGTGGACAAGCTGTATCCCGGAGTGCGGTGGACCAGGACGAGCAACGCGTAGCCGGAACGGCTGCCACGGCGGCCGATCCGCCGCCCGCCCGGCGCGGGGTCCGGCTGCGCGCCGGGCTCGCCCGGCACTGGCTGATCGTCACGCTGCTGGTGGCCGGCACCGTGCTGCGGGTGTTCGCCTGGGTCGCCTACCAGCCGGCGCTGCTGGGTCGTGACTCGTTCCGCTACCTGGACAACATCGAGGCGCTCAGACCGGACAGCCTGCACCCCATCGGATACCCCCTGTTCGTGCTCCGGCGGGTGCTGGAGATGGGCGGCTTGGAGCTGGTCACGGCGATCCAGCACGTGGCGGTGCTGGTCGCGGCCGGCGCGCTCTACGCGCTGGCCCTGCGTCACGGGGTGCGCAGGTGGCTGGCCGCGCTGGCCGCCGCGCCGCTGTTGCTCGACGGCTACGAGCTCCAGATCGAGCAGATGATCATGTCCGACGCGTGGCAGCAGGTGCTGCTGGTCGGCCTCCTGTGGGCGCTGACCGGCCGGGGAGCACCCAACCCGCGGAGAGCCGCGTTGGCCGGGTTGTTCCTGGGCGTGGCGCTGGCCTTCCGGCTGATCGCGGGCGCGCTGGTGGTGCCGGCGGTGTGCTACCTGGTCATCGCGGGGGGTGCGTGGCGCGCGTGGCGGGACAACTGGCGGACCATCGCCGCACGGTCGCTGGCATTCCTGGCGGCGTTCGCGGTGGTCGTCGGCGCGTACGGCGCGTACTTCACGGCGTGGACCGGGGAACCCGGGCTGAGCAATGCCACCGGAAACGTGCTCTACGGCCGGGCAACCGCCGTCGTCGACTGCGGCACGCTCGAGGTGAGCCCGCTGGTCGGCAACGCCTGTCCCACCGAGCCCCGGGGCATGCGCAGGCCGGACCACTACGCGCACGCCGGGGCGAACCCGATCTGGCGCGCCCGGTTCCCGTACGGCACCGACCTCAAGAAGGTGCAGCGGGACTTCGCCTGGGCCGTGATCCGCCAGCAGCCGCTGAACGTCGTCGAAGGTGTCGCCGTGGACTTCCTGAAGGGGTTCCGCCCGGTCCGGGTGAACTCCCCCGGCGACGTCAGCGTGGAGTGGTGGCAGTTCACCGAGGGCTACCCCTACTACAACCACGCCGAGCAGAGCATCGAGTTCGCCGAGCGGTTCAGTGGCCAGGCCCCGTCCGAGGTGCGACCGCTCGGCCAGTTCCTCCGTGAGTATCAGCGGTCGGTCGGCTACACACCGGGCACGCTGCTGGGGGCCCTCGGCATCGTCGCGCTCCTCGCCGGCTTCGGACTCGGCCGGGCCCGGCGTAGTGGGATCCGCTCGGCCGCGCTGCTCGCCGCGGGCATGGGACTGACCATCCTGCTGGCGTCGGCCGCGTTCGAGTTCTCCTGGCGCTACCAGCTGCCGGCTCTCGTGCTGCTGCCGCTCGCCGGCGTCCTCGGTCTGACCGCGTTGACTCGGCACACGTCGCCGGACGACTGACACGGATCTGGGCGATTTCGGACTCGGCGGCGGAACGAAAGGTACATACTCGGGCGAACCTCGCCACCGACGCCGAGGTTGAGCCAGCCGAACGAGGAGCGCTCCATGCTCGACGGGGTGGTCGCACCGCCAGCCACCGAGACGAGCGCGAAGAGGAAGCCGGCCGGCCGCGTGGTTCTGCACGTCGGTGCGCCGAAGACCGGCACGACCTACCTGCAGAACGTGTTGTGGCACAACCGGACGGCGCTGGCCGAAGACGGCGTCCTGTACCCGTTGAAGCGGCCGCTCGAGCATTTCGACGCCACCATGGACATCCGTGGGATGGAGTGGGAAGGCGCGCGCAGGCCGGAATGGGACGGCGCGTGGAAACGGCTCACCGCTCGAGTGCGGAGATGGTCCGGCCCGACAGCGGTCGTCTCCAACGAGATCCTCGGCGGTGCGAACGTCGAGCAGATCAAACGCGTGGTCGACTCGCTGCGACCCGCGGAGGTCGCGGTGGTGTTCACCGCCCGGGACCTCGCCCGTCAACTGCCGTCGAGCTGGCGGGAGAACCTCAAGCACCGGCTTCGGGTGACGTTCGAGAGGTTCGTCGACGATCTCATCGCGCTCGGCCACGACGCGCCGGACCCGTGGGGTGAGATGTTCTGGAGCCTGCACCACCCGATCGAGGTCCTCGCCCGCTGGGAGAAGGTGGTGCCTCGGGAGAACATCCACGTCGTGACGGTGCCCCAGCCCGGTGCGCCGCAGGAACTGCTGTGGAACCGGTTCGCACAGGTGCTGGGTATCGACGGACGCGACTACGACGCGGAGGTGGCGGGCGCCAACTCGTCGTTCGGCGTCGCACAGGCCGAGCTGCTGCGCCGAGTGAACGCCGCGCTCCCCGACGAGGCGCTGGGTCGACACTCCGACCCGCTGATACGTGTCGCGCTCGGAGAGAACATCCTGGTGCGCGCCAGCGAGAACGCGCCGAGTGTGAAACTGCCCGCGCCCCGGCTGGCGTGGGTGACCGAGTGGTCACAACAGCTGATCGACGGGTTGCGAGACGCCGAGTACGACGTCGTCGGCGATCTTGCCGAACTGATGCCGATGCCCCACGAAACGCCGCCGCCGCAACCGGAAGACGTGTCCGCGGCAGAGCTGCTCGACCCGGCGATCTCGACGATCACCGGGCTACTGGAGCGACTCGCCTCGGAACGGGACGAGGTGGCCCGGTTGCGCTACAGGTTGGACAAGCCGTTCAAGGCGTGGTTGACCCGAAGACATCCTCGAGTAGCCGACTACGGGCGGCGCACGCTGGACCGCGGCCGCCGCCACCGCGAGTTCCGTACCGGCCGATAGTCACGCGGGTTCTCGGCCGAGCGCCGCCGTTCGGCTACCCGGTCCGACAGTTCGCACAGCAGCTGACCGCGGCGTCCCACGGTCTGGAATCCCCGAGGACGGTTGTCGGGGGTGTCCCGAAGAATGCGGACATGGCGACCATGCATGTCGATCGTGTCGGGCCGGGTCCGTTGCCGCGGGTCAGCCTGGTCACGCTCGCCGGTCGGGCGCTGGGCGCGGTGCCACCGCCGGCGCAGGTGTTGGCGGGCATCCTCAGCGTCCAGGTCGGTGCGGCGCTGGCCAAGCAGTTGTTCGGCACGATCGGCAGTACCGGGACCGTCGCGCTGCGGTTGTTCTTCGCCGCCGCGGTGCTGCTGTTGGTGTGGCGGCCCTCGTTTCGGCTGGGGCGGCGTGCATGGGCGGTGATCGTCGCCTACGGCCTGGTCCTGGGCGCGATGAACCTGTGTTTCTATCTTGCGTTGGCGAAGGTGCCACTCGGCGTCGTGGTGACGATCGAGTTCCTCGGCCCCCTCGCGGTGGCCATCGGCGGTTCGCGGCGCCTGCTGGACGGCCTGTGGGCACTGCTGGCCGCCGGCGGGGTGGTGCTGCTGGCCGAGGGCCGCGGCGAGACACCTCTGGATGGCCTGCTGTTCGCGCTCGCGGCGGCGGTGTGCTGGGCCGGCTACATCCTGCTCAGCGCTGCGCTGGGCCGGCACACCACCGACGGCGGCGGCCTGGCGATCGGGATGGTCCTCGCGGCCATGGTGGCCGCGCCGGTCGGGATCGTCGACAGCGGCACCGCGCTGCTCGAGCCGTGGGTGCTCGCCGTCGGTCTCGGCGTGGCGCTGCTGTCGTCGGTCATCCCGTACTCCCTGGAGCTGGAGGCCCTGCGACGGATCCCGCCGAAGGTGTTCGGGGTGCTGATGAGCCTGGAACCCGCGGTCGCCGCCCTCGTCGGCCTGCTCGTGCTCGGCGAGATGCTCGGTTCACTCCAATGGCTGGCCGTGCTGCTCGTGATCGCCGCCTCCGCAGGCGCGACGAGAACGGCACGCCCACAGGCCTGACCGCACGACCGGCTCTGCGAGCCACGCCTCGTGGGCACGGTGTGTTCGGTCGAACAGTCGGTCAGCGAGTACTCGAGTGAGGGGTGAGTCCCTGCTCGGCGAAGGCGTCGAGCCAGCCGCGCATCGGCCACCAGCCCCAACGCCGGTGGAACAGCGTGGCGTTGAGGAGGATGTCTTCGAGGTGGTCGACGGGTGGATCCTGAACCGGGTGGTGCTGGTGGTAGGCGTGCGCGCCGCCGACCCAGGTGAGGCCGACATCGGCGGCGCGGGCGATCTGTCCGAAGTCGGTGTCCTCGCCGCCGTATCCGGTGTAGTCCTCGCAGAACCCGCCGAGCCGCAGCCAGGTCCGCACGGTGACCGCGAAGGAGAGCGACCAGAAGAGGGTGTGGTCGCCGTGTTCCAGGATCTCGCCGTCCGGCGGCACGGGTCGGGCGGGATGTGGATCGGTGAGGCTCGCCAGACGGTCGATCGGCGGAGTTTCCGGTGGCAGGTAGGTGACGGGGCCACAGAGGAGGGTGCGGTCCGCCGCGGTGTCGCGGTACCTCGCGATGAGCCGGGTCCCGGGAACGCAGTCCACGTCGAGGAAGACGAGAAGCTCCGCACCGGCCTCGATGGCGCGTGCCGCACCGGAGTTCCGCGCCGTGGCGAGGGGCAGGTGGTCGCGCGCCGCGAGGTCGATGACCTCGGCACGTCCGCCGACGACGTCCCGGACGGCTGGGTCTCCCATGGCCACCACGACGTGGTGGTCGGGTCGTACCGAGCCGGCGACGAGCCCGTCGAGCTGCCGGCGCAGATGCCCGTGCCGGCCGGCGACGATGGTGATCAGCGCGACCCGCATGATGCCCCCGCCAGCTCGTCGATCACCTGCGCGGCACGTCGTGCCCCGTCTCCGGGTGACCACCGCACCCACCGGTCCCCGCCGAGTGCCACGGCCTCCGCGAGTACAGACGGCCACTCCGCCGGGGCCGGCCACGCACGGTGGACCACCGCCAAACCGGCCCGTGCCAACGCACTCGCAGTCGCGTCCTGCTCGCCGAACGGGCGCTGCTGGGGCAGCACCACCGCCGGCCGCCTGGCCGCGGCGACCTCCGCTATCGCGTTCTGCCCGGCGTGCGACACCACGACATCCGCCGAGCTGATCGCCGGCCAGGGGTCTTGCGTCCAGCTGCCGGGGCCGCCGAGCCAGTCCCACTCCCAGCCCGGGGTAGCGGTCCCCGGGGCGGCGGCCCCGATGTCCGTCCCGCCGGCGCCCCACAGCACCACGACGCGTCGCCGGTCGCTGGTGGAGCGTTCCGGTGCGCGGCCGTCGAACCGTGAGAACGCACCGACATACCGGGTCTTCGCCGGCCACCGCCAGCCCGGGTCCGCGAACACGGCGGGCCACGGAGCCAGCAGCTGGTGCGCCACGGCGTAGCCCAGCTCGTGTGCCGGATCCGTTCTGTCGCCGCGCATCGCGGTCACGAGCACGGGAACTCCCATCGACCGCGCCAGCACCGCGACCTCCACCGACACGTCCACGACCATCAGCGCGGGCGCGGTCTCCTCGATCCACCGCGCGATCCGCGCCATCCGCCGCCGCAGCCCCGCGTGGTGCGTGGGCACCCAGTGGAACCGGCCGCCCGCCGTCGGATCCACGATGGGTCCGTCGTCGTCACGAGGCAGCACGAGCCACGGTCCCGGCAGCGACGACAGGACCGTGCTCGGAGAATCCACATGGGACAGCACACTTCGCGCGCGGTGCAGGTGCCCGCGGCCCTGGTGGTGCACGTAGTAGCCGATCACGCCGCGACCTGCCGGTACACCCGCTCGTACCCGTCGACCATCGCGTCCTGCGAGCAGCTGCGTTCCGCGTGCTCCCTCGCCATCGCGCGGGACAGCCCGACTACGGTGCCGAGCTCCGAAGCCAGCGCGTCGACATCGCCTCCCGGCACCAGCCGTGCGCAGTCTCGGGTCACCAGTTCGGGCAACGCGCCGCGCGCGAACCCGCACACCGGTGTTCCGCACGCCAGCGACTCCGCCACGATCAGCCCGTACGGCTCCTCCCAGCAGGGGGTCACGAGCGTCGCACTCGCCTCGCCCAGCAGGGTGGCCAGGTCGGCGTCGTTCAGGTGCCCGACATACTCGATGTCGCCGCCGAGCAGTGGGGCCACCTCGGCGTCGAAGTACGTGGGATCGGACTTCGGGCCGGCGAGCCGCAACGGGTGGCCGGCGGCCCGTGCCGCGCGGATCGCCAACGGCGCGCCCTTCTCCGGTACGAACCGGCCGGCCCACGCGAGTGGCCCGCCGCCCGGGCCGGGCGCCCAACTGGCCATGCCGACGCCGTTGTGGACCACCACCGAGGACGGCACGACGTGGTGCCACGCCCGTGCGGTATGCGAGCTGACGGCCACGAACGCGACGGGACAGGTCCGCGTCGCCTGGATCGCGGACTCGAGCCACGGCGTCGGCGGCGTGTGCAACGTGGTCACGAGCGGGCTCGACAGGGACGCGGCCATCGCGATCGGCAGGTAGTGCAGGCTGTTGTTGTGCACGATGTCGAACCCGGCGTCTGCCTCGGCCAGCCGCAGCATCAGGCTCAGGTAGGCATGATGCTCGGTGAGCCACCAGCGTGGCCCCATGCTCGGGTCCGCGGCCGCGGCCGCACTGACCCGGATGGTGCTGAGTTCGGTGACACCGAGCGCCGGGTCCGACCCGGCGCCGGCGAACACCTCGACCTGATGTCCTCGGCGGCGCAGTTCCGTTGCCAGTGCCCAGGTGTGCGCCTCCATGCCACCGGGGAACGGTTGGACGATCGGGTATCGCGCCGACGCGATGAGCGCGATGCGCAGCCGGGTCATGACAGCACCGCCTCGTACAGCAGCCGGTACCGGCGTGCGATCCGGCGGCGTTCCCGTTCGCGCTCGGCCGGGTCGGCTCGCCACTCCGGCCGCTTGTCGTGACACAGGCGCACGGCGTCGGCCAGCCCTTCGGCGTCCAACCCGTGCTCGTCGTGCCGGTAGGTGAGACAAGGGCGTTGCTGTGCATAGAAACCACACGTGGACGTGGCGACTGTGGTGCCGAGGTCGTAGCAGGCCTCCAGCCACCCGGAGTGCGTGCCGAAGGTGTACGGGAGCACGGACAGGTCCAGGTCGGCCAGGTACCGCCACAGTTCGGCGTCGGTGAAGAAGTCGTGGATGTGCAACGAAAGCCGGCCGGCGTCGTGCCAGGCCCGCAGCGCCGCGATGACGTCCGGGTCGTGCCGGTTTCCGGCCGGGTCGACGACCTCGTGGTGGATGTCCACTCGCAACCGGGCGTCGGGCAGGTCGGCGACGACGTCGCACAGCACGTCGACCACCGGCAGCGGCGCCATGTTGGGCCGTAGGCTCTTGGCGTGCACACCGACCGTGAACGGGTGGGCGCGTGACGGCGGGATGTCGGCCCGCTCCACCACGTGCGGGTGCGGGATGACCTCTGCGCGCTGGCCCCAGCGGGCTGTGATCACTTCGGCCGCACCGGGGGTGAGCGTCACCAGCGCGTCGGCGGCTGGGACCAGGACGTCGAGCTGGGCGAGATGAGTCGCCGTGTCCCGGTGATGCGGGTTGCGCAAGTCGTGCACCGTGTACACGAACGGCTTGCCGAGCCCACGCAACGTTGCCGCGATCTCGGTCAGCTCGGCGGGAGTCGCGGCGTCGAACCCGAAATGCAGATGGAAGACGTCGAACTCGGTGTGGTGGTCGGTGAGCCAGCGCGGGTCGAGCATGGCCGGCGGCCACCAGCGCTCGGCGGTGCTCGGGGCGGAGCACGGCGTCGGGTCCGCGAGCCGCGTGACGCGGTCCGACCCGTCCGGATCGCTCAGATGCCTGACGTAGGTGTGCCCGCTGGGAACCGACGCCACTCTGATGAGTTGCACAGCCATACCGCGGCCCACCCTCCGTCGTCGGGAACGCAACGGCCGCGCTGTTGGACCGGGTCACGCCGCGCTCGGCTACCCATCGGCCTGGCGGACAAACACGGGTCGCCGGCGACGATCGCGATCCGATGAGCCGGGCAGCAAGCCTGTGTAGACGGCCGGCGACGGGCTGCCTGCCGGTCGCGTCACCTCTTAGCCGTCGAAGGTGAACACCGCCTGCTGCACGTGCCGGCGGTGGTCGGCCAGGTCGGCGAACAGTGCCGGCGCCTCATCGATCGGCATCAGGTCGGTGATGAGGTGGTCGGCGATGGCCGCGCCGTCGGTGCGGAGGAGGTCGATCGTCTCGGCCGACAGGCGTTCCCGGTCCCAGAGGTGGGCGGTGCCGCGTGGCACTCGTCCGATCTGCGCACACCGGACGGCGAGTCCGTTGTGGTGGAACTCCTCGCCGAGCCGGACGTCGTCGGCGCCGGACGGATAGAAGGCCAGATCGATGACGGTGCCCTGTGGGCGGAGCAGCCGCAGGGCGAGGGCGAGGCTCGCGGACTGGCCACGGCACTGGAACACGACGTCGGCACCCCTGTCGCCGGCCGCGTGCCGCCAACGACGCTTCAGCACCACAGCCGGGTCGTCCACGTCGGGGTGCAACGCCTCGAAACCGAGCGCGGAGGCGCCGGCCCGACGCTGCGGAGTCGGTTCGACGAGCACGACCTCGGCCGCGCCGTGGCGGCGGGCGAACAGGGCGGTGAGCAGGCCGATGACGCCGGCACCGGTGACCGCGACCCGGCGCCCGCGTACTCCGTCGGCGAGGTCGCGCACGTCGGTGCCGTGCAACTCGGCGGCCGCGTGCAGCAGGCCGTTGGCGCAGATCGGCCCCATATGGGCGACGTAGATGCCGAGCACCGGGTCGAGGTCGGCTGGCAGCGGTACTACGCGGTCCACGAGCGGGTCGCCCCGATAGCCCGACCGGTGGCCGTATGTCATCGCCACCGTGGCGCCTTCGGTGATCCCCACCGACCGGCTCGCCGTGACGGTCGCGACCTCCATGTAGCCGAGCTTGCGCACCGGATAACCGGTACACCCCTGGCCCTGCCGGAACAGCCCGAGCTCGCCGTCCAACCTGGCAGACAGGAAGGGGTTGGTGCCCTTGAAGAAGCTGAGCTCGGTGCCGGCGGAGAATCCACTGTAGAGTGTGTGGGCCAGGAAGGAGCCGTCGGTCAGCGGCGAGGCGGGTTCGGTGCAGACCGCGGCCTGGCCCGGACCATTGATCACCAGTACCTGGTCGACGTCAGACATGACGCTCCTCCCCCACCCGGACCGGCTGCCGTCGCGTCGCGGAGTCGGCGATCGCGCAGGCGAGCCGGTGGGTGCGCAACGCTTCGGGGTATGGCACCCGGACGTCGTCGGAACGGCCGAGTACCGCGTCCACAAAGCACCGGTCGGCCGCGCGCTTGGCCGCGTCCGGGTCCACAGCCAGCCGGTACGGGTCGGCGTCCCCGTGGACCGACAGGCCGTCCTCGGTCAGGGTGAGCGCCAGGCCGTCGGAGTAGAGCTCCAGCCCGGCACGATGCTTGCCGCGCAGCAGACAGGTGGTGGCCAACGTGCCGACCGCGCCGTGGGCGAACCGCAGGACGGCTCCGGTGGCTCCGTCCACGTCGGCGTCCGGTGTGGGGGGCGCGCCGTCGGCCATCGCACACACCTCGATCACCTCGCCGACCAGGGCGCGCGCCAGGTCGAGCACGTGCAGGGCCTGCTCGATCACCTGCCCGCCGGACCGGTCCCGCCGGGCCCACCACGAGACGGGCGGCACCTTGTCCAGCCAGGTACCGACGACCAGCCGCGTCGCGCGACCGTCGAGCAGCTGCTCGGCTCGGCGCACGGTGTCGGCGTAGCGCCAGTGGTGCCCGACCGCCGTCACCACGCCCGCTCGGGCAACCGCCTCGGCCACCCGGCCGGCGGTCGGGACGTCCAGGGCGAGTGGCTTCTCCACGAACATCGCGAGACCCGCGCCGGCGACGGCCTCCTCGATCGGGCCGTGCGCGAACGGTGGCACGCATACGTAGACCGCGTCCAGGTCGGCGGAGAGCAGCTCGGGCACGCCCGACGCGACTCGTGTCCGGAAGGTCGCGGCGAACTGCTCACTCCTGTCGGGCACCGGGTCGGTCACCACGACCAGTCGTACGTCGGTGAACTGGCTCAGCATGCGCGCATGTCGCTGCGCGACGCCACCCGCCCCGACGAACCCGATTCGGCATTCCGTCACGTCCGAGGAAATTGCCGAGCCTGGTGGGTTCAAACGCGCCAGGCGGGGAACCTCCCGGCCGCAACAGAGGGGCGGCGCCATGAACGTGTCCGAGGCACCACGGATCGCGATGGACGACTGGTTGGCCCGGCGCAGCTATCGCGCCGCGCAGTGGCGGCCCGAGGAACTGGCCGCGCTGAAGGATGGCCAGCGGGTCAGCGTGGTCATCCCGGCCCGTGACGAGGAACAGACCGTCGGGACGATCGTCGCGACCGTGCGGCACGCCCTGATGGAGCGCGCGCGGTTGGTCGACGAGGTGATCGTTGTCGACTCGCGGTCGCGGGACCGGACGGCCGCGGTCGCCGAGGCCGCGGGCGCGACCGTGGTAGGCCAGGACGACGTCCTCCCCGGGCTGGAGCCGATGTCGGGCAAGGGCGAGGCCCTCTGGAAAGGGCTCGCCGCGAGCACCGGAGACTTCGTCGCGTTCGTCGACGGCGACCTGCACGACTTCTCGCCACACTTCGTCACCGAGTTGCTCGGTCCGCTGCTGACCGAGCCAGACCTGAGCTATGTCAAGGGTTTCTACCACCGACCGTTGACGCAAGGATCAGATGTGGACGCCGAAGGCGGCGGACGGGTGACCGAGCTCGTGGCACGCCCACTGCTCAACCTGTTCTGGCCACGACTCGCCGGCCTGATCCAGCCGCTGGCCGGCGAGTACGCCGGACGACGCGACGTGCTGGTGCGACTGCCGTTCGTCACGCACTACGGCGTCGAGATCGGCCACCTCATCGACCTGCTCGACCTGTGCGGGCTCGACGCGCTGGGCCAGGTCGACCTCGGCGTGCGGCGGCACCGCCATCAGAGCACGCATCAACTGGGCGTCATGGCGAGCCAGATCCTGCTGACCGTCTGCGACCGCCTGGCTCGGGAAGGCCGACTGGCCGACCCGTTGCTCTCGATGTCCCTCGCGCAGTTCCGCCGAGGAACCTCGGTGTCTGGAGTGGACCGAGAGATCGTCGTGACGCCGTTGTCCGTAACGGAAAGACCGCCGCTGGCAACCTTGGCGGTGCCTCAGCCATGAGCATGACCGTACTGATCAACGCCGGACCTTGGCTGCCGGTTCCGCCGAGCGGCTACGGCGGGATCGAGAACGTGATCGCCACACTCGTCCCGGAGCTACGCCGGCGCGGCGTCCGCGTGGTGCTCGCGACCGTGGGAACGAGCACCCTCGCCGTCGACGGACAGATCGCGCTCTACGAGCACGGCCAGTTCGAGCACCTGCTCGCACCGTACAACCGGGTGTCCGGCATCGCGCACGCTCACCTCCAGCGCGTAGTCACGGCGCTGCGCCGGCGGACCGACATCGACCTGGTCCACGACCACGTCGAAGTCGTCGGCCTGAGCACATTCGCCGTGGCCGGTGTACCGACCCTGCACACGACCCACTGGGACCTGGGCAAGCACCGCGAGTTCTACGCCAGCCTCGACGCCGGCGACCGGCTGTGGATCAACGGCGTCTCCGCCGACCAGCTCCGCAAGGCCCCCGAGTCGCTACGCGCCCGCAGTCTGGGCCACGTCCATCTCGCTACCCCGCTCGCGGACGGCGCGGACCGAAGACCGTTACCCGTCAAGGACCGGCACGTCGTGGTACTCGGCCGGATCACGCCCTGCAAGGGACAGCACGTCGCCGTGCGCGTGGCGCGACGACTCGGATGGCCGCTGATCCTGGCCGGCCCCGTCGGCGCCTACCACGACCAGGAGAGCCTCGACCGCGCGCTGGCCGACCCGGCCCTGCTCACCAACCCCGATGTTCGATACTGGCGCGACGCGATCGCCCCCCACGTGGACGGTACCCGGGTGCGGTGGATCGGCACCGTCAGCGGGACCCGGCTCCAGCACCTGCTGGCGACCGCCCGCGCCGCCCTGTTCCCCATCGTCTGGGACGAGCCCGGCGGCACCGCGGTCACCGAGTCGCTGGCGCTGGGCTGCCCAGTTGTCGGCTTTCGTCGTGGGTGTCTACCCGAACTGGTCGACCACGGGCGCACCGGCCTGCTCGCCACCACGGACGACGAGGACGACCTCGCCGACCAGCTCGCCGCGAGTAGGCAGATCGACCCGTCCGCGTGTGTGAAGGAGGCCGCCGCCCGCTTCAGCCCGGCCGTCATGGCGGAGCGCTACCTCCAGCTCTACAACGACGTCCTCAATAGGGTGCGTTCACCCTGACAACCTTTCACAATATGACTGCGACATTCCGAAATACTTTGTCAACACCGGAGCCGGTGACTACCCCCGGATGCGCTTGGGAAACGGCCGCAGGCAGCCGAAAGTAATTCGAAATCGCCGGATTATCGATATTCGACGGGGGTATCTCGCCGCCATCGAAGAACCATCCATGGAGGCGAAATGACTCAGCAGCAGGGTGGCCCGACGCCACCGCAAGGAGAGAGATCGACGCCGGACGTGGCGCGCGACGAGGCGGCCGGTGTCGCCCGTACGGCCGCGGACCGAGGCAGCGAGGTGGCCGGGACGGTGAGCGAGCAGACGAGCCGGGTCACCTCGGAGACGACACGGCAGGCGCGCAACCTGCTGCACGAGGGCAAGGACCAGCTCAGCAGCCAGGCCCGCCAGGGACAGGAACGCGCCGCCGAAGGGTTGCGACAGGTCGCCGACCAGCTGCACCAGATGTCGGAGCGGGTCGACGGAGAAGGAGTGGCGCCAGAGATGGCCCGTCAGGCAGCGGACAAGACCCGTGGTCTGGCCTCCTGGCTCGAGAGCCGGGATCCCGGAGCCGTGCTCGACGAGGTACGGCGATTCGCGCGGCGCAAGCCGGCGGCGTTTCTCATCGGTGCGGCGATGGCCGGCGTCGCAGTCGGCCGACTGACTCGCGGCGCGGTCGCCGCGCAGAGCGCGGACTCGGGGGGCGACTCCGGCGGCGACGATCTTCGGGCCCGGCAGAGCGGCCCCAACGGTGGGCAGCGCAGCCGCCCTGGATCCGCCCCGCTGCCGCCACCGCCAGCGACACCGGTGCCGCATCCGGCCCAGCAGGCCTACCCCGCGTCCGTGCCACCGGCCGGTCCGCTGTCCCCGCCACCGCCCGCGACACCGCAGGTGCCCCCCGTGCCTCCGGCGGTCGAGCCACAGCCGGGGAGGGTGAACCGATGACCGTCCCGACCGGCACCCCCGGCAGCGCCGGCGGACGGGCGCGCGAGCGAACCGACGTGGCGGACGTGTCGCTGGGCGAGCTGCTCGGGAACGTCTCCCACGACCTGTCGACGCTCATGCGTCAGGAGGTCGCCCTCGCCAAGGCGGAGATCAAGGCCGAGGCCACCAAGGCGGGCAAGGGTGGCGGGATGCTGGCCGGCGCCGGCCTGGCCGGCTGGCTGGCCGTGTTGTTCGCTTCGATCGCCCTGTGGTGGGCGCTCGCCAACGTGATGGACGAAGGGCTCGCCGCGCTGATCGTGGCCGTGCTGTGGGCCGTCATCGGCGGCGTCCTGTTCGCCACCGGTCGCCGCACGCTGCGCACCATGAACCCCACCCCGGAACGCACCGTGGACACGGTCAAGCAGGTTCCGGATGCCCTGAAAGGAAACATGTCATGACCACTCCGTACACCGCGGGGCCTACGGATCCGGATCGACTGCGCAGCCAGATCGAGCACACTCAGCGCAGCCTGAGCGCGGACGTCGATCTGCTCGCAGAGAAGGTCACACCGACCCGCGTCGCGCGCCGCAGGATCGACCGGGCTCGCAGATCGATGAGCTCCATGCGGGACCGCGTGATGGGTCCGTCCTCGGACACCGCTTCGTCGGTCGGACACCAGGTGCAGGACACCGCCTCCTCGGTCGCCGACACGGCATCGTCGGTCGCCGGCGAGGCGGCCCACACGGTCCGGGAGACACCGGATGCCATCCGTCGTGGAACCGAGGGCAACCCGGTCGCGGCCGGTCTCATCGCCTTCGGCGCCGGGTGGCTGCTTTCCACTCTCGCTCCACCGACCAAGCCGGAGCAGGAGCTCGCGGAGCAGGCGACCAACTGGGCACGTGACCACAGTGGACCGGTGAAGGAACAGGTCGGCCGGGTCGCGGAGGAGGTCAAGGAGAACATGCGCGAACCGGTCCAGCAAGCGGCCGAGACCGTGAAGTCCACCGCGACCGATGCCGTGGAGACCGTCAAGGACGACACCCGCTCCGCGGCAGGCGATGTCGGAGACCGCGCCCAGCAGGCCCGGGATTCCGTGCAGGACAACAGGTCGTAGGTACGGCGACAGGTGGGGCCGATTCGGGGATCGGCCCACCTGAGCCCGGCTCGACGAGTTCGGCAGGGTGCGAGATCGTCGCGTACACTCGGAGCGAACGGTCAAGCCAGTGCCGTGCCGCATTCACACTCAGCGCGGGACTCGGCAGCTCAGCACCGCTTCCCGCTCGGTCCAGGAGATGTCATGGCCGAGCCAACCTCAACCGCTAATCCCCGGTTCGTCGACGCCCAGCAGGCTATGGCCGTGTGCGTCGCCGTGCGACGGCTCCGGGGCGATCTAGTCGTGGTCACCGTCCGTGGGGAGATCGACCTTTCCAACATCTCGCTGCTGGAGAAAGACTTGGCCCGCTACGAACAGGAGCCGTGGCTGGTCATCGACATGTCGTCGGTCCAGTTCTGCGCTGTCGTGGGTGCACGACTGCTCCACACCATGGCCATCCGCTCTTCGGTGGCCGGCCAGCGGTTCGAGGTCGTCGACAACCCGGCGATCGCGCGGGTTCTGGCGGCGACCGGTCTCGCGGATGGCATCACACGCCGAAGCTCACGCGAACCGCAATCCTGACAGCGACAGCCGCGCTTGGCACGCCGGCATCGATGGCCGAACCGGTGGTAAGCCGTCCGCCCGGCCCGAGCCCGGCCGATCCAACAGCGATCGGCCGGGCTCGTCGGTGCGGTCGGGTCAGGCGAGGTCGAACCGGTCGAGCTCCATGACCTTGGTCCAGGCCGCGACGAAGTCGGTCACGAACCTCTCGCGCGCGTCCTGGCTGGCGTAGACCTCGGCTAGGGCGCGCAGCTGGGAGTTGGAGCCGAAGACGAGGTCGACCACCGTGGCGGTCCACTTCACCTCGTCGGTGGCCAGGTCCCGGATCTCGTACACGTGCTCCTCGGACTCCGACGCCTTCCACCGGGTACCCGGCGAGAGCAGGTTGGTGAAGAAGTCGTTGGTGAGCGCGCCGGGCCGGTCGGTAAGGACGCCATGCCGACTGCCGCCGACGTTGGCCCCGATGCAGCGCAGGCCGCCGACGAGGACGGTCATCTCGGGTGCGGTCAGGTTGAGCATGTAGGCGCGGTCGACGAGCAGCACCTCCGGCTGGAGCTTCTCACCGGGCCGCAGGTGGTTGCGGAACCCGTCGGCACGCGGCTCGAGAACCCCGAAGGACTCGACGTCGGTCTGCTCCTGGGTGGCGTCGGTGCGACCCGGGTGGAACGGCACGGTCACCTCGGAGCCGGCGTCGCGCGCCGCCTTCTCGACGGCGGCCGAGCCGGCCAGCACGATCAGGTCGGCGAGCGAGATCTTCGCGCCCCCGGCGTCGTTGAACTCCCGCTGGATGCCCTCGAGCTTCTCCAGGACCGTCGCGAGCTGCTCGGGCTGGTTGACCTCCCAGCCGCGCTGGGGCTCGAGCCGGATCCGGGCGCCGTTGGCGCCGCCGCGCTTGTCCGTGTACCGGAAACTCGCGGCGGAGGCCCACGCGGTGGAGACCAGCTGCGCGGTCGTGAGGCCGGACTCGAGGACCTTCGCCTTGAGTGCGGTGATGTCGGCGTCACCCACGATCTCGTGGTCGACGGCCGGCACCGGATCCTGCCACAGCTGGGGCTCGGCGACCCAGGGTCCCAGGAAGCGGCTTACCGGGCCCATGTCGCGGTGCAGCAGCTTGTACCAGGCCTTGGCGTAGGCCAGCGCGAACTCGTCGGGGTTCTCCAGGAAGCGGCGGGAGATCTTCTCGTAGGTCGGGTCGACGCGCAGCGACAGGTCGGTCGTGAGCATCGTCGGCCTGTGCCTCTTGGCCGGGTCGTGCGCGTCCGGGATGATCGCCTCGGCGTCCTTGGCGACGTACTGCTTGCCGCCACCGGGGCTCGTGGTGAGCTCCCACTCGTAGCCGAAGAGGATCTCGAAGAAGCGGTTGCTCCATTGCGTCGGCTTGTCGGTCCACGTCACCTCGAGCCCACTGGTGATCGCGTCACCGCCCTTGCCGCTGGCGTAGGTGCTCAGCCAGCCCATGCCCTGCGCCTCCAGCGGGGCGCCCTCGGGCTCCGGGCCCACGTGGTCGTCGGAGACGCCGGCGCCGTGGGTCTTGCCGAAGGTGTGGCCGCCGGCGATGAGGGCCACGGTCTCCTCGTCGTTCATCGCCATCCTGGCGAACGTCTCCCGGATGAAGTAGGCCGCCGAGGCCGGGTCCGCGTTGCCGCGTGGCCCTTCGGGGTTGACGTAGATGAGCCCCATCTCGGTCGCGCCGAGCTCGGGCGCCATCTCCGCGTCGCCGATGTAGCGCTCGTCGCCCACCCAGGCGTCCTCCGGGCCCCAGAAGATCTCCTCCGGCTCCCAGACGTCCTCGCGACCGAAGCCGAAGCCGAAGGTCGTGAAGCCCATCGACTCCATGGCGACGTTGCCCGCGAGCACGAGCAGGTCGGCCCACGAGATCCTCTGCCCGTACTTCTCCTTGACCGGCCACAGCAGCCGGCGCGCCTTGTCGAGGTTGGCGTTGTCCGGCCAGCTGTTGAGCGGGGCGAACCGCTGACCGCCGTCGCCGGCGCCGCCGCGTCCGTCGTGGATGCGGTAGGTGCCCGCGGCGTGCCAGCTCATTCGAATCATCAGACCGCCGTAGTGGCCGAAGTCGGCCGGCCACCAGTCCTGCGAGGTGGTGAGTACCGCGACGATGTCCCGTTTGAGGGCCTCGACGTCGAGCTTGGCGAACTCCTTGGCATAGCTGAAGTTCTCCCCCAGCGGGTTGCCCTTCGACGAATGGGCGTGCAACACGGAGAGGTCGAGCTGGTTGGGCCACCAGTCCCGGATCGTGCGCGGACGCCCGCCCGTCTTCGAGGTCGGCGAGTCGATCGCCGGGTTCTCGCTCTCGCTGCCGTGCGCGGTCACCGAGTCGTGCGCGACCGGGCAGCCGGCCGCCGACTTCTCGTCCACGCCCTGCGCGCTTGAGGAGGCGTTGTCCTGGGTGTTGCTCATCTACTTCCTCTCGAACTGGTGGATCAACGGGCAGTGCGTTCGGCCGTGCAGTCGGGGCAGGTGCCCCAATAGACGACCTCCGCCTCGTCGACCACGAAACCGTGGTCGTCCGAGGCGGTGAGACAGGGGGCGTGGCCGACGGCGCAGTCGACGTCCGCGATCGCACCGCAGAAGCGGCACACGACATGGTGGTGGTTGTCACCCACCCGGGACTCGTAGCGGGCAGTCGCGCCTGCGGGCTGGATGCGCCGCACCAGACCCGCGTCGGTGAGCGCCTGCAGCACGTCGTAGATCGCCTGGTGGGAAACCGAGGGATGCTCAGCCCGCACCAGCTCGATCACCGCTTGGGTGTCGATGTGCGGATGGTCGCGCAGCGCGGCGAGCACGGCCAACCGGGGCGGGTCACGCGCAACGAGACCGCCCGAAGCTGCGCCTCGAAGTCGGACCTCACATGAGTGACGCTACAGCGCTTGTCTGGAACAAATCAAGTTTGCGACGTCACGTCGACACCCCAAACCGCACCCTCGCTGCTCACGCTCCCGCGAGTGCCCTGGGTCGCCCGTGACGCCGTCCACGCTCACCGCAACGGAAGGCGGGGTGGGTTCGCACCGACCGATTGTGCGCGTCGAGATCGCCGGAGGCGAGATCGGGCTTCCGCCTGAATGGGGGCTATTGCGAGCCGGCTCCCTCCGCGTCCGGGTCCGAGGTGCCGTGTCGGTCGGTCCGACGCCGGCACGCTCCTCATCGGACACGACCCGACTCGGTCCGCTCTCTTCGGGTGGCGCGCCGAACGCCTTCTTGTTCGCCTCGGTAGCTCGTTCGCTTCCGCCTTCACCGACATCCGGCGACCAGCAGCTCCGCGATCAGGCCGAAGTGGTCACTCCCCCACACGCCGGCCACCGGGGTCGTGAAGGTGCGGTCGCATCGCACGGCATGCACGGTCGGACCGCCGCCGTCCTCACAGCGAACCATGATGTAGTCGATCCGCCGGTCGAGGTCGGTTCGCCAGCGCGGCGTGATGAGCGGCATGATCGACGGGGCGAAGGTGTGGCCCGGTTCCGCGCCGTGAGTGAGCTCCCAGACGTCGCGGTACGCCACGCTGGTGCCGTCAAGCGACTGCAGGCCGCGCCAGAATCGAATGCTCGCCGACTCGGGCATGGCGTCGAAGTCGCCGCCGAGCACGACGTGCTGGCCGGTGCGCTCGACGATCTCCTCGACCAGGCGCGCGGTCTTGACGCACTGCTGCTCCCGCTCGTACTCCAGCTCGGTCTTGTAGGAGGGCTTGTGGTTGACGAGCAACAACGGCACCTCGCTGTGTGGCCAGTGCACATCGGCGAGCAGCGCCGACGCCGCGAAGTCCTCGGTTCTGGGGCCGGCGCGCAGATCGAGCTCACGTACCGCGCCGATCCGCCACCGGCTCGCGATGGAGATGCCGGAGCCATCGGGCTCCCGCACCGGGTGGTGCGAGACGTGGAAGTCGTCCCCGAGCAGGTCCGCGACCATGTCGTGCTCCTCGGTCACCACCGCCTCCTGGAACAGCAGCACGTCCGGCCGCAACCTCCGCACGCCGTCGGCGAGCACCGGCCGTCGACTCGGCCAGTCCTCGTGGTGGCCCAGCAGGTTCTGAGTGATCAGGCGCATGCGTCCATCATGAGGAACCCGAGTGCCATGCGCCGATCTGCGCCAGACACGGTCCTGGTGCCACCGCGATGGAGATCCGAGGGGCATACTGCCGACTGGCACGCGCCAGGGACCCATCCGGCGCGGACATCGCGGAGGGCCGAGTGGACATCCAGGAGTTGCAGGCGCACCAGCAGTTCCACATGCACCAGAAGATCACCATGATGATCAACCGCTACGAGATCTTCACCGACGACGGCCAGGGCGAGCCCGGGCGGCTGGTCGCCTTCGTCGAACAGAAACGCATGACGTTCAAGGAACAGGTCACCCTCTACACCGATGAGAGCAAGCAGTCCGTGCTGGCCGCGTTCAAGGCCCGCAAGGTGATCGACCTGGCCAGCGCCTACGACGTGACCACCCCGGAGGGCGCGCCGATCGGCGTCTTCGGCAAGAAGTTCGGCAAGTCCCTGCTGCGTTCCACCTGGCAGCTGGACCAGCCCGGCCAGGCGCCGCTCACCATCAGCGAACGCAGCATGCCGATGGCCCTGTTCCGCCGGATCTGGGACTTCATCCCCTGGGCGGGCGACGTCCCCTTCCCATGGAAGTACCACTTCGACTTCTTCCGCGACACGACCGTCGTGGGCATCTTCGAGAAGAAGACCCGCTTCCGAGACCACTACCTCGTCCGCATCCAGGACCCGAGCCTGGACCGCCGACTGGTACTGGCCCAGGCCGTGGCACTGGACGCCTTGCAGTCCCGCTAGTCACCATCGCGACCTGGTCGTCACCTCGTGCTCTGTCAGGTGTTGCGGCCGCTGAGCGCGTCGCGCATCCGGTCGATGAGGCCGACACCCGGGCCGAGGGTCTTGTTGGCCGGCGGGCGATCAGGCGCCGACGGGTGCGGCCTCGTCGGCGCGATCTTCTTGCTCTGCTGGAACTTCTTGCCGAGCTCACGTAGCTCGTCGAACCGCGGATCGGTGACGTCGGTGCCGTCGAGCGCCTTCATCAGCTCCTCGGCCTCGGCGTGCTCTTCGAGCTCATGGTCGGCGATCTCGTCTCCGTCCGGCAGAGCCTTGCGCGCCGCCGGGTACAGGTACTGCTCCTCGGCCACCGAGTGCCGGACCAGCTCGGCGATCAAGTGCTCCACGAGCTCTCGCCGCGATCTCCGGTCACCGCTCACCTCCAGCTCGGCGAACACGCTCTCCACCTCGCGGTGGTCGGCGATGATGGCATCGATGAGGTCCTGCTGCTCGGTCGTGGTCACGATTCCTCCTCGCAGTCGGGAACGGTCAGGGATAGCCCGCTGACCGTCGCCGAACCCCGCGGACGCGAAGTGTGCGCCGCTCGCTCGCGGGTACTCCCCGGCTCGGCGGAACGGGGTGATCGGCATGGAGACAACGACCGCACGGCATTCGCTGTGGCTGGAGGACCTGCCGGACAGTGGCTTCCCAGGCCTCTCCGGCACCGGGCGATGCGATGTGGCCGTGATCGGTGGCGGCTTGGCCGGGCTCACCACCGCGCTGCTGCTCAAACAGGCGGGCATGCGGGTGGCGGTGCTCGAGGCCGGACGGGTGGGTGCCGGCGTCAGCGGGAACAACACGGCCAAGGTCACCGCGTTGCAGGCCACTGTGTACTCCAGCATCGCCGGGCGGCATGGTGCCGCCGCGGCTGCCGACTACGCACAGGCGAGCGCCGCGGGAGTCGACCTCGTCGCCGAGCTCGCCGAGCTCGTCGGGTGCGATCTTCGTCGAGCCACCGCGTTCACCTACGCGATCAGCGAGCGGGAACGCGGCGTCGTGGCGGCAGAGGCGGAGGCGGCGCGCCAGGCCGGGCTGCCGGTCACGTTCGATGCCACGGCCGCGCTGGACATGCCATTCCCCACCTACGGGGCGGTCGGCCTGGACGACCAGATCATGCTGCACCCGCTGCGCTACGCCTCGGGTCTGGCGGCCGCGGTCGACGGGGACGGCTGCCAGGTGTTCGAACACGCTCGGGTGCTGGATGTGCGCGAAGGCCACCCGTGCCAGGTGGTGACCGCGGACGGCACCCTCGCCGCGGACCGCGTGGTGATCGCCACCCACTTTCCCTTCCTGGATCGCGGGTTGTACTTCGCCCGCTTGGAGGCCACCCGCTCTTACTGCATCGCCGCCCGGCTGCGCAGCGGCACCCCACCCGGCGGCATGGCCATCAGTGCCGGCGACCCGGCCTGGTCGACCAGTGCGAGCGGGGATCTGCTGATCCTGGCCGGACAGAGTCACACCGCCGGTCAAGGCGACGGCGGCGCGCGACCCTACGACCGGCTCGCGACCTTCGCCCGCCGGCACTGGGACGTCGAGCAGGTCACGCACCGCTGGTCAGCACAGGATCCCGTCGCCTACGACCACCTCCCCATGATCGGCACCTACCGCCCTGGCTCCGGACGGCTGTACGTCGCCACGGGGTTCCAGAAGTGGGGCCTGTCCACGAGCGCGTTCGCCGCGTCCATCCTCGCCAACCTGATCACCGGCCAGGCCGGTCCCTGGGCCGACCGGTTCAGCCCCCACCGCCTCAGCCTGCGCGCCACTCCCACGCTCGCTCGCCTCAACGCCACCGTCGCCACGCACTTCATCGGAGACCGGCTCCGCCGGCCGGACACCACCACCCACGACGACGTTCCCGTGTGCGAGGCCAAGGTCGTCAAGGACCACCGAGGCAAGACGGGCGTCTACCGCGACGAGACCGGCGCCCTGCACGCCGTCTCCCTTCGCTGCACCCACCTTGGCTGCCTGCTGCGCTTCAACCCAGCCGAGGTCAGCTGGGACTGCCCCTGCCACGGCTCCCGCTTCGACGTCGACGGCAACGTCCTCGAAGGCCCCGCCACCCGGCCGCTACCCCAGCGCCGACCGTCGAAAGAGCCTCGCTGAGTCGGCAGCCCGCCGCCAGCTCACTCGTCGCTGAAGAACGTCATCGCGGCCAGGAGATCGGCAGCGACCTCTCGGTCCCCGGTCACGGTGAGCGGCACGGCTTCCGGGGTGCGCCTGTTCGCCGCCAGGTAGCAGAACTCGAGCGCGTCGGCCGTGATGCTCACGTCGGGCCGGTCCGCGTCGGCCGGGGTATTGCTGGACAGGGAGATGAACCATTCCTGGGTCATGGCGCCGGTCAGGCTGATGCGCGCGCCGCGGCCGACATGGTCCCGCCCCGACAGGCGCAGCGCCGTCGGCAGTGAGCGGATGTGTAGATCGGCGAGGCTGCGCAGGTGCGCGGGTCGTGGCGGATCCGCCTGCCGCCCGATGGCCAGCCGGATGTCGTCGGCGTGGATCCACGTCTCGAACGCGCGGTTCAGGTACGCGTGGCCGAGCGGCATCGACAGCCCCGCGAAGTCGACCCGGCCGGCGAGCGGAGCGAACACCGCGTGACGCAGGAGTGCGAACGCCTGTTCCCGCCAGGTCCGGTAGCTCTGCTCGGGAGACGCCCCCTGGACGTCGGCCTTCGGCGGATCCAGCGGCAACAGGCCGGCGAGCGACCTGTCGTTCCCGGCGAGGTGGTCGACCAGCTGTCGTGCCGTCATCCCACCGAGCACTGTGGTGTCCCACTGCGCGGCGGTCGCCTCACGGAGCAACACGTCCAACTTTCGGACTTCCAGGCCGTAGGGCACAGCCTGCGGCGGCAGCGCCTCGGGGTCGGGGTAGCCGGCCGGGCGGGCATCCAGCGCGGCGGTGAGGATCGCGGAGCGCAACTCACGCGGCGGATTCCTGTCGGTCATGGCATCCCCTCCGCCGCCAGTCTCCGTCTGAGTGCCGCCAGGCCCGCCAGCAGCCGCGACTTCGCCGTACCTTCGGGAATCCCCAACATGGTCGCGACGCGCCGGAAGGTATGACCTTCGAAGTATGCCAGGCGAATCGCCGTGCGTTGATGATCCGGCAGGGCGTCGACCGCCCGGCGGATCAACGCGTGTCCCGCCGCGGCATCGGTCAGATCCGCCGGGTCGGGAACGGTTTCGGAGCCGGCGTTCGCGATCTCCCGCCGACGCCGGGCGACCTCCTGCCGAACCCAGTCCACCCCACGCCGGTAGGCGATCATGCGAAGCCAGGTCTTGAACTCGCCGCGATCAGGGTCGAACCGCGACGGATGAGCCCAGATGTAGACGAAGACCTCCTGGGCGATGTCCTGCGCGGCAGTCCGGTTGTTGGTCACCCCCAGCGCCTGCTGGTACACGGTGAGCCCGAAGCTGTCGTACAACTCGGCGAGGGCGGCCTCGTCTCCGGAGATCAGTCTGGCCCGCAGCTCGTGGTCGGGTAACGACATTGACCAGCCTCCCAGTGCACCGCTTCCTAAGAAATGGAGCACCGTCGCCACGTCCAGATACCGTGAACCGAGTCACCCGGAGTCCCGCGCGGTCTGATCCGTCGCCGAGTCGCCGGACCCGTTCAGCCGGTACTCGGCGTGCACGAGGTCGAGCAGTTCGGCGACGGAGGTCTCCTTCGCCGGGCGATCGAAGGTGATCTCGCCGTGCTGCAACAGGTTGACCCGGTCGCAGACATCCACGATCTGGCCGTAGTTGTGCGCGATGAGGATGATCGCGAGGTCGCCGCGCTGCCGTAGCTCGACCAGCAGCCGCAGGATCAGCGCACTCTCCTTGGCGCCCATCGCGGCGAGCGGCTCGTCCAGCAGCAACAGCCTCGCGTCGGCGAACACCGAGCGAGCTACCGCGATGGCCTGTCGCTGACCGCCGGAGAGCATGCTCACCTCGGCGGTCACCGACGGGATGTCGATGCCGATCGAGTCCAGTGCCTCCCGCGCCCGGCGGCGCATCTCCCGGCGGCGCAGGAACGGCAGCGGCCGGTGCACCAACTCCCTGTTCAGGTGCAGGTTGAGGTAGACCGGGAGATCGTCGACCATCGCGAGGTCCTGGAAGACCGTCTCGATGCCCAGCGACCGGGCATGCACGACCGACTTCAGCTGCACCGGCTCGCCCTCGAACAGCAGGCTGCCGCCGTCCGGCTGGTGGTAGCCGGTCAGGATCTTGATCAAGGTGGACTTGCCTGCGCCGTTGTCCCCGATCAGGCCGAGCACCTCTCCCCTGCGTACGTGCAGGTTGACGTCGGTGAGTGCGCGGACCGGCCCGAAGCTCTTGCTGATCCCCTCGGCCCGGATGACCTCGTCGTTCATGTCGGCGTCGTTCGTGTGAGCGTCGTTCATGCCAGCTCCCGTGATCCCATCCGTTTCCGCAACACGAGTAGCGAGACGTTGAGGATCATGGCGATCAGAATGGCGGCCCCGAGCACGACGTTGAACGCGTTCGCGCTCACCCCGAGCACGTTGAACCCGTCGAAGGCGATGCCCAGCAGCAGCGCGCCGAGGAACGCGCCGACCACCGTGCCCGTTCCGCCGAGCAGCGCCGTGCCGCCGATGACCGCGGACGCCACCCCGAAGAACATCATGTCGAACCCGCCGTTGGTCGGGTCGTAGGAGCCGACCCGGGTGCCCTGCAGGATCCCGGCCAGCCCGGCCAGCGTGCCGAGCACCGCGAAGTTGATCACCTTGATCCGGTTGATCGCGATGCCCGACTCCGCGGCGCCCACCCGGTTCCCACCGGTCGCCTGGGTGTGGATGCCGAACCGGGTGCCGGACAGGATCACCTGCAGGACGATGATCACGCCGATCGCCCAGAGCAGCTCCGACCACCTCGCCCCGCCGAACACCTGCATCACCGCGGCGTCCTTCGGTGCCGCGACCGGCCGGCCGTTGGAGATGATCAGCACCAGTCCGTAGAGCAGGAAGGCCATCCCGAGTGTGGTGATGAACGACGGGATGCCGAGCACCGTCCTGATCAACCCGTTGACCATCCCGATCAGCATGCTGGCCACGATCGCGCCGAGCAGGGCGAGCGCGAGCGGCCAGCTGTTCACGTAGAACTGCATGAGCAGGAACGGGGCGAGGGCGAACACGAACCCGGCGGACAGGTCGATCTCCCCGCAGATCAGCAGCATCACCTCGCCGGCGGCGATGATCGCCCACGGCGCGACGTACTGCGCGATCGTCCGGTAGTTGTCGACCGAGTTGAACGCGTCGCTGGCAGCCGAGAAGTAGATCGCCGCGGCGATGGTGACGAGCAGGATGCTGAGCTCCTTGACCCGCATCAACCCGAGCAGAAACCGCCGGCTGCCGGGCATCAGCGGGTCAACACCGACGGCGGGGGCAGCGGGATCGAGCCGGGCATCTCGACCAGGTCGTCGTTGTCGCCGCCCTCGAACTTGCTGCGCGCCGAGGCGTACGGGCCGACGTTCTCCTTGGTGACGAACGTGAGCCCGGTGTCGGTGACCGGCGGGGCGACCAGCGTGCCGGACAGCCGGAACAGGTAGAGGTACAGCACGGACAGGAAACCCTGCAGGTACGGCGACTGGTCGATGGTGAAGTCGAGCGCGCCGGACTCCACGCCGGCGATCGAATCGTCGAGCAGGTCGAACCCACCGCCGCCGACCTTGCCGGTCAGGCCCCGGTCGCCGATCAGCTTCGCGCAGGCGGCCGTGCTGCCGGCGTCGACGGCGTAGATGCCCTTGGCGTCCCGCTGGCCGGTGTGCGCGGCCTCCATGGCGCTGAGCTCCGCGGCCTGCTCGGCGCCGGTGTTCACGGACTGGACGCGCACGCCGGGCGCGACCTGCTTGAGCGCGTCGATGATGCCGTCCAGCCGGGGCTGCACGTTGTTGCCGCCCGGCTGGGAGATGCCGACCAGGATGGTCCCGGAGGTGATCTTCTCCGCGATCTTCTCGCCCATCTTGTACCCGGACAGGTACAGGTCCTGACCGACGTAGGTGAGCGGGAAGTTGTCGGCGGCGTTCGCGTTGTAGGAGAGCACCGGGATGCCGGCGCCCAGCGCGCGCTTGGTGAGGTCGACGAACGCGTTGTCGTCGGTCAGCGCGACCGCGATCCCGTGTGCCTTGCTGTTGACCGCGGTCTCCATCGCGCTGGCCATCTGCGCGACGTTGCCGTTCTCCGACCCGGTCCACTGCGGCTCGGGAAGACCGACGAGCTTCGCGGCGTCGGCGAGGCCGGTCCTGGTCGGGACGAAGAAGGAGTTCGTCGTCACATGGTTGACGAAGACGAACCGCCACTCCGGGGTTTCCGGGAACACCCCGGTACCCCCGCCGCTGTCCTGGCCCTCCTGGACGCTGTCGCACGCCGCGAGCAGCGGGCTCGCGGCGATGGCGCCACCACCCAGGCCCAGCGCCTTCAGTGCTGTTCTACGGGACGTGGTGCCGGTTTCAGACTTCATCGTTTGACCCCGCATCCATCTCGGCGGTAGTAGTGTGAATCATTCGATGATTCGTTAATAGAGTCAAGAGCTTTGTGCCTGCCGGCGCTCCCAGCCCGCGGCGAACAGGTTGAAGTCCACCGACCCGCGCGGGTGTTCGGCCAACGCCTCGTGGTTCAGCTCGACGCCGAGTCCGGGCTTGTCGGGCAGTGCGAAGTACCCGTCCACCACCTCACCGAGCCCGGGCACGCAGTCGTTGACGAACGGGTCGGCGAAGTCGTTGAAGTACTCCTGGATGCAGAAGTTGACGGTGGTCGCGGCCAGGTGCACGTTGGCCGCCGTGGAGATGGCGCCGCCGACGTTGTGCGGGGCCATGAGCAGGTAGTGGGTCTCGGCCGCGCCGGCCAGCTTCTTCGCCTCGAGCAGTCCGCCGGAATGGGTGATGTCGGTCTGGATGATGTCCGCGGCCTGCAGTTCGAACAGCTCGCGATAGTCGAAGCGGGTGTGCATCCGCTCGCCGGTGGCGATCGGGATGTCGGTGTGCGCGGCCACTTTGGCCAGCGCCTTGAGGTTCTCCGGGGGCACCGGCTCCTCGAGCCACGCCGGCCGGTAGGGCGCCAGCAGCCCGGCGATGCGGATCGCCGTGGCCGCGCTGAACCTGCCGTGCATCTCGACGAGGATCTCGACGTCCGGGCCGACCGCGTCGCGGACGGCCTCGACCAGTGTCAGCGAGCGGGCGGTCTCATCGGGGTCCAGCTCGAACATGCCGGCGCCGAACGGGTCGAGCTTGAGCGCGCGGTAGCCGCGTGCGACGACGGCGCGCGCGGCGGCATGGAAGTCCTCCGGCGTGCGCTCCACCTGGTACCAGCCGTTGGCGTAGGCCTTGATCCGGTCGCGCACGGCGCCGCCCAGCAGCTTGTACACCGGCAGACCGAGCGCCTTGCCCTGGATGTCCCAGCAGGCGATCTCGATCGTGGCGAGCGCCGACATGGCGATCTCGCCGGGACGCGCGTAGTCGTGGCGCGTCATCCGGTGCACCAGGCTCTCCACGTCGAACGGGTCGGAGCCGCGTACGTACCGAGGCACGGCTTCGGCCAGGTAGCCGTGCAACGCGTCGGTGTGGTTGAGCATCCGCACCTCGCCGAGGCCGGTGATGCCCTCGTCGGTGCGCAGTTCGACGATGGTGATGTTGCGCCACGGCGTGCCGAGTACGTGCGTACGGACCTCGCGTATCTTCATCAACCGAGATTAGGACGTTTGACTTTATCTATCAATCATTCGATGATTCGCGCGTGAGATCAGAAAAGAGTCCGCTGGGCCGCCACCGGACGATGCACGGTCAGGTCGTGGAATGGCTCGGCCGGCGCATCGTGTCCGGGGAGCTGTCGCACGGGAGCCAGCTGCCGAACGAGGCGGAGCTGGCCGCGGAGCTCAAGGTCAGCCGCGGCGGGGTACGCGAGGCGGTCAAGGCGCTGGCCGCCAAGGGACTCGTCGAGCCCCGGCCCCGGCTGGGCACCCGGGTGCTGCCCCGCGATCAGTGGAACCTGATGGATCGCGAGGTCATCGACTGGCATGGGCAGGCCGCCGCACCGGACTTCCTCGATGACCTGCTCGAGCTGCGCCTGATGGTCGAGCCGGGCGCGGCGCGGCTGGCCGCCGAGCGGGCCAGCGACGAGCAACTCGCCGCCCTCGAGGCGGCCTACGCGGGCATGGCCGAACACGCGCCCGAGCTGCCCGCGGCCGAGCAGGCCTTTGTGGACGCCGACCTGACGTTCCACCTGACCCTGCTGCGTGCCAGCGGCAACCAGCTGATCCAGCAGCTTGGCCGGCTGCTGGAGACGAGCCTGCTGCACGGGTTGGAGGCGAGCTCGCACGCACCGGGCGGCGTGACGGCGACGCTCCCCCTGCACCGCGCGGTCCTGCTC
>NZ_JBOHGA010000053.1:0-32807 GCF_050699915.1 Actinophytocola sp.
ATGCCGAGCCGCACCGGTCCACCCACGGTGGCCGGCCGCTGGTCGCTCGTCACCGCCCGCGAACCGGACCCGACGCGCCGGGCTCACGCGCGGGCCGAGGCGTTCCTGGAGCGGCACGGCGTGCTGACCCGCGGGGCCATGGACACCGAGCGGGTGAGCGGCGGCTTCTCCGGTGTCTACAAGGTGTTGCGGGCGATGGAGGAGTCCGGCCAGATCATCCGCGGCTACGTCGTGGAGGGCCTCGGCGCGTCCCAGTTCGCCGCCCGCGGCGCCGTCGACCGCCTGCGCGCACTGTCCCGTTCGGACGGTGAACCGCCGGGCGACGACGTCGTCTCCCGGGTGTTGGCCGCCGCCGACCCGGCCCAGCCCTACGGGGCGGCGTTACCCTGGCCCGAGCCCGTCGGTGACGGAAAGCACCGCCCCGCAAGGAAAGCCGGCGCACTGGCCGTCCTGGTCGACGGCCGCCCGGTCCTCTACGTCGAACGGGGCGGCCGCTCCCTGCTGTCCTTCACCGAGGAGGACCCACCACTGCGTGCGGCCGCGGAGGCCCTGTCCAGAGCGGTCCGCGAGGGCTGGCTAGGCCAGCTGGCGGTACAGCGCGCCGACGGCGAGATCGCCCTGACCTCGAACCTGGCCGACATCCTCCGAGACGCCGGTTTCCGGGCCACCCCCAAGGGTTTGCGCCTACGCGCCTGACCCGGAGCCGTTGTATCCGCCGGTGTCGGGTGGAGGTCGGCGTGGTGTGATCACGTCAGGTGATCAACGCGATCTTGTGGAGGCTGCGCACGGGTGCGCCGGGCGTTGGTGGCGGTGGGTCTTGATCAGTTGGCGTGGACGATGTTGTGGAGGTGGGCGATTCCGGATACCGCGTCGGCCAGTGTGCTTGCGGCTCGTCGGTGGTCGCGGAGGATCTTTCAGCACGTCATGCGGGCCAGGGTGTGCTCGATCCGGGCTCGGATTTTTGCGGTGGGTGGCGTTGAGGTCTTCTTTCCAGTCCGGCAGTTCGGTGCGGTTGCCGGGTTGCGGGTCAGGGGTGGCGATGACCAGGCGGGTGTCGGCGTCGATCGCGACCTGCACGTTCGACGAGTATCGGTAGTTCTTCGACGGTGCCGCCAGCCGGTGATCCCGGGTTGGCACCACACCATGATCAACTACCGACGCACCCGAACCCACACCGGGTTACGTGACATGACATCCCTTAGCCGTCCATGCCGTCGACCGGAGGCGGTGCTCGCGGGCAAGGGCCACTCCCACCTCCACCCGGCAGGCGCGGGCCATCAGCCTCGGTGGCGTGGTAGTCGAAAGCCCTACTCGCGGCTCTCCAGGGCGGCGAGCCGCAGCTCTAGCTGGTCGATGCGGCTGCGCAGCAACGTCACCTGCGCTTCCATGCTCACCTCGCGTTCCGCGCGGCGCTGGATCCTCGGCGACCGCGCGGCGCGTTCGACCACCGCGTCCAGCGGGACCAGGCGCTGCGGTCCGTTGGGGCCGTCGATCAGGCGCGAACGGATCTCGCCGTTGCGGTACCAGGACCGCAGCGCCGAGCGCGACACGCCTGTGTCCTGCTCGGCCTGCGCGAGCGTCACCCACGGGGTGTCCTCCAGCTGCGCGAACAGCTCCAGCTCGTCCCGCCAGCGCGCCAGGCGGTCGTCCCAGTCAGAGGCAGTCACACGGCCACTCTATCATTGATAGTGTATTGACAGGGTTTCAGACAGCGCGCAGCATCGAGGCATGTTCGAGCGATTCACCGAGGCCGCCCGCACGGTCGTCGTCAACGCGTCGACCGAGGCGCGCGACCTCAAGCACGGCCGCATCGGGACCGAGCACGTGCTGCTGGCGTTGTTCCACTCGCAGGGCGACATCGCCGAGCAGGCGCTGGCCCAGCTGGGGATCACCGCGAAGATGGTGCGTACCGACGTGATCTCGATCGTCGGCGTCGGCGAGGCCGCGGTGACCGGACACCTCCCGTTCAGCCGGCGCGCGAAGAAGGTGCTGGAGCTCTCCCTGCGGGAGGCGCTGCAGCTCAGCCACAACTACATCGGCACCGAGCACATCCTGCTGGCGATCGAACGGGAGGGTGACGGCGTCGCCGCCCGCGTCCTCGCCAACCACGTCGAGGACATGCGGGACATCCGGCGCACCGTGAAGGCGCTGATCGCGAACACCCAGCCCGGCGCCGCGCCGGCTCGCCCCGTCCGCACCACCGCGGCCGAGGAGGTCGTCGCGGCTGCCGAGGCGCTCGCGGGCGGCGCGCCGATGGGCAGCCACCACCTGCTCGAGGCGCTCATCCGGGCCGAGGGCAGCATGGCCGCGACCGTGCTCGCACAACTGGGCGTGAGCCCCGACGCCATCGCCGACAAGGTCGACGAGCTCGACGCCGACGCGACCACTGACGCGACCCCGCAGGAGACCGCGGCGCGGAAGATGGAGATCCGCTTCGCGGAGGACGAGGTACACCTCGTGTTCCGCGACGAGACCACGCTCGGCCTCGCACAGACGCTCAGCGCCGTCACCGGCGGCGGCCCGATCCGCGCCACCGGCCCCGTCGCCGGCCAGTTTGTTCCACTGTGGACACAGCTGCACGAGCTGTTGCTCGACATGACCCGCACGCTGCGACCGCCCACCGAGGACGAGGCCAAGATGACCGGCAAGGCCGCGTTGCTGGTCCGCCGGGTCATGCATGACCGCCTGCGCCGCCGCCAGCCGCCGGAGGGCGGACGGTGACGACGCCCGCCGCCGCGCAGGTGCTCGACAACTGCGCGGAACCCGTCCGCCCGCTGGCTCGCGCGGTGTTCGACGAGCTGCACCGGGTCTTCCCACGGGCCGTGATCACCGCGGACGCCGACAGCATCGGCTTCGGCACCGGACCCGGGTACAAGCACCTGGTGTTCACGGTGCTGCCCGCCAGCCGCCACGTGACGATCGGCTTCGCCCGCGGCACGGAGCTGCCGGACCCGGCCGGCCTGCTGACCGGATCCGGCAAGGTGCACCGCCACGTCAAGATCCACACCGAGGCGGACCTGCGCCGCCCCGAGCTGGCCGACCTCTTCGCCGCCGCCCTGGACCGGTTCGCCGCCTCGCCGCAGCGGGACACACCGTCCTGACGCGACGACCAGAACGCCAGGCGGTCAGCGTGGGGTGAGGACGCAGAACTCGTTGCCCTCCGGGTCGGCGAGGACCTGCCACGGGACGTCGCCCTGGCCGATGTCGGCTTGGTGGGCGCCCAGAGCGACGAGCCGGGCCGCCTCGTCGGCGACCGAGCCGTCCGGGTAGGGCGCCACGTCCAGGTGGACGCGGTTCTTCACCTCGTGCGGGTGGGACGAGGGGATGAACTCCAGCCACGGGCCGCGGCCGTCCGGATCCCGGAGCGACGCGAAGTCCTGCCCCTGGCGGACCACCGGCCAACCCGACGCCTCGGACCAGAAGTCGGCCAGGGGCAACGGGTCGGCGGCGAACGCCACGATCGCGGCCACGGCTCCGGTCGCGGCGTACTCCGGGCGTGGGTCGAGCACGCAGAACTCGTTGCCGCCGGGATCGGCCAGCACGAACCACGGCATGTTGCGCTGGCCGATGTCGACGCGCACCGCACCCAGCTCCAGCGCACGCTCGAGCATGGCCATCTGCTGGTCCGCGGACGCACTCGCCACGTCCAGGTGCAGCCGGTTCTGCACGGTCTTCGGCTCGGCCACCGGGACGAACACGAGGTCGAACCGCCAGCCGTCGTCGGGCGGCGCCCGCAGGTCGACCTCGTCGGGCTCCTCGTAGCTGATCCGCCAGCCGAGCAGGTCGCGCCAGAAGCGGGCCAGCGCGTGCGGATCGGCCGCGTCGACGACCACGTTGACCAGTCGGGTGGACATGATCGGACGCTAGTCGACCGCACCGACAAAAACCGGTCAGTGCGTCGCGAGCCGCAGCAGGTGCCACAGCTGGTCGACCCCGGCCGGGTCCCCGTCCGCGGTGGCCGTGCCGATCGAGCGGCGGCCCCACAGCCACAGGTACATCCCGGCCGGATCGCTGAACACCGTCGCCTCGACCGGCTCGTCCGCCGACGCCGGCCACGCCGACGTGCCGCTCGCCGTGATCTGCGCGATCCACCGCCGGCGCCCGGCCGCCACGGCGACCCGACCGGTCCACGAGTTCGTCACCCCGAGCACCCCGAGCCGGTGGGTGAACCAGAGCGACAGGACCTCGTCGATGCCGTCCAACGCGATCTCATCGGAGACGCGGCCGGTGACGGTCATCGCGGCCGCCGCGTCCTGCACGTCGTAGCGGTGCACGGTGGTCTCGTGCGCGAGCCGGCGGCACCAGAACCCGTAGGTCTGGTCGAGCGGCCACCAGGTCGGCGCACCATCGGCGGGGTCGTGTGCGGACAGCTCCGCGAGGATGTCCCGGTGCCCCGCCCGCAGGTACTCCACGAGGGTCTGGCCGGGGATCGGCGCGCGCTGCCAGCGGGTCGGCTGAGTGCCCGACCGCAGCCAGGCCACGACCATCCGGTAGACGCTGCCGACGTGCCGGACGGTCTCGCCCAGCGTCATCCCCTCGGCGTGGCGCACCGGCAGGTGCGGGTCCGCGCCCAGGGCCGACGACGCCAGCAGCTCACCCTCGACCTCCAGGACCTCGAGCAGGCGGCCATAGTCGACCAGTGCTCGTCCGGTCATGACGGACCGTGGATCGCACGCGTGACGAGGCCCAGGAACTGGCCGGCCTGGCGCACGAGGTCGTCCGCGGAGCGGGGCGTGACCACTCGCGTGATGCCGGCCTGCACCGACGCACGCGTGGTCGACCAGGACGCGAAGAACGCCGCCCACTCGTGCAGCTCGGGCGCCACCGAGACGAGCAGCGTCCACACGCTCGTCGGCCGCGAGGTCCCCCGGTGCGGGCGCCCGCGCAGGGCGAGCAGGGCCGCCGCGGCACGCAACGCGGCCAGGTAGGCGAGCGCGAACCGCTCGGCGGGCTCGGGATCCAGCTCGGCTTCGGCAAGCCCTTGCTCGGCCTGGGAGAGCAGGGCGAGCGCGGGTTCCGGCACGGACAGTGGCTCGTTGTCGCGGTAGTCCAGGGTTGTGGTCACCTGACGCCTCCTCGCGGTCCGAGTTCGTCACCGGGCGTGACGACATGCCGTGGGGAAGCCGGCGGCGCTCGGTGGTGAGGCGCTTCCCCCGCCCCACCACCGAGCCATGTTCGAACGTTTGTTCGAACGATTCGAGCTTAACTCCGAGCACCGACAGACTCAACCTCGCCCGGGATTTTCGGCGGCGACACCGGCCACAGGTGTGCTCTCATGTGCGCATGAGCGCTACGGACCACCCCGCGATCAGCAAGATCTCCGCCATCCTGCGGGAGGCCGGGCTGCCGGCCGCCGCCGACGGGATCCGCGTCCTCGACGACGACGTGCGCACCGCGGCGGCCGCCGCGCAGGCAGTGGGCGTCCCGGTCGGCGCGATCGCGAACAGCCTCGTCTTCCGGGCTACGGAGGGTGACCGGACCTTCCCGCTGCTGGCCCTGACCTCCGGCGCGCACCGGGCGTCCACCGCGCGGCTGGCGACACTGGCCGGGGCGACGTCGGTGGGCCGGGCGGACCCGGCGTTCGTGCGCGAGCACACGGGACAGGCGATCGGCGGGGTGGCGCCGGTCGGGCACCCGCGGCCGATCACCACGCTGGTCGACGTCGCGCTGGCCGACCACGAGGTCGTGTGGGCCGCGGCGGGTCATCCGAAGGCCGTGTTCCCGACGACGTTCGCCGATCTTGTGGCGCTGACGGGGGGCGTGGCTGCGGAGGTGGCGGACGAGGAGGAGAATCCGGGATCGTGACCGCGGTTCCACCTCGGGTCGAGCGGTTCGTCGACCTCAGCCAAGACGAGTTGCGGGCCCGGCTACCGGAGGCACTGTCGCTGTATGTCACCGCGATGCGCTACCCGACGGGCACCGCCGAACAGCGCGCGCCGATGTGGCTCGCGCACATGCTGCGCGTGGACTGGCGTTGCGTGGCGGCGCTCGACCAGGACGGCGCGATGGTCGGCGTCGCCTACGGCTACCGCGGCGCGGCCGGCCAGTGGTGGCACGAGCAGGTGCGGCGCGGCATCGTCGAGCGGTCGGGCCCGGAGTTCGCCGAGTCGTGGCTGGACGACTACTTCGAGCTGACCGAGGTGCACGTGCGGCCGGCGGCCCAGGGCCGCGGCACCGGCGAGAACCTGCTGCGCCGCCTGATGGAGGACGTGGGAGCGGACAAGGTCCTGCTGTCGACACCGGAGGGCCCGTCACGGGCGTGGCGGCTCTACCACCGGATGGGCTTCGTCGACGTGCTGCGCAACTACCGGTTCACGGGCGACCCTCGGCCGTTCGGCGTGCTGGGCCGCCCGCTCCCCTTGTCGTGACTCAGAGGGCGGCGAGGCGCTCGCGCAGGGTGTCCAACCCCATCTGGCCCATGCGCAGCGCCCGCATGTGGAACTCCTTCAGGTCGAAGGCCGCGCCCGCGCGTGCCCTGGCGTCGTCGCGCGCGGCGAGCCACAGGCGCTCGCCCAGCTTGTACGCGGGCGCCTGGCCCGGCCAGCCGAGGTAGCGGTCGATCTCGTCGCGGACCAGGGCCTCCTCGGTGATCGTGCGGGTCAGCATGAACTCCAGGCCCAGCTCCGGGGTCCACCGCTCCCCCTCGTGGAAGCCGGTCCCCCGCGGGATCTCCAGGCGCAGGTGCATGCCGATGTCGATGATCACCCGCCCCGCGCGGAAGAGGTTCTCGGCGAGCATGCCGAGCAGGTTCCCGTCGTCGGACAGGTAGCCGAACTCGCGCATCAGCCGCTCCGCGTACAGCGCCCAGCCCTCGCCGTGCCCCGGCACCCACGCGAACAGCCGCTGGAACTTGTTCAGCTGCTTCGACTCCGCCGTGGCCGTCGCGATCTGCAGGTGGTGGCCCGGCACGCCCTCGTGGTAGACGACGCTCACCTCGCGCCACGTGGTGAACTCGTCCTTGTCCGGCGGCAGCGACCACCACATCGCGCCCGCGCGGGAGAAGTCGTCCGACGGGCCCGTGTAGTACGCGCCCGCCCCGCCGCCCGGCGGCGCGATCTTGCAGTCCAGCCGCATGATCCGGTCGGGGATCTCGAAGTGCACGCCGCGCAGGTCCGCGAGCGCCTGGTCGGACAGCCCCTGCATCCAGTCGCGGAACTCGGCGACCCCGGCGATCCGGTATCGCGGGTCGGCGTCGAGCGCCTCGCTCGCCTCGCGGACGCCGGCACCGGTCTTGATCCGGCCAGCGACCTCCTTCATCTCCGTCTCGAGCCGGGTGAACTCCGCCCAGCCCCACTCGTAGGCCTCCCGCAGGTCCACCCGCGCGCCGAGGTACATCCGCGACCACAGCCCGTAGACGTCCTCGCCGACCGCGTCCTCGCGCGGCGCCTTCGCCAGCAGCTCCTCGCGCAGGAACGCCGCCAGGTCCGCGTAGGCCTGCCCGGCCACGGTCGCGGCGGCGTCAAGGTCGGCACGCAGGGCGGGGTCGACGGCGGCCTTCCCGGCGAGGGTGGCGAAGTACGCCGGCTCGTCGCCCAGCCCGGCCCAGGTCGTGCACTGCTCGGCGACCTTGCGCACCTGCCGGGCCGCCGAGATGTCGCCCCGCCCGGCCGCGTGCCGCAGGCTCTCCCGATAGCTCGCGAGCGCCTCGGGCACCCGCGACATGCGCGTCGCGATCGTGCGCCAGTCCTCCGGGGAGGCGGCCGGCATCAGGTCGAACGCCTGGCGCACCTCCTGCGCCGGGCTCGCGACGACGTTCAGCGACGAGACGTCGAGGCCCGCGTCGGACACCTCCCGCTGGACGCCGAGCCGCTCGAGGAGCAACGCCTTCGCGTCCCGTTCGCCGTCGTCGGCGGGCTCCAGGTCGCCCATCGCGCGCAACGCGCCCGCGGTCAGCTCGGCGCGCGCCGCGTGCCCGTCCGGGGACAGGTCCGGCAGCTGGTCGTCGTACCCGGGGATGCCGAGCATGGTGGCGATGGTCGGGTCGAGCCGGACGTAGTCGTCCACGAAGGAGTCGGAGACGCGGTGCGCGGGGGTGTCCATGGCCCGGACGCTACCGGCCGACGCACGTTCGTCTCCAACGAGAAACCGCCTGGTGTCCGAAGGTCAACGGGATGCTGGCAGGATGTGCCGGTGCGCACCGCCGGCCGCGATCACGTTCGCCGACTGTTCGGCCTCATCGTGCTGTTCGGGGTGCTCGTGGTCACGCTCTCCGGCTGCGTCCGGATCCACGCCGCGCTCGCGGTGTCGTCGGACGACCTGATCTCCGGCGAGATCGTCGTCGCCGCGCTGCCGGCGAGCAAGGACGACAACGGCCCGAGCCTGACCGTGCCGCCCGAGCTCGCCGAGAAGGTTCGCACCGAGCCCTACACCGCGGACGGCTACGTCGGCCAGAAGGTCACGCTGACCGGGCTGCGGTTCAACGACCTGCCGCTGCTCGTCGACTCGATCGCCAACCAGCAGCAGTACCGGCTGTCGTTCCGCCGCTCCGGCGAGCTCGTCACGCTCGCCGGCTCGATCGACCTGACCCGGGTGCCGCCGGAGCGCGCCGACGTGCAGGTCAAGATCGCCTTCCCGGGCCGGATCTCGCGCACCAACGGCGACAACACCGACGGCACGATCAGCTGGGAGCCCAAGCCTGAGGCGGTCACCGAGTTCAGCGCGGTCGCGCAGTACTCCGACAAGTCCGGGGTGTCGTGGACGCAGTGGGTGGTGATGGTCGGCGGCGGCGCCGTCGGGGTCGCGGTGCTCGTGGTGCTGCTCGCGCTGTTCACCCATCGCCGCAGCCTCAAGCTGGAACGAGCACAGGCCCGCCGCGCGGCGGCGGGCTACTAGTTCACCTAGCCGACCGACCGTAAGTTCGCCTCTACCGGCTCCCGGCCGGGGGCGAGGTCGAGCCGGGCGACCATCTCCTTCGTCGCCTTCGACAGGTTGAACGTGTAGAAATGCAGGCACTCCACACCCTCGGCCAGCAGCCGCCGGGACAGCTCCTCGGTGACGTCCATGCCAGCCGCGCGGAACGCCTTCGGGTCGTCGGCGAACGGGCCGAGCCGGTCGGCCATCCACCCCGGCACCTGCGCGCCGGACAGCTCCACGGACTTCGACAGGATCTTGGGCGTGGTCAGCGGCATCACGCCGGGCAGCAGCAGCGCGTCGCAGCCGCGCGCGGCCACCCGGTCGCGCATCCGCAGGAAGTCGTCGGCCTCGAAGAACAGCTGGGCGATCGCGAAGTCCGCGCCCGCCCGCAGCTTGCGGACCAGGTACTCGGTGTCGATGTCCAGGTCGGCCGACCGCGGGTGGCCGTACGGGAACGCGGACACGCCGACGCAGAAGTCGCCGAGCTCGCGCACCAGGCGGACCAGCTCCTCGGCGTACTCGAGCCCCTCGGGATGGCGCACCCAGTCGCCCATCGGGTCGCCCGGCGGGTCACCGCGCAGCGCGAGGACGTTGCGCACGCCCAGCTCGGCGTACCAGCCGATCACGTTGCGCAGCTCTGCCACCGAGTGGTCGACGGCCGTGAGGTGGGCCATCGAGACCAGGGTCGTCTCCCGGACCACGCGCCCGGTCGTGCGGATGGTCCGGTCCCGGCTGGATCCGCCGGCGCCGTAGGTGACCGAGACGAACGCCGGGTCCAGGCCCTCCAGCGAGCGGATGGAGTTCCACAGCCGCCGCTCGTCCGCGTCGTCACGCGGGGGCATGAACTCGACGGAGAACACCGGCCGGTCACCCGGGATACGCGCCACCACCGAAGTCATGCCCCCCAGGGTAGTGATGCGGCATATGGCGCAACTCGGCTGTCGGCGGAGCCGCGGCGGACCCCCGCTGGTACGAGGGCCGGCACGACCACGCACCATGTCCGCGTGGCCCCGGCACCTGAGCTCCCCACAGTCGAGAGCAGCACGGACAGCGGCACCGGCATCGACTCCGCGGTGCACCGGCACGTCGAGGACGTCCTCGCCGGCTACCTGGCGGAACGCCGGGCCGAGCTGCCCGAGCTCGCCCGCACGTTCGCACGAGCTGTCGACGCGCTCTCGGACTTCGCGCTGCGCGGCGGCAAGCGCCTGCGGCCGACGTTCGCCTGGTGGGCGTGGCGGGCCGCGGGCGGCGAGCCGGCCGGGCCGCGGGCGGACGCGGTGCTGCACGCGGTCAGCGCCCTGGAGCTGATCCAGACGTGCGCGCTCGTGCACGACGACATCATGGACGCCTCCGAGCTGCGCCGAGGCCACCCGACCGTGCACGTCCGGTTCACCGAGGCGCACCGAGCGGGCGGCTGGCTGGGCGAGCCGGAGCGGTTCGGCACGGCCGCCGCGATCCTGCTCGGCGACCTCGCGCTGGCGTGGGCGGACGACATGTTCGAGAGCGCCCCGCTGGAGCCGGGCATGCGGGCCGCCGCGCGCGGGCCGTGGCAGGCGATGCGCGCGGAGATGTTCGCCGGCCAGTACCTGGACGTGCTCGCGCAGGCCGAGGGCGACGAGTCCGAGGAACGGGCGCTCGGCGTGGCCCGGCTGAAGACCGCCGCGTACACCGTCGAGCGGCCGCTGCACCTGGGCGTCGCGTTCGCCGGCGCCGGACCCGAGACCGTCGAGGCGGTCAAGACGTTCGGCACGGACATCGGCGTGGCGTTCCAGCTGCGCGACGACCTGCTCGGGATGTTCGGCGACACCGAGGTCACCGGCAAGCCGGCCGGCGACGACCTGCGTGAGGGCAAGCGGACGCTGCTGATGTCGCTCGGGCTGGGCTACGCCACGCGGGCCGGCCGAAACGTCGACGCCGACTTCCTGCGCGGCGCGCTCGGCGACCCGGAACTGCCGCCGCAGACCCTGACCAGGGTCCGCGAGCTGCTCGCCGAGCTCGGCGCGGTCGACGAGCTGGAGCGGCGGATCGAGAAGCTGACCTCCTCCGCGCTGACCGCCCTCGACTCGGCCGGGCTGGCCGACCCGGGCGCGACCCGGCTGCGGGACCTGGCCGTTGCGGCGACCCGGCGGGACAGATAGTGAGAACCGTCGAGGGCCCGACGGACCACGTCGTCGTGGTCGGCGCCGGGCTCGCCGGCCTGTCCGCGACGCTGCACCTGCTCGGCGCCGGCCGCTCGGTGACCGTCCTCGAGCTCGCGGACGGACCGGGCGGCCGAGCCGGCTCGGCCGACCTGGGCGGCTACCGGATAGACACCGGCGCCTCGGTGCTGACCATGCCTGAGCTGGTCGACGAGGCGCTCGCCGCGGTCGGCGAGTCGCTCGCCGACCGGATCCAGCTGACCCGCCTCGACCCGGCGTACCGGGCGCGGTTCGCGGACGGCTCGAGCCTGGACGTGCACGCCGACGCGGACGCGATGGCCGACGAGGTGCGCCGGTTCGCCGGGCCGCGGGAGGCCGACGGCTACCGTCGGCTGCGGGCCTGGCTCACCGAGCTGTACCGGCTGCAGCGCGACCGGTTCATCGGCGCGAACCTCGACTCCCCGCTCGACCTCGCCGGCCCGGACCTCGCCCGGCTCGCCGCGATCGGCGGGTTCGGCCGGCTCGGCCCCGCGGTCGGCCGGTTCCTGCGCGACGAGCGGCTGCGCCGGGTCTTCACCTTCCAGTCGCTCTACGCCGGCCTCGCGCCGGACCGGGCGCTCGCCGCCTACGGCGTCATCGCCTACATGGACACGGTGGCCGGCGTGTACTTCCCGCGCGGCGGGGTCGGCGCGGTCGCCGCCGCGCTGGCCGACGCCGCGGCGTCGCACGGGGCGTCGCTGCGGTACGGCACGGGCGCGGCGTGGCTCGAGCGGTCCGGCTCGCGGGTCACGGCGGTGCGCACCACGCACGGTGAGCGCATCCCCTGCGACGCGGTCGTGCTCACCCCGGACCTGCCCGTCTCCTACCGGCTGCTCGGCGGGGCGCCGCGCCGGCCGGTGCGGCCGCGCTGGGCACCGTCCGCGGTGTTGCTGCACGCCGGCGTCACCCAAACCTGGCCGGCGCTGGCCCACCACACGGTCTTCTTCGGGGCGGCCTGGCGGCGGACGTTCGACGAGATCCTGACCCGTGGCTCGCTGATGAGCGACCCGTCGCTGCTGGTCACCCGCCCGACGGCGACCGACCCGGGCCTCGCGCCGGCCGGGCGGCAGCTGGTGTCGGTGCTGGCGCCGTGCCCGAACCTCGCGGTCGGCCCCATCGACTGGCGCCGCGTCGGGCCGGCGTACCGCGACGAGCTCACCCAGGTGCTCGAGGCACGCGGGCTGACCGGGTTCGCCGACTCCGTCGAGGTGTCCCGGCTCGTGACGCCGGCCGACTGGGAGGCGGCCGGGCTCGCGGCGGGCACGCCGTTCTCGCTGGCGCACACGGTCCGCCAGACCGGCCCGTTCCGGCCGCGGAACCTGGTGCGCGGGGTGGACAACGTCGTGCTGGCCGGCTGCGGCACGACCCCGGGAGTCGGCGTGCCGCCGGTGCTGATCTCCGGCCGGCTGGCCGCCGAACGTGTCGCCGGTGCACCAATTCGTAGCCAATCCGACAGGTTCTTCCCGCACACTCTCGCCCGGTGAGTTGGGATACTCCTGGCAGTGTGGACACCGTGCGGGCGGTGCCGGGATGGGGAGCGCGATGAGGGGACAGGAAGCCGGGCGAGGGGCGGCCGCGAAGAGACGCCGCGGCACACTCGCCGGGCTCGCGGCGGGGCTCGCCCTCGTGCTCGCCGGCTGCACCAGCGAGGTCGCCGGGGAGCCGGAAGGCGTGGACATCGGCCCGCTGACCACAGCCGAGGGCACCGCCCAGGCGCTGGTCGACCTCGCCGAGGCGGCCGCCGTCCGCTACACCGGCTCGATGGTCGCCGCCGACGGAGCCGGGCTGACCGTCGACGTCACCGCGACGCTCACCGGCGAGGTGTCCGGCAACATCACGATCAACGCCCTGCCGGCGACCGTCCTCTACGTCGGCAAGACCCTCTACCTCAAGGCCGCCACCAACTTCTGGAGCGGCATGGTCGCCCGCTTCGGCGTGACGTCGGGCGACGGCAGCGCGCTCGCCAACCGCTGGGTCAAGCTGCCCACGTCGCTGATCGGCGTGGAGTTCGGCGAGATCTTCACCCCGGACATCGTCGCCCAGACCGCGGGCAAGGTCGACAAGGGCACCGCCGACCTGGAGCTGCCGCACAACGCCAAGGAGAGCATCGCGGGCGTCGACGCCTACGCGGTCGAGGTCGACGGCGGCAAGGTCTACTACGCGACCGCCGCGCCGCACGGCATGCTCCGCCTCGAGCTCGACCGCCTCGGCAGCGCCGAGACCACCGCGGTCACCGACGTGGTGGTCGACGTCGCGGACGTCTCGCCGAACGTCGTGGCGACCTACCAGTCGCTGGCCAAGTCCGCGGGCGGGCTCGGCAAGGCCGTCGACGCGCTGACCGGCGTCCAGCAGGGCGCGCACCGGTTCGACAAGTGCGCCGCGGCGGGCTGCACGCTGATCCTGGACGTCAAGAACACCGCCAAGACGGCCGTGCGGGTGCACCTGCGGGCGAACTGGACCGGCGACGGCGCCAAGCTCGGCACCTGCGAGTCCGAGGTCGGTCCGGTGAACCCGGGCGCGGGCAAGAAGATCAGCTGCCGGATCACGTCGCAGCAGTGGAAGAGCTTCTTCCAGCGGGCGAACACGGTGCCGGGCACCCATCCGTACGGCGCGCAGTGGGCCGCGCTGGTCCTCGCCGACCCGCCGGACACCGGCGACCTGAAGACCTGGAGCGCCGCGCAGCCCGCGGTCGCGGACGACGACAAGACCGACGGCAGCCACGCCGTCTACGAGATCAACGTCGGCGGCGACGTGTGGAAGTACGGCGTCGTGTCCAACCGGTACTGGCGCGACCACAGCGCCGAGCAGCTTCGCGAGTGCATGGCCAGCACGAAGTCGGCCTGCTCGACGACGCTGGTGACCGTCGCCGACGACCCGGTCTCGGCGCACGCGCTCGCCGCCAAGCTGGTCGCCGACCACAAGACCGAGCACGGCAGCTGCCCGGCGGGCCAGTGGGTGAGCTGCACACGTTGACGCCCGGCCCCGACCTGGCCGCCGCCTACCAGGCCTGCCGCCGGATCAACGCACGCCACGGGCGCACGTTCTTCCTGGCCACCCGGCTGCTGCCGGCGAACCGGCGGCCGGCCGTGCACGCGCTGTACGGGTTCGCCCGGCTGGCCGACGAGATCGTCGACGACGTCGTGGCCAACACCACCGGCGACCGCGCACGCTCGCTCGCCACCCTCGAACGGCAGGTCGGTGAGGCGCTCGGCGGCGGGCAGCCGGCGAGCCCGGTGCTGGCCGCGCTCGCGGACACCGTCGCGCGGTACGGCATCGAGCCGGGGCTGTTCGCCGACTTCCTCGCCTCGATGCGGATGGACCTGACCGTCACCGGCTACCGGACCTTCGCCGACCTGGCCGGATACGTGCACGGGTCGGCCGGGGTGATCGGGTTGCAGTTGCTGCCCGTGCTCGGCACGGTCGGCCCGCGGGCGCAGGCGGCGCCGTACGCGGCCGCGCTCGGCGAGGCGTTCCAGCTGACCAACTTCCTCCGCGACGTCGGCGAGGACCTCGACCGCGGGCGGCTGTACCTGCCCGCCGACGAGCTGGCCGCGTTCGGCGTGGACCGGGCCCGGCTGGAGCGGGCACACCGCACCGGCCGGCCCGACCCCGCGGTCCGCCGCGCGCTCGCACACCTCGTGGCGTACAACCACGCCGTGTACCGGCGGGCGGAGCCGGGGATCGCGCTGCTGCGCCGCGAGTCGCGGCCGTGCGTGCGCACCGCGGCCGTGCTCTACCGCCGCATCCTCGGCGAGATCGAGGCGAGCGACTACGCCGTGCTGGGCCGCCGGGTCGTGGTGCCGGTCCACCGCAGGCTGGGGATCGCGGTGCCGGGCCTCATCCGCGCGGTGGCGAGCCGGACCCTGGCGTCTCGGTAGTCAGCTCGTGGGCACGCCGGTACGCGGCGCGTCGCCGCCGCGCCGTATCCGGCCGACCCGGCCCTCAGAGCGCGAGGGCCTGAGCCCGGCGCTTGACCTCGCGAGCGCCCGTGGCGCGCAGCGCGTCGACGGGGCGGCCGGGAAGGGACTCGTCGGCGGTGAACAGCCAGCGGACCATCTCGTCCGGCGTGAAGCCGGCGTCCGCGAGGACCGTGATGGTGCCGGGGAGTCCCTTGACGATCGCGCCGTCGTCGGAGAGGAATTCGGCGGGCACGCACAGCACCCCGTCGCGGCGGACCGCGACCAGCTGACCGTCCCGCAACGCCTGCCGCACCTTCGTCACCGGGAGTCCGAGTCGCTGGGCCACATCGGGCAGGGCCAGCACCTCGACTTCGGGATCGAGCACGTCGTTGGCGGAGGGTGTCGCACTCACATGTGTCACGATGCCATACCGGAGACGGCCGCGCCGGCACGATTTTCGGCCATCCGTGCCCGTTCGAACGTACGGCTGGGACACGGAATCGACGGCTTCACCACGCGCCGGCGACGGGCCTCGTACCATCACGGTCGTGGACGAAAGGGGAGCCCGACTGATCGGTGCGCTGCTCGAGCGGCGGTACCGCATCGACGCGCTGCTCGCGCGCGGCGGTATGTCGTCGGTCTACCGCGGGCTGGACACCCGTCTCGACCGCAGAGTCGCGATCAAGGTCATGGACGCGCGGTTCGCCGACGACCGCGCCTTCGTGGACCGCTTCGAGCGCGAGGCACGCTCGGCCGCGAAGATCCATCACCCGAACGTCGTCGCCGTGCACGACCAGGGCGTCGACACGAGTCCCGAGGGCTCGCTGGTCTACCTGGTGATGGAGCTGGTCGACGGCGGCACGCTGCGCGACCTCATCACCGAGCGCGGCTCGCTGGACGTCCCGCTCGCCTTGTCGATCATGGATCCGGTGCTGAGCGCGCTCGCCGCGGCCCACCGGGCCGGCCTGGTGCACCGGGACGTGAAGCCGGAGAACGTGCTGATCGGGCACGGCGGTGAGCGCGGCACCGCGGTCAAGGTCGGCGACTTCGGCCTGGTCCGCGCGATGTCCAGCGCCGGCACGACGAGCTCGAGCGTCATCCTCGGCACGGTCGCCTACCTGTCCCCGGAGCAGGTGACCACCGGTGCCGCCACCGCCCGCGGCGACGTCTACTCGGCCGGCGTCATGCTGTACGAGGCGCTCACCGGCGCGACCCCCTACACCGGCGACACCCCGATCTCGATCGCCTACCGGCACGTGAACGACGACATGCCGGCGCCGAGCCTGCGGGTCGCGGGGCTGCCGCCCGCGTTGGACGAGCTGGTCGTGCGGGCCACCCGGCGCGACCCGGCCACCCGCCCGGCGGACGGGGCCGCGTTCCACACCGAGCTGACGAACCTGCGGGCCTCGCTGGGCCTGCCGCAGCTGCCGGTCCCGGTCCCGGAGCCGACGCTGCAGGACCGCACGGTGCCGGTGTCCCCGATCAAGCAGCCCAACCCGGCCCTGCCGGCCGCCGACGCCGACCCGGAGGCGACCTCGACCAACCTGGACCCCGTCTCGGTCGGTCAGCCGGCCTCGGTCGGGAACGCGACGGTGCTGCGCCCCGCGCCAGCCGGCTTCCAGGCCATGGGCCCGCAGGGCACCCGGGCGATGCTGCGCACCGACCTGGACCAGGGCCCCCCACAGTCGAACCCGTACGGCATGCGGCGTCCCGACCTCGGCCCGCCCAGCGGCGGCACGCCGATGGGCCCGCCGAGCGCGGGCATGGCGGTGCCGCCCATGCCGCCCCCGCCCCAGCGGCCGCGCAACCCGACCGCGCCGCGGCGGCGCGGCGGCAACATCGTGCTGTGGAGCCTCGCCGGGGTACTCACGATCGCGCTGGTCGCGACCGCGACGTGGTGGTTCGCCTCCGGCCGGTACGCCACGGTGCCCAGCGTGGCCGGCCAGGACCGCGCGAGCGCCGAGCAGAAGCTCACCGACGCCGACCTGCGGGTGACGTACAAGAACGAGCGCAGCGACGACGTCGAGTCCGGCCAGGTGATCCGGACCGAGCCGGACCAGGGTGCGGAAATGTTACGCGGCGACACGGTCACCGTCATCCTCTCCGACGGCCCGCCGACCGTGCCCGACGTCGAGCCCGGCGCCACCGTCGACGACGCCGAGCGACAGATCAAGGAGGCGGGCCTGCAACCCGGGCTCGACGACGGCAAGAAGGAGTTCGCCGACGGCATCCCCGAGGGCCGGGTCGTCCGGCTCGAGCCCCAGGGCGGCACTCAGCTCAAGCTCGGCGAGCGGGTGGAGATCATCGTCAGCAAGGGCTCCGAGCCCAAGCCGCTGCCCGACTTCCGCGGACAGACCAAGGAAGAGGTGTTCGCGCAGCTCCAGGAGGTCGGCCTGCAGCCGGTCGACGCGGCGCAACAGGACTTCGACAAGGACATCGACGCCGGCAAGGTGACCCGGACCGACCCGGTCGCGGGCACCGTGCTCGAGCCCGGCACACAGGTCACCGTGGTCACCTCGAACGCGATCCTGATCCCGGACCTCTCCAACCGGGCCGTGCCGGAGGCGCAGGCGATCCTGGCGCAGCTGGGCCTACAGGTTCAGGTGCAGCAGCTGGGCGGCGCCGGGAGGGTGATCGGGCAGAACCCCGGCGCCAACACCCGGGTACCTCCCGGCAGTGGTGTCGTCATCTTCACAATTCCCTGACCAGCCCTGACGAGTGAAAATCGGCGGCGACGCGCGGGCTTAACGCGCTGACCATGCGAAGGACACGCGTCGCTGGTGAGGTGGACCCATGCCACGACTCAGCGGATTGGACGTCGCGTTCCTGTGCCTGGAGACGCGCACCCGGCCGATGCACATGGGCGCGATCGGCGTGTTCCGGCCCGCCGGGCCCGTCGACCTCGACTCTCTCGTGGAGTTGCTCGCGGCGCGCGCGGCGCGGACGCCGGTGCTGCGGCAGCGCGCGCACGCGGTCTGGTTCCCGCCGGGCGGTGCGGAGTGGCGGGAGGACGAGCGGTTCGACGCCCGTTCGCATGTGCGCGGCTACCGGGTGGCGGACCGGCGGACGTTCGAGGCGTACGCGTCGGGCTGGATGGCCACGCCGCTCGACCTGAGCCGGCCGCCGTGGGACGTGCACGTGGTCACCGGGCTGCCGGGCGATGAGTTCGCCGTGCTGCTGAAGCTGCACCACTCGCTCGCGGACGGCGCGGGCGCGGTCGAGGTGGCCGGCTCGCTCTTCGACCACCTGCCGCCGGCCGGCGCACCCCGGACCACGGCCGCGTCGACCCCGAACCCGGGCGAGCTGTTGGCGCAGGGCCGCGAGCTGGTGTCGCGGGCGGGCACCGTGCTGCGCGCGGCCCGCCGGCCGCCCGCGCCCTCGCTGGTCACGGCCAACTCCGCGAGCCGGCGGCTGGCCTTCGTCCGGCTGGACCTCGACGACGTGCGGCACATCCGCGAGCAGCACGGCGGCACGACCAACGACGTGGCGCTCACGGTGGTCGCCGGCGGGCTGCGGTCCTGGCTGTCGCAGAGCGACCGGCCGGTGGACGGGGTGACGCTGCGCGCGCTGATCCCGGTCAACACGCGCGCCCGCGGCGGTTCCGACGGCAGCAAGGGAGGCGGCAACCGGCTGTCTGGCTACCTGTGCGACCTGCCGGTCGGGCTGGCCGACCCGCTGGCCCGGCTGCGCTTCGTGCGCGCCGCGATGGACCGGAACAAGGCCGCCGGCCCGGCCGAGGGGCCGGGCACGGTGCCACTGCTCGCGAACCTGATCCCGCCCGCGGTGCACCGGGTGTGTACGCCGGCCGCCGGCGCGGCGGCGCCGCTGCTGTTCGACACGGTGGTGACGAACGTGCCGCTGCCGCCGGTCCCGCTGGCGCTGGCCGGCGCGCGGCTGCGCGAGGTCTACCCGTTCGCGCCGCTGGCCGCGGGGCACGGCCTCGGCGTGGCGATCTCGACGTACCGCGACAGTGTCCACATCGGACTGCAAGCGGACCGGGACGCGGTGCCGGACGTGGACGTCCTCGCCGAGTGCGTCACCAAGGCGGCGGCCACGCTGCACGAGCGCTGCGCCTGAGGTTCCTTACGAGCGCAGCATCTCCGCCACGAGGAAGGCCAGCTCCAGGCTCTGCTGGGTGTTGAGCCGCGGGTCGCACGCGGTCTCGTAGCGGCCGTGCAGGTCCGTGTCGGAGATCGCCTGCGCGCCGCCGAGACACTCGGTGACGTCCTCGCCGGTGAGCTCGACGTGGATGCCGCCGGGGTGGGTGCCCAGGTGGCGGTGCACCTCGAAGAAGCCCTGCACCTCGTCCACGATGCGGTCGAAGTGGCGGGTCTTGTAGCCGGTCGAGGACTCGACGGTGTTGCCGTGCATCGGATCGCACTGCCAGATGACCTGGTGCCCGGACGCGGTGACCTTCTCCACGATCGTGGGCAGCACGTCGCGCACCTTGCTGTTGCCCATCCGGCTGATCAGCGTGAGCCGGCCCGGCGTGTTGTGCGGGTCGAGCCGCTCGACGTACTCCACGGCCATCTCCGGCGTGGTGGTCGGGCCGATCTTGACGCCGATCGGGTTGGCCAGCAGCTCCGCGAGCGCGATGTGCGCGCCGTCGAGCTGGCGGGTGCGCTCCCCCACCCACACGAAGTGCGAGGACAGGTCGTAGAGCTTCGGCTCCGGGCCGGTGGTGTCCAGGCGCAGCATGGCGCGCTCGTAATCCAGCAGCAGCGCCTCGTGGCTGGCGAAGATCTCGGTGGTGTGCAGCGAGGTGTCCTCGACGCCACAGGCCGCCATGAACCGCAGGCCGCGGTCGATCTCGGTGGCCAGGCTCTCGTACCGCTCGCCGGCGGCCGAGCTGGACACGAAGTTCTTGTTCCACATGTGGACCTTGGTGAGGTCCGCCTCGCCGGCCGCGGTGAGCGCGCGCACGAGGTTCATCGCGGCGCCGGCGTTGGCGTAGGCGCGGATCATGCGACCCGGGTCCGGCACCCGCGCCTCGGGCGTGGCGACGAGGGAGTTGACGATGTCGCCGCGGTAGACGGGCAGGCCGAGCGCGTCGGTGGAGTTCGACCGGGGCTTGGCGTACTGGCCGGCGATCCGGCCGACCTTGACCACGGGCAGGCTGGCGCCGTAGGTGAGCACGACGGCCATCTGCAGCAGCGTGCGGATGTTGCCGCGGATGTGGGGCTCGGTGTTGTCGGCGAAGGTCTCGGCGCAGTCGCCGCCCTGGAGCATGAAGGCCTCGCCGCGGGCGACCTCGGCGAGCTTGGTGCGCAGCCGGTCGACCTCGGACGGCACGGTGACCGGAGGCACGCTCTCCAGGACCGTGCGGACCTGCCGGACCGCCTCGGCGTCGGGCCAGTCGGGCTGCTGCGCCGCGCGGCGGGAGAGGGCGTCGTCGAGGCGGGCTCGCAGCTCGGGCGGGAGTGGCGGCAACTCGGGAAGGGTGTCCACCGGAACGTCCACAGTCCAGTTCACGGCACTAGCGTATCCGCCCCGGTCGCGGCCCTTTCGCCGACAGCGCTGTGGCTTGCGGGACAATCGGCGAGCGGTTGGGTGGGCCTGATCCGCGGCGGTCCGCCGAGGCTCGGCAGCGGATGAGTACCGGGCGCCTGAGCCGGTTTGGTTGGCCTCCGGCCCCCGGGTTCCATCCTTCCAGGAGGCACCGACGGTTCCGCACGACGAAGATCATCCGGCGGCGAGTCGTCCACAAGTTCCGGCCATCCACAGGCTCGCTGCGCGGCCGGCCGGAACCGTCGGTCCCCTGCCGTAGCGTTGAACCCGGGGGCCGGAGGCCAAGCCCGCGCGCCAAGCCGGAGCCCCGGAGGCCGGCTCGCTCGACCAGAGGCCAAGCCCGCGCGACGCCGGAGCCCGAGTCTCGAAGGCCAACCTCGGAGACCAAGCCCGCGCAACGCCGAAGTCCAGGCCGCGGGGTCGAGCGCGGGGCCCCAGCCGCGGAAGCCCGGCCCGCTACACCGGAGGCCGCTCACCCGTCCACGGGTGCGCCCGCTCCAGCTGACCGGCTAGCGACAGCAGCCGGTGTTCGCCGAACGACGGGCCCACCAGCTGGACGCCCATGGGCAGGCCCTCCGAGTCCCGGCCCGCGGGCACGGCCGCGACCGGGTAGCCGACCACGTTCCACGTCGGGAAGTACGGGATGCCGAGCGACACCCCGGCCAGCGTCGCGGACGCGCCACTGCCGTGGTACCGGCCGATCTTCGGCTGCCGGCCGGTCCAGCCCGGCTGCAGGATGACGTCGTGGTCGGCGAAGAAGCCGCGCAGCCGACTGTCCAAACCGGACTCCGCAGCCCGCGCCCTGGCCAGCACGCGGTCCGGGATCCGCCGGCCCATGGCCGCGATCCGGCGCGTGCGGGGCTCCAGCCACTCCGGGTGCGGCAGGGCGGCGACATCGTCCGCGACGCCGCGCAGGTACCGCACGAAGAACTGCGGCGACGGGCGCGGACCCAGCGGCGGGTCGGCCTCGACGACCTCGTGGCCGAGCGCGCGCAGCCGATCCGCCATCTCCCGCACGGCCTGCTTGCGCTGCGCCTCGATCGGCGGCTTGCCGAGCGGCGTGTACCACGACAGCGCGATCCTCAGCCGCCCCGGATCCGCGTCGACCGAGTCGCGGTACAGGCCGCCGGGGTGGTCCTCCTCGGCGAGTACGTCGAGCATCGACGCCGCGTCGGCGACCCGGCGGCCGAGCGGACCGATGCCGGCCAGCCCGTGCCAGTGCTCCTCCGGGCCCATGTCGATCAGCCCGCGGGTGGTCTTCAGCCCGAAGATCCCGCAGAAGCTCGCCGGGATGCGCACCGACCCGCCACCGTCGGAACCCGTTGCGGCGCCGACGACTCCGGCCGCGACCGCCGCCGCCGACCCGCCCGAAGAGCCGCCGGGCGTGTGGTCGAGGTGCCACGGGTTGCGCGTCGCGCCGTAGGTGAGCGTCTCGGTGAACGGCCACAGGCAGCGGTCCGGCGTGTGCGTGTGCCCGACGAGCACCGCACCGGCCGCGCGCAGCCGCGCCACCGCCGGACCGTCCTCCTCGACCGGGTCGAACTGCGCGCGCCCGCCCAGACCGGTCGTGTCGCCGGCGACGTCGAGGTCGTCCTTCACCGCGAGCGGCACCCCGAGCAGCGGGGTGCGCTCCCCGGCATCGAGCCGCTGCTGCGCCCGCGCCGCCTGCTCGCGAGCGGCGTCGGCGTAGACCTTGCGGAACAGGTTCAGCCGGGGGTTGACCGCCGCCAGCCGGCGCAGCACCGCCTCGAGCAGGTCCGGCGCGCTGACCGCACCGTCCCGCAACGCCTGCGCCTGCGCGTCCGCGCCCGCCCACAACAGCTCGTCGAGGTCCATGGGGCAACACTAGGCCCTGAATCCCGGGAGGCGGACTAGCCGAAGAAGACCTCGGCCTCGGCGTAGCGCTCGGCGGGCACCGTCTTCAGCTCGGCCGTCGCCTCGGCCAGCTTCACCCGGACGATGTCGGTGCCGCGCAGGGCGACCATCACGCCGAAGTCGCCGTCGCGCACCGCGTCGACGGCGTGCAGGCCGAACCGCGTCGCGAGCACCCGGTCGTAGGCCGTGGGCGTGCCACCGCGCTGGGTGTGGCCGAGCACGACCGCGCGCGACTCCTTGCCGGTCCGCTGCGCGATCTCCTCGGCGAGCCAGGTGCCGACGCCGCCGAGCCGGACGTGCCCGAACGAGTCCCTCTCCCCGCTCTGCAGCACCTCGCCGCCGCCCTCGGGCAGCGCGCCCTCGGCGACCACGATGATCGGCGCGTACTGCCGCTCGAAGCGCCGGGTCACCCACTCGACGACCTTGTCCACGCTGAACGGCCGCTCCGGCACCAGGATGACGTTCGCGCCGCCGGCGAGGCCGGAGTGCAGCGCGATCCACCCCGCGTGGCGGCCCATCACCTCGACGACCAGCGCCCGGTGGTGCGACTCGGCGGTGGTGCGCAGCCGGTCGATCGACTCGGTCGCGATGTGCACCGCGGTGTCGAAGCCGAACGTGTAGTCCGTGGCGCTCAGGTCGTTGTCGATCGTCTTCGGCACGCCGACCACGCCGACGCCGTCGTCGGTGAGCCGCTTGGCGACGCCCAGCGTGTCCTCGCCGCCGATCGCGATCAGCGCGTCGACCGCGTGCTCGGCGAGCACCTTCTTGATCCGCTCGACGCCGCCGTCGACCTTGTACGGGTTGGTCCGCGACGAGCCGAGGATCGTGCCGCCCCGGGTCAGGATGTCCTCGACGGCGTCGAGGCCGATCGGCTTGACCAGGCCCTCCAGCGGGCCCTGCCAGCCGTTGCGGAAACCGACCGTCTCCCAGCCGTGCGCCTCGATCCCCTTGCGTACCACGGCCCTGATGACCGCGTTCAGTCCTGGACAGTCACCGCCACCAGTGAGCAAGCCGACGCGCATGTGCCCGATCCTCCATCCGGCTGCTAGAGCTGTGGTACCGACACGGTCAAGCGTGCCACCTTCTGGATCGGTGCAGCAACCGGTCCCCACGTTAACGGCCGGCGAACCCCCGCCGAACCCACTCGGCCTCGATCACGTGCCACCGGACGAGGTTGTGCCGGGCGTCGGCGAGCGCGTCGTGCGCGTCGCGCGGCGGGGCCGGCAGCGCGGGCTTGCCCACGTCCTCCCAGCGTTGCCGCAGCTCGCGGGTGAACCGCGGCAGCTCGCGCGGCAGGGCCGGCATGTCGCCCCAGAGCTGGGCGAGCGCGACGTGGTCGTAGGCGGCGAACCAGGCCCACAGCTCGACCTGGCCCTTCCCCCGGCCGAAGTACCGCAGCAGCCGTTCGCGCATCTTGGCCCGGTCGCACCACGCGGGGTCGGCCGGCGACGGCAGCTTGGCGAGCACGTTGTCGCGCACCCACTGTCCGGCCCGGTCGGGGTCGAACTCGGTCGACACGGCGTAGAACTCGCGTCCGTCCTCGTCGACGACACCGATCGACACCAGGTCGATGGTGGTCCCGTCCTCGATGAACTCCGTGTCGTAGAAGTACCGCACCGACGCAGCCTAGGCGGAGATCAGCCCGCCTCGGTCTCTGGGATGCGGTCGACGTCCGGGGCCGTGCGGCGCTCCTGGGTGGGCAGCGCGGCCGGCTCGCCGGCCTCCTGCGCGGCGAGCAGTTCCTTCGCCTTCGCCGCGTAGACGTCGACGTACTCCTGGCCGGACAGCTCCATCAGCGCGTACATGATCTCGTCGGTGATCGACCGCTCGACGAAGCGGTCGCCGGCGAGGCCCTCGTAGCGCGAGAAGTCCATCGGCTTGCCGATCTTGATGCGGATCTTGTGCGGGCGCCACATCTTCGAGCCGATCGGGTTGGCCTTGTCCGTGTCGAACATGGCCACCGGGATGACCCGCACGCGGGCCTCGAGCGCCATGCGGGCGAGGCCGGTCTTGCCCTTGTAGAGGCGGCCGTCCGGGGAGCGGGTGCCCTCGGGGTAGATGCCGAGCAGGTGGCCTTCGCTCAGCAGGCGGATGCCGGTGTCGAGCGCGGCCTGCGCGGCGGCGCCGCCGGAGCGGTCGATCGGGATCTGGCCCATGCCGGTGAAGAACCACTTCTTCAGCCGGCCCTTGATGCCGGGCTGGGTGAAGTACTCCAGCTTGGCGGGGAAGGTCACCCGGCGCTTGAGCATCAGCGGCAGGAAGAACGAGTCGGCGACGGCGAGGTGGTTGCTGGCGAGCATGGCGCCGCCTTCGTCCGGAATGTTCTCGGAGCCCTCGACCTTCGGGCGGAAGAACAGACGAAGCAGCGGCCCAAGCAGGACGTGTTTCATCAACCAGTACAGCACTGCTACCCGCGCCTCTCGCTTGCCAGCCCTCACCCGTTCGTCGAGGGTACGAAGGGTGTGCGCCCCGCACAATCCTTCGCCACCCAAATGTCGGAACATGTAACAGTGGACACTGCGCGAGAGACTCCCTTCCCCGCCACGGTACCCAACTAGTAAACAAGCCGGAGTGATCCAGCCATCGCGACGCTCGTTCGTGCGACGATGGCCACATCACCTGCTCGTGTGCCTGACTGCTGTCCCAAGGAGGCCCAGGTGTCGGAACGGCCGGAGGACGTCGACGCCGCGTTCGCGGCCATAGTTGCCGACCTCGAGCGCGAGGGCGTGGGACGTCAGCTGCCCGAGCTCGACGACGCGCACCGGTCGGCGGACGATCTCACGGCCGAGGACACCGGCCCGGTTCTCTCCCCGCCGCCGTCGCCTCCGTCGGCCCCGCCTGGTTCCCCGCCCGGTCCGCCGACGGCGTGGCGGGGTCACGAGCGGGAGTGGGACTGGACCTGGACCGCCGACGACGAGCACTACGTCCCGCCCGAGCCGCCGCCCCTGCCCCGGCTGCGCCCGCTGACGATCGTGGCGCTGGTGCTGATCCTGGCGGCGGTGGTGCTGCTGGTCCTGCCGGGAGTGATCGGCCTGGACGCCCGCATCGGCACGCCGATCGCCCTGGTGGCCCTCCTCTGCGGCGGCGCCATGCTGCTGCTGCGCATCCGCCAGACCCCGAAGTCCCCGGACGGCGGCCGCGACGACGGCGCCCAGATCTAGCAGACCTGAGCCGCTTCGCGAGGAGGTCGGGTCAGGCGTGGTCGGCGGCCAGCACGGCGGCGCCGACCATCGAGGCCTCGTCGCCCAGTTGGGCCGTTCTGATGCGGGCCAGGGGGCGGAAGCCGGCACCGGTGATCGTCTTCTTGTAGTGGTCCCTCGCGTCGTCGAGGAACAGCGGGGCCGACTCCGAGACGCCGCCCGCGATCACCACGACCTCCGGGTCGTATATGTCCGCCACCAGGGACAGGCCCTCGCCCAGCCACATCGCCAGCTCCGCCATCGCGCGCTGCGCCAGGGGGTCGCCGTCCCGGGCGGCGGCCGCCACCTTCCGACCCGTCACCGAACGCTTGTCCACCGCCATCTCACGGCTCAGCACCGTCGACCTGCCGGGGTAGGAGGCCAGTAGCTCCACCGCGGTCGCCGACAACGCCGTCCCGCTGCAGTACCGCTCCCAGCACCCCGACTTCCCGCACGGGCACGGCCGCCCGCCCGGCACCAGCGGCAGGTGACCCAGCTCCGGCGCCACCCCGTGCGCACCGCGAAAGAGCTTCCCGTCCAGCAGCAGCCCGCCGCCGATGCCCGTGCCGATCGCCACCAGCAGCGCCACCCGCGCGCCCCGCGCCGCGCCGAACCGATGCTCCGCCAGGACCGCGGCGTTCGCGTCGTGCTCCAGGACCACCGGCAGGCCCAGCCGCGCCGAGATCCGGTCCGCGACCGCGGCGTTGCGCCACGCCAGGTGCGGCGCGAACATCACCGAGCGCCGGTCGGTGGTGACGAACCCGGCCACCGCGAGGCCGACGCCGGTCACCCGGTGCCGCGTCGCGAGCGTGTCGACCGCCGACACGATCGCCCCCTCCAGCGCCTCCTCGCTCGTCGGCGTCGGGGCGCGGGCGGTGTCGAGCACGGTGCCGTACCGGTCCACCACGCCCGCCCGCACGCTGGTGCCCCCGATGTCCACCCCGATGGTCGTCTTGGCTCTCAAGCTCGCTCCGGATCTCCCTTGCGGCGCACCGGAATCCGCTGCACGCGCGGCCGGTCACCCGGCTCCGGCACGAACCCCGGCATGTGCGGCGCACCCGGATGCCACCGGTCGGCGAGCACGGCGCGCAGCAACGCCACCAGGTCGGCCGCCCGGTCAAGGCTCCGCGCGGCGAGCTCGTTCGGCTCCCCGCGCACGAGCGCCACCACGGCGCATGCCGGACACCGGCACGTCGAACCCTCCGGCGCGGACGCCGACACCCGGTCCAGCCACGGCCCCGCGCGCTCGGCCACGGCATCCAGCAGCAGCCGCAGCTCCTCCACCAGTCGGGTGCCCGGCTCGGGCGTGGTCATTCCTGCCCCTCGAACCGCAGCACCAGGCCCCGGTCGTCGATGTAGGCGTCGGCCACCGTGTACGAGCGCAGCAGCACGGGCAGCGCCACCAGCCGGCGCACTCCGTCGACGGTCACCGCCAGGTCGTCGCCGACGCGGGCCAGGTCCAGCTCGGCCGAGTCGGTCAGCGGCAGCGCGATCGCCAGCTCGTGGCCGCCGCCCTCGAGCGGGTGCAGCTCCAGCAGCGGCCGCGCGTCGCCGGAGTCGGCGAACGGGGCGGCCAGCGGATCGGCGTCGCCGTACAGGTCGGCGGCCAGCTCCAGCAGCGGCCCGACGCCGACGGGCTCGGCGGCGCGGTGCTCCACCTGGTGCACCCGCAGCGGCGTCGAGGCGTCCAGTTCGGACAGCACGGCGTCCTGCTCGGCACGCCGGATGCGCAGCCAGCTCGCCGCCGGACCCCACCGTGACCGCGGCACCAGCCGGTTCGCCACCAGGCTGTCGACCCGGATCCCGCGCAGCGCCAGCGCGGCGAGCGTGCGCCGGGTCTCCGCGACCACCAGCCGCTCCGGTGTCAGCACCAGCCGCACGCTCGTCACGTTCGGGTTGACGAGCAGCCGGCGCAGCTCGCCGAGATGCTTCGCGAGCCGGCCGAGCGCGGCCGCGTTGGCGCGCACGGCCGGCATGAGCAGCCGGTCGACGTAGGTGGCGACCGCCTCCGGCAACGCCAGCAGCCGCAAGGTCTCCGCCGTCGGTCCACAGTCGACGACCACGACCTCCCACGGCCCGTACCGGGCGAGGCGGGCCACCTCGGTGAGCGCGAGCAGCTCGTCCACGCCGGGCAGCACGGTCAGCTCCTCGGCGTCCAGCTCGTCGAGCCCGACGCCGGCGAGCCACGAGCGCAGCTGGCGGCGGATGTCCTGCCAGGACTTGTCCACCAGCTCGCGAGCGTCCACATGGGCCGCGTACAGACAGGTGTCCACTTCGGACGGCTCGTGGGTCAGCGGCCGGCCGAAGACGTCGCCCAGCGAGTGCGCCGGGTCGGCCGAGGCGACCAGGACCTTGCGCCCGCCGACCGCCAAGCGGGCGCCCGTCGCCGCGGCGAGGGTGGTCTTGCCGACCCCGCCCTTGCCGGTGAACAGCAGAACCCGCGCCCCCGCCATGGACTCGTGTCCTACGCGCCTTCGACCCGGCGCTTGAGCTCCTTCAGCGCGATGTCCATGATCATCTTCTCGGCCTTGCGGCGGAACAGGCCGATCATCGGCACCGCCAGCTGGACCGACAGCGTGTAGGTGACCCGGGTCTTGTCGCCCTCCGGGGTCAGCAGGTAGCGGCCGTTCTGCGCGCGCTGCATCTGGCCCTTGACGAGCTTCCAGGTGACCGACAGCCCGTCGGCCGCCCAGTCGTACGCGAGCGTGTAGACGTCCTTGAACGGACCCGCGTCGAGCGTGAACCGCACCTGCTTCGCGTGGCCGTCCGTGCCCTGTTCGAGGACCTCGGTCTGCTTCACCGCATGGGCCCATTCCGGGTACGCCGGGAAGTCCGCGATCACCGGCATGATCCGCTCCGGCGGCGCGTCGACCACGATGGACTGCGTGGACTCATCGGCCATGCGGGGGAGGCTACCCGGTCGACGCCGCTACCAGCGCAGCACGTACGGCCGCTGGGTGCGCTGGAAGTGGCCCACGTTCGCGCATTCGGTGTACGCGAGCCGCATCCGCGACACGAGCGGCTGGTGCACGTGCCCGAACATGGCCCACCGCGGCGAGTTCTCGTTGATCGACTCCAGCAGCGCACGCGAGCCGTGCTCGGCGCGGCGGGACACGACGTCGTAGGTGAGCTCGGGCACGTCCGGCGGGACGTGGCTGCACAACACGTCCACCGCGCCGAGCTCGGCGACGTCGGCCGCCAGCTCCTCCTCCGTGCGCAGGTACGGGTGGAACACCCCGCCGCGGCGGCGGACCGCGCCGGGCGGCAGCAGCGCGCCGCCGACGAAGCCGAAGCGCAGCCCACCGAGCTCGATCGTCTCGCCGTCGAGGATCCGCACGTTCTCGCCGGCGTACTCCGGCCACAGCGCCGGCACGTCGACGTTGCCGGGCGTGGCGTAGGTCGGCACGGTCATCGCGGCGAACAGCCGGGCGTACTGCTCGCGGATGGCCTCCTCGACGACGGCGGCCGGGTCGTCGAGGCTCGTCCACAGCGTCCGCGCGAACGCCGCCACCTCGTTGTGCTGGCTCTCCCGGCGCAGCCGCGCGAACGTCGCCATCGCCTCCGAACCGAACACCGCGCCCATGATCCCGCCGGTGTGGTCGTGGTAGTCGACGAAGTCGATCAGGTCGCCGAGGATCAGCAGCGCGTCGGCGCCGTCGCCGGCCTTGGCGAGCGCCTCGGCGTTGCCGTGCACGTCTGAGACCACGTGAACCCGCACCAGTCCGCCTCCCCGCGATTCAAAGTGTTGGTCGCGTCCCGGCGAGAAGTGCCGCTTGACCACGTACTTGTGGCTGAGTTGCGTCACGGTGCCCCTGAGGTTCCGCTGATGCACGGGGCCGGTCGACTCGTCCGCGATTATCCACCAGAAACGACCCTAATTGGCCGGCGGGACTCCGGGGCGGCGGCCGGCCTCGAGCACGGTCTTCAGGTCGAGCGCCACGGCCTTCGCGGCCAGCTGGCGGCGGGTCTTCTCCCGCTGCAGCCGGGTCGGGCGCAGGACCGCGCCCGGCGGCGGGTCCGCACGCAGGAAGTAGTGCAGCACGGTCCCGTCGAGCACCGGCTCCAGCCAGACCTCCATCGTGCCGACCAGGGCGCCCCGCACGGTCCAGCGCAACCCCTCGTCGCCGCGGTCCGCGTAGACCTCCAGACGCAGGTCGGGCCAGAACCGACGCCACGACCCGGGATCGGCGAATGCCTTGGCCACCGATCCCGGCGGCACCGCGAGGAACGTCTCGTCGATCACATCCACCGCTGGCACCCGTGCAGCATGTCATGCGCCGTTCGGCTAGTTTTCCCCTGTGACCGCATCGGAGAACCTGACCGACATGGTCTGGGCGAACGCCGAGCGGTTCGGCAGCTCGATCGGGGTCCGCCGTCGCGCCGACGGCTCCTGGCTCGACGTCACCACCCGCGAGTTCGCGGGCCAGGTGCTCGACGTCGCCAAGGGGCTGATCGCGGCCGGCCTGCGGCCGGGCGACCGGATCGCCCTGTACGCGTCCAACCGCTACGAGTGGACGCTGTTCGACTTCGCCGCCTGGACCGCCGGCTGCCAGACCGTGCCGATCGACGCCCACGCGCCGATCGAGCTCGTCGAGTGGATCCTGTCCGACTCCGGGGCGTGCGCGGTCGTGCTCGAGTCCCGCACGCAGCGGGAGACCCTGCGCCGCATCGTCGACCGGCTGCCCGAGCTGGGCTGGGTGTGGCAGCTCGACGACGGCGTCGAGGGCGAGCTGGACGACGACTTGGACGCCGACATCGTGCCGGCGATCGCCGAGCTCACCGACCTGGGCCGAGATGTCGACGACGCGCGGGCGCACGAGCGCCGGCTGGCGATCCTCCCCGACGCGGTCGCCACGCTCGTCTACCCGTCCGACGACCGGCTTCCCAAGCCGGCCGAGCTGACCCACGGCGAGGTCCTGGCCGAGGTGCGCGCGGCCATCGCCGCGTACTCCCCGCTCGTGCGGCGGGGCAACTCGCTGCTGGTGCTGCTGCCGCTGGCCGACCTGGGCGCCCGGCTGCTCTCGATCGCCTGCGTCTACACGAGGACGACGCTCGGCCACGTCGGCGACACCGAGAACCTGACCACCGACGTGGGCATGTTCCGACCGCGCACGATCGTGGCGAGCACCGGCCTGCTCCGCGAGCTGCACGCGGCCGCCAGGGACAAGGCGGCCGCCGAGGGCCGCTCGACCGTGTTCGACGCCGCCGAGGGAGTCGCCGTCCGCTACGGCGCCCGGTCGCGGCCATCGCTCGCGCTGCGCCTGCAGCACGCGGTGGCCGACACCGTCGTGTACCCCAAGCTGCGCGCGATCTTCGGTGGCCGCTGCGTCGCGGCGGTCGTGTCCGGCGAGCCGCTCGACGCGGACCTGGACGGCTTCTACCGCGGCATCGGGATCGCCGTGCTCCCCACCCCGGGCGAGGACCTGACGGCCTGATCGTGCACCGGATGTGCCCATCCGTGCAGCTCTGCTTTCCCCAGGCAACCCGCCGGGCCGACAGTGACGGTGTCGCCCACACGGGGAGAGGACGAGGGCCGTGGAGAGTCGGGTCATCGCGCGGAAGGCAGCCGAGCAGCTGATCGCGCACCGCAACAAGCTGGCCGGCAAGGCCGAGGACGCGTACCTGGCGCACGCCGCGCTGGACACCGCCGCGAAGACCGTCGAGCGCCACCACGACGACCACCGGTCTGGCGCGGCGACCGCCACCAGCCACTGGGAGGGCCCCAACGCCGCCGGCTTCGACCGCCGCGCGCGCCGGATGACGAAGGCGCTGGGCACCACGGCGTCGGCGGCCACGAAGGCGGCCGAGATCGTGGCCACGACGGCCTCGACGCTGGACACCAACCACAAGGCGGTGGCCAAGCTCGTCGACGAGTACACGAACCGGGCGACCCAGCTGCTCGACGCCGCCCGCGGGGTGACCGGCGCCGGCTCGCAGGGCGCGCTGACACGGGCCGTCGGCCAGGTCGTCGACCTCGCCCGCGACTACACCAACGAGTCCACCAAGCATCTGCGCACGGTGGCCGGCCAGATGAAGGACGCGGCGCGGGCGCTGGGCAAGCTGGAGCGGACCGTCGAGCACGACGGCTTCGCCGACCCCACCCGCCGCAAGCGCCCGAACACCCCGTCGAAGGGGAGGTCCGACCCGCCGAAGACGAAGTCGGGCACCGCGAACAAGGTCAAGAAGATCGCGCGGAGCCAACTCGGCTACCACGAGGGCCCGGGCAACCAGAACAAGTACGGCCCGGCCGCCCCATGGTGTGCGTCCTTCACCACCTGGGTGTGGCGCAAGTCCGGAGTGGACATTCCGATCCTGCCGTTCACCGGCGACGTCTACCGCTGGGGCCAGGAGCACGGCACCGCGTACGGCAAGAACAACCTCGACTCGGCCCGGCCCGGTGACGTGCTGCTGTTCGGCTCCGGGCCGAGCAGCCCGTCGACTAGCACGCACATCGGGATCGTGGAGAGCGTCAACGGCGACAAGGTGACGCTGATCGAGGGCAACTCGTCCGACAAGGTGCAGCGGGTGACCCACACGCTGTCCAGCTCGACGTTCTATGGAGGGGTGCATCCGCGATGACCGAGATCACCGGCATGAGCGAGTCCGGCGGTATCCGGGTGGAGGTCTACCCGGGCGGGGCGCTGTCCTCGCTGTCGCTGGACCGGCGGGCGATGGCGCTGGGCTCGCGTGGGCTCTCCGCCGCGATCCTGGCGACTCTGACCGAGGCCACCGCGGTCGCCAACCAGCGGACGAAGGCGGCCCTGCGGGAGGCGCTGGACGGCCTCGGCGAGGCCGACCTGTCGCTGCTGGGTCTCAACCAGGACGTCGCGCTGACCGAGCGCGCCGAGTCGACCACGCCGGACTCCTGGAGGGCGTCGTGAGCGGAGCTTGCGGAGCGAACCAAAAGACACAGGGCGACCGCGAGCGGCGCCACCGAGCCTGCGAGGGGGCGTCGTGAGTTTCGACACGTACACAGTGGACGAGCTCCTCGAGGCCAACGCAGCGATGAACGAGCGGGCGGACGGCCTGTTCGACCGGCTGGGCCGGATCTCCGCGTCCGCGGCCGACCGCGGCGTCGAGGTGCGGGTGAACCTGGAGGGACGGCTGGGCGCGCTGGACCTGTCCGTCGAGGCTATGAGCATGGAGCCGGCCGAGCTGGCGGCGACGATCTTCCGGCTGACCCAGGAGGCGTCGGCGGCGGCCCTGTCCGAGGGGCTCGCGGCGCTGGAGCCGGTGGCCGGCGAGGAGGTGACCGCGGAGATTTCGGAAGTCATCGCCGCGCGTCCGCGGCCGCGCCCGCCGGCACCGGCCGCGGT
>NZ_JBOHGA010000054.1:0-32804 GCF_050699915.1 Actinophytocola sp.
CCCCGGCACCGCACCGGAATCAGCCAGTCTCCGACCCGGCGCCGGAGGCGCGCGCGGCGCGTTCCCGGGAACCGCACCGGAAACGGCCGGCGCCCGACCCAACACCGGCGGCGCACAACCGGGAATGCCTGGCTCGCCCAACATCGGCAGCACGCCCGGCGGTCCCTTCCCCGGCACCGCACCCGGGTCGGCCGGCGCCCGACCAAACCACGGCGGCGCGTCCGGCGCGTTCCCGGGAATGTCACCCGAATCGGCCGGCGCCCGACCCGGTGGCTCGCCCAACCTCGGCGGTGCGTCTGGCGCCTTTCCTGGCACCGCACCCGAATCAGCCGGCGCCCGACCAAACCACGGCGGCGCGTCCGGCGCGTTCCCGGGAATGTCACCCGAATCGGCCGGCGCCCGACCCGGCGGCTCGCCCAACCTCGGCGGTGCGCCTGGCGCCCTTCCTGGCACCGCACCCGAATCAGCCGGCGCCCGGCCCTACGTCGGCGGCGCCCAGCCAGGCATGCCCGGCTCGCCCAACGCGGGTGGTGCCCGGCCCGGCGGTCCCTTCCCCGGCGGCCCGCCGAGTCCCGCCGGTCTTCTCGGGCCGGCGGTGTCCGAGGCAGCCCGCGGCGGGTTCCCGGGCGGACCGGCGGACGGCCAGCTCGGTGCCGGCGCCTTCCCCGGGCCGCTGGACTCTGCCGGCTACCTCCCGGCCCCACCACGCGGCGGGAACCTGCCGCCACCGGCCTCGTCCGGTGTGTACCCGGCGGTCATCGCCCCGCCGGGTGCGGGGCCGAACCTGCCGAGCGCCCAGCTGAGTCCGCCGAACGCGCTGCTGAACCCGGCCGGCGGCCGGCCGATGCCCCCGCCCGGCGGCCCGCCGACCGCGCCGGTCGGCTCGTCGCAGAGGATGGAGATCTCGCCCTCGGCGGGAGGCGGCGTGCCCGCCCAGCCGGTCGGTGCCGGTGAGACCATGCACACCGTCCTCATCGGACTGCCCGTCGGCGGGTACTTGCCCTTGTGGCACAACAACTCCGTGAGCTACTGGCGCATGACCGACCCCGACGGCGTCCGCAGCCGGCTCGCGCTCGGGATCGAGTCGCGGGCCGAGATCGACAACGCGCGGTTCCGCGAGGCCGCGCTGTTCACGCCCGACCGCAACACGTTGTTCCTCATGGACCGCTACCGCAACGGGACCGGCAACCTCGGCGGCGCGAGCACGCAGCTGGTCCCCGCCAGCGAGGACGAGGCCTTCCGCGCGGTGGACGACAAGGCGATTTCGGATCTGTACACCTGGATCGGCGACATCGTCGTCGCCGCCGGACAGCGCGGCGAGTACGTGGCGATCGAGACCGGCGGTTGGAACGTGCCGGTGGCGCCCGTCGTGCTGATCATGCTGCGGAACGACGGGCGGGAATGGCACTCCGTCGTCGAAACGTCACCCGTGCCGGCCGGCGCACCAGTGTGGCGAGACCAACAACCTGTTGACGGCGACACGCAGTTACTGGCCTCGCCGGCCAACGAACGGACGATGCGCGCGGCCGGGCTCCTGACCAGGTTCGCGGTGGCGACGTGGCCGATGCACCCGTTCCAGCTCGGACTTTCCTTTGGTCCTAACCCGACGCTGGGTGATGTGGCGAACCGGTAAGGTCCCTCTGACCAAGGGGTAAACAGAGGGTGGGGATCGTGACCGAGCCACAGCCGGTGATGGCGCAGGCGGAACAGGACCAGTTGACCCGGCAGGTGGGCCGGGCGTTGCTGACCGTGGCGGGGGAAGGCTGGACGCAGGTGCGGGCCGAGTACCGGTCGGCCGGGCGGCACATCGAGGTCGACGTCTTCGTGAGCGGTCCCGACGGTGCGCCGCGCCCGGTGCGGCCGCCGGCGGAAGTGGTCGACGGGCTGGGCAAGCTGCGGCAGGGCATGTACCGGCCGGGGCGCGGGACTTGGTTGTCGGCGCTGTACGTGCTCGAGCCGCCGAGCAGCTTCAGCGCGGAGTTCGAGCCGGACGTCGAGCCGCGGTGGCGCCGGGTGCCGCCGCCGATCGGGTTCGCGGACGAGCTGAGGTTCTTCCCGCGGGCGGACGAGCACATCCCGGAGTGGCTGCGAGTGCGGGCCGGGCTGCGGGCGGCTGGGGAGCCGACGCCGCCTGGCGGGGTGGCCGGACAGCCGGGCGCTGGTTCACCGGGTGGACCTGGTTCGGCAGGTGGGTCGGGTGTGCAGCCCGGCGTTGGCGGGCCTGGCGCCGGGCAACCCGGAGTTGGACATCCGGGCGCAGGTCAGCCCGGTGAAGGCTGGCAGCCGGGAACTGGTCACCCCGGTCAGCCGGGTGGTGGCCAGTTGAGCGGACCTGGGCAGCCAGCGGGGCCGAGTGCGGCGCAACCCGCGCCGGCCGGCGGCGAGCCGGGATTTGGGCAGTTGCCACCCGGGGCGCCCGAACACGGGCAGGCCGGCGGGATTCAGTCGGGCCCTGGCGGTGAGCCGGGGCGGTCGATTCCTACGCAGTCTGGGCCTGGCGGTGGACTGCAGCAGGGGTTTCCGCCTCCGCCGCCGGGGGTGCCGCCCTTTCGGCCCGGGCCGGATGCGGCGCCCGGTGGCGAGCAGATGTCGTTCCAGGCTGGCGGGAGCTGGCGGGCGCCGGGTAGGCCGGCTTGGTGAGTCGGCTGCCTGAACGGCGCTGACCTGGGAAATGTGGGGGCGTGGCCTCCGGCCCCCGATCACCAGCTACGGGGTGGGCTGACGGTTCCGGGGCGTTGGCGCGGGGGTGTGGACAGGTCACTGGCGGGTCAGTAGGGCGATGCATTCCAGGTGGTGGGTCATCGGGAAGGCGTCGAACGCCCGCAGGGATTCCAGGGCGTAGCCGTTGGTTGCGAAGGTGGCCACATCCCTGGCCAGGGCGGCCGGGTCGCAGGCCACGTAGATCACCTGCTTGGGGGCTCGGGCGGCCATGGCTTCCACCACCTTGCGGCCGGCACCCGTTCGAGGTGGGTCCAGGACTACTACTGCCGGCGGACGACCAACCGACGCCCTCAGCACGGCTTCCGCTCGGCCTTGGAAGATTCTCACCTGCGGTAGGTCTGCCAGGTTGTCCGCCGCCGCCTCGGCCGCGGGCGGATCCGACTCCACCGCGATGATCTCGCCCTCGGGGCCCACCGCCTCGGCCAGGACCGCTGCGAACAGGCCTACTCCGCTGTACAGGTCCCAGGCCGCATCACCGGGTGACAGCGTCGCCCAGTCGGCCACCACCTCCGCGTAGAGGTCCGCCGCGTCTGGATGGGCCTGCCAGAAGCCATCGGCTGGCACGCGCCATTTGCGCCGTGCCGCCGTCTCCACCGCCGCCGACGGGCCGATGTGGGTCTCCGCCGACGCGTCCACCGCCACCGAGACCTCGGACGACGGGGGCCACACGCGGCCCACCACCTGGTCGACCGTGCCTGGCGCTGCGATGGGGCAGCCGTCGACGGGGATCACTTCGTGGCTGCGGTGCGCCCGGAAGCCGGGGCGGCCCTCGGCATCCGTGGCCAAGCGCGCCCTCGTGCGCCACGCCAGCGGGCCGCCGGGGAGCTCCTCCACCTCCACGTCGAGCGACAGGCCCGCCAGGCGCGACATCTGTTCCGACAGGACCGCCGCCTTCAAACTCCGTTGCAGCGAAACGGAAGCATGCTGGAAGTCGCAACCTCCGCACCCACCCGGCCTAGCCACCGGGCACGGCGGCGTGACCCGATCGGGCGACGACGAAAGGACCGAAATCGCGTCACCCCGGCAGAAGGAGCCGCCGCGGTCCTCGGTTACCGACACCACGACCTCTTCACCGGGCAGCGCATGGCGAACGAACACCACCCGGCCCTCGTGGCGCGCGACGCAATGGCCGCCGTGGGCCACCGGACCCACCTCGACCGTGAACTGTCGGCCCGCCCAGGTCATCGCTTGTCCTTTCCGGACAGTCCACGGCGGATCGCGCCCGGGGCGACCTCGTCACGATCCCGAATTCGCTCCGACGACGCCAGCTGCCACGGCACGCTGGTGACCATCACGCCCGGCTGGAACAACAGCCTGCCCTTCAACCGCAGCGCGCTCTGGTTGTGCAGGAACTGCTCCCACCAATGACCTACGACGTACTCCGGGATATACACCGTCACCACGTCACGCGGGTTGTCCGTGCGCACCCGCTTCACGTAGTCCAGCACCGGTTTCGTGATCTCCCGGTACGGCGACTCGACGACCTTCAGCGGCACCGAGAAGTCCTCCTTCTCCCACGCCGCCACCAGTCCCCGCGTGTCCGCGTCGTCGACGTTCACCGTCACCGCCTCGAGCACGTCCGGGCGGGTGGCGCGGGCGTACGCGAGCGCGCGGCGGGTCGGCAGGTGCAGCTTCGACACCAGCACGATCGCGTGGTTGCGGGACGGCAGCGTGGCGTTCGTCTTGTTCGCCTCCATCGCGCGCAGCTCTTCGGCCACCCGGTCGTAGTGCTTGCGGATCGCGGTCATCAGCGCGTACAGCACCGCCATCGCGGCGATCGCGATCCACGCGCCGTGGACGAACTTCGTGATCAACACGATCACCAGCACGGCCGCGGTCATGAACAGGCCGAACGCGTTCACCGCGCGGGATCGCACCATCCGCCGCGCCTTCTCGGGCGGCGGCGAGTCGCGCAGCAATCTGTTCCAGTGCCGTATCATCCCGCTCTGGCTCAGCACGAACGACACGAACACACCGACGATGTAGAGCTGGATCAGCCGCGTCACCTCGGCGTCGAACGCCACCACCAGCACGATCGCGAACGTCGCCAGGCCGACGATCCCGTTGGAGAAGGCCAACCGGTCGCCGCGCGTGTGCAGCTGCCTCGGCAGATACCGGTCCTGCGCGAGGATCGAGCCCAGCACCGGGAAACCGTTGAACGCCGTGTTGGCCGCCAGCACCAGCACCAGGCCGGTGAAGAAGATGACGTACAAGATGGCCGGGTCGAAGTCGCCGAACACCGCGTTCGCCAGCTGTGCCACCAGCGTCTTCTGCTCGTAGCCGGGCGGGGCGTTCAGTAACTGGTGCCCGGGGTCCTCGGCGAGCTTCGCCTCGGTCACCGAGGCCAGCATGATCAAGCCGAGGAACATCACGATCGCCAGCAGGCCCATCCACAGCAACGTGGTCGCCGCGTTACGGGACTTGGGTTTACGAAACGCCGGCACGCCGTTGGAGATCGCCTCGACGCCGGTCAGCGCGGCGCTACCGGAGGAGAACGCGCGCAGCACCAGGAACACCAGCGCCAGGCCGGAGAGGTGGTCACCCTCCTCCAGCAGCTCGAAGTTCGCGCTCTCCGCACGAATTTCGTCGCCGAGCAGGAGGACCCGCGTCGCGCCCCACACCACCATGACGAGGATGCCGAGCACGAACGCGTAGGTCGGGACCGCGAAGAGCAGGCCCGCCTCGCGGACCCCGCGCAGGTTCATCGCGGTCAGGATGACGATCGCGCCGACCGCGAACTCCACCTTGTGCGTCGCGACGAACGGCACCACCGAGCCGATGTTGGCCGCCGCGGAGGAGATCGACACGGCCACCGTGAGCACGTAGTCGACCAGCAGCGCGCTCGCCACCACCAGGCCCCATCTGCGCCCGTGGTTGACCGTCACCACCTCGTAGTCGCCGCCGCCGGACGGGTAGGCGTGCACGTTCTGCCGGTACGAGGCGACCACAGTGATCATCACGAGGGCCACCACGACCGCGATCCACGGGCTGAACGCGTACGCGGCCACGCCCGCGACCGACAGCGTCAGCAGGATCTCCTCCGGCGCGTACGCCACGCTGGACATCGGGTCCGAGGCGAACACCGGCAGCGCGATGCGCTTGGGAAGCAGCGTGTGGCTCAGCCGGTCGGTCCGAAAGGGCCGGCCGACGAGCAGGCGCTTCGCCATAGATGCGAGCTTGGGCACGAGTGAAGAGGGTATGCGGTCGCGTCACCGGATCGGAGTAGCCACCGGTAGGTTCATCGTCAGACCACACCAACGCGGTCGAAGCGATTCAGAGGAGGCCTCGTCGTGCACGTGGTGATCATGGGCTGCGGCCGCGTGGGGTCGTCGCTCTCGGCCGCGGTGGAACGCCTCGGCCACACGGTCGCCGTGATCGACAAGGACCCGCAGGCCTTCCGCCGGCTCGGCACCGCCTTCCACGGCCAGCAGGTCGTCGGCGTCGGGTTCGAGAAGAGAGTCCTGGTCGAGGCGGGCGTCGAGCGCGCGGAGGCGTTCGCGGCGGTCTCCAGCGGCGACAACTCCAACATCATCTCCGCTCGGGTGGCCCGCGAGACCTTCGGCGTCGAGCACGTCGTGGCGCGCATCTACGACGCCAAGCGCGCCGAGGTCTACGAGCGGCTCGGCATCCCGACGGTGGCCACCGTCTCCTGGACCACCGACCGACTCATGCGCACGCTCCTGCCCGACGGCGTCGCGTCCGCCTGGCGCGACCCGACCGGCAAGGTCGCGATCGTCCAGCTGCCCGTCCACGAGGAGTGGGTCGGCCACTCGGTCGCCGCCCTGGAGCAGGCCATCAACGCGCGCGTCGCCTTCATCACGCGGTTCGGCACCGGGCTGCTGCCGCGTCCGAAGACCGTCGTGCAGGCCGACGACCTGGTGTACGTCGCGGCCCTGTCCGGCACGATCAGCGACGTGAGCAGCGCCGCCGGCCAACCGCCCGAGGAGGCGTCCTGATGCGCGTCGCGATCGCCGGGGCGGGCGCCGTCGGCCGTTCCATCGCCGCCGAGCTCGTCGCCGGCGACCACCAGGTGATGCTCATCGAGCGCCTGCAGAGCCAGTTCGAGCCGGACACCGTCGAGCAGGCCGAGTGGGTGCTCGCCGACGCGTGTGAGCTCTCCTCGCTCGAGGACGCCGGCATGCAGCTCTGCGACGTGGTCATCGCGGCCACCGGCGACGACAAGGTCAACCTCGTCGTGTCGTTGCTCGCCAAGACCGTGTTCGCCGTGCGCCGCGTGGTGGCCCGGGTCAACGACCCCGCCAACGAGTGGCTGTTCACCGAGGCCTGGGGCGTCGACGTCGCCGTGTCCACCCCGCGCATGCTCGCCGCCATGGTCGAGGAGGCCGTGTCCGTCGGCGACCTCGTCCGGCTGCTGACGCTGCGGCAGGGTCAGGCGAACCTCGTCGAGCTGACGCTGCCCGAGGACGCCCCGCTCGCCGGCCACGCCGTGCGCGAGGTCGTGCTCCCCCGCGACGCCGCGCTGGTGACGATCCTGCGCGGCGGGCGGGTGATCGTGCCGCAGCCCGACGACCCGCTCGAGGCGGGCGACGAGCTGCTGTTCGTGGCGGCGGCCGACGTGGAGAACGAGATCAGGCAGGCGCTCGGGTACTGACCCAGGCGACGAAACCCGTCAGGCTCGCACGGCCGAGCACCAGCATCGGGCCGTCGGTGTTCTTGGAGTCCCGAACGGCCCCGGCCGACGCTGGCCAAGCCACCTCGACACAGTTGGTCGGGTCACTCCATGAACTCTTCCTCCAGCTCAAAGATCGGGGCTGGGCGCTGCGCATGGTGTTCCTCTCCCAGCTCGCTTGCCAACGTGGCAAGCCAGCTGCGGGACTGGTCCTCATCCAGCGCAACTTTACTCAGCGCAGCGATTGTGCGGCGGTAGGCGGCGATTGTGTCCTTGCGCTCCAGGAAGAGCGCGGAGGTGTCGTTCTCGATGAACAGCACCGGGTTGATCTCGGTGAACTCCATGAGCTGGAACGGTTTGTGGGCCGCGTGGAAGCCGACGGAGTCCAAGATCACGCGGATTTCGATGTAGGGCCGGACAGACATCCGGAGAAGTTGATGTACCTGATCAGACATGATCTTCCGGCCGGCCCCGGTTCGACGGATCGAGTACTCGTCGATGAAGAAGCAGAACTGCGCCGGGTACTGCCGATCGACGATCCGCTGGCGCCGGTGACGAGCCAGCACACGGTCACCAGTCTCGGATTCCGGGATCACCGGGCTGGCTGTGATCAGCGCCTGCGCGTACTCGGACGTCTGCAACAGGCCTGGGATGACCACGGTCTCGAAGTTGGTGATCGCTAACGCGGAGTCCTCGTGGTCGCTGAGTGTGCGTAGCTCCGCTGGCAGGCGATCGCCGAACTCCTGCCACCAGCCGCGTTCGGTGGCGTGCCGCGCCATCTCCAGCAGCTCCTGGCGTTTCGGTCCGACGATGCGGCCGACTGCCAGCACCGCGGACACGTCCTCGGGGCTCGCGCAGCGCTTCCCGGAGATCATCCGGCTCACCTTGCTGGGAGACCACGCGAGCAGTTCCGCGAGGTCACTCTGGTTCAGCCCGGCGGTCCCGATGGCGCGCAACAGCGCCAGTCCCAGCTCTCGGGACCGCACGGTGGGTTCGTGGTCGTACATGTAGGCCAACGTACGCGAATCCCGCAGAGTACCGCAGTCCGCGCGGAAGGTTCACTCGAACGTATGGTCGGTGCAGATAGGACAAAGAGGTGCGTCAGCCGCTCTCGCCGCTGTACTTGGCTCGCAGGCGCTGCTCGACGGCGCGGTCGTCCTCCACGACGGCGCGTTCGAGGTCGCGCTCGCGGTGGCCGGCGGCGCGTACCGCCCAGACCGTGACGACCAGGGCGATCGCGGTGAGCGGGTAGCCCATCGCGAGGCGGGCGAAGGCGAGCCAGCCGGTCTGGTCCTCGTCGTAGAGCCAGCGCTGCACGGTGAAACGCGCGCCGAAGACGGCGACCCAGGTGAGCGTGGCGATGGCGTAGGCGCGGAAGGCCTTGCGATCCTTGCGCCAGAGCCAGCCGTGGCCGTCGAGGAACGACCAGATGACGCCCACGATCGGCCAGCGGACCAGGACCGAGAGGAGGAAGACGCCGCCGTAGATCAGGCTCGCCCAGATGCCGAACAGGAAGAATCCCTTGGCCGAGCCGGTCCGGTAGGCGATGAACGCCGCGATGGCGACGCCGAAGAAGCCGGACACGGCCGGCTGCAGCGGCTCCTTGCGCACGATCCGGAGCACCGTGATGGCAACCGCGACGCCCACGGCGCTCCAGATCGCGGGCATGAGCCCAAACAACGCGTTGACCAGTACGAACACCACAACGGGGACCGAAGAATAGATCAGGCCGCTGATGCCGCCCATCTGTTCGAGGAGGGTTTTCTCCTGCTCCGCAGACTCTTCTGACTTGTCTGCTGGCTTGTCTTCTTCTTCGGTCTTCGCCGGTTCGCTCATGTAGTCGTCTGCAACTCGTAGTAGGGGTTGTAGAGCACCTTTCGACCGTCCCGTAAGGCGATCCGGCCCTGCGCTTTGATCGTCCGGCCAGGCTCGATGCCCGCGATACGCCGACGACCGAGCCAGACTAGTGTCACGCCCTCGGTTCCGTCGAACAGCTCCGCCTCCAGCGTAGCCACGGCATCCCGCGGGCTCAGCTCGACGGCACGCAGGCGGCCGAGGACGGTAACTTCCTCGCCCGACCGGCAGTCGCACGCCCTGCGCGCGTTCTCCGCGTCCACGTGCTCGGACAGATCATCGGCATCGAGTTCGTCGATGTCGGTGGTCAGCCGCTTCACCAGGCGGCGTAGTGATCCATTACCACGCTGGCCCTGCCTTCGGGCTTCGGTGCCCATAGTGACGCTCCAGTTGCCTTGGGTCGGCCCCGACGCCCGACCCTGTACAAATCCAGCGTAACCACGAGATGTGGAGCTGGTGTGGAGGAAGAGGCACGTGACAGTTGCCGTATGCCGATTCACCGAGGACGGCGGTCCCCGGACGGCGATTATGCTGCCCGGTACCGGTTCTGACGACGTATTCGTCAGATCTGTGTTCGAGATCCCGCTGGCCGCCGCCGGGGTCTCCGTGGTGGCTCCTGCGCCCGTTCCCGGGCCGTCGCTCGCCGTCTCCGCGCTGTCCGCCTTGTCGGCTTCCTCCGGTGCCGTGCTCGTCGGCGGCATCTCGTTCGGGGCACACCTGGCGGCCGAGTGGGCGGTGGCGAACCCGTCCCGGTGCGCCGGCCTGGTGCTCGCGCTGCCGGCCTGGCACGGCGCACCCGGGTCCGCGCCGGCGGCGTTGTCCGCGGCGCACTCGGCGGCCCGCGTTCGCGCGCTGGGCGTCTCCGGGTCGCTGGCGGAGTCCTCGCTGCCGGAGTGGCTGTCGGCCGAGCTGTCGCGGGCCTGGTCCGGTTACGGGGGCGCGCTGGCGGAGTCGTTGGAGCTCGCCGCTGAGCGGCCGGCACCTTCCCTGGCGGAGCTCGCGACGCTGGAGGTGCCGGTGGGCATCGCGGCCTGTGTCGACGACCCGATCCACCCCGCGTCGGTGGCTGCCGAGTGGGCCGCCGCGCTGCCGTGCGCGCGGGTGGGCACGACGCGGCTGTCGATCATGGGCGCGGACCCGGAGGCGTTGGGGCGGGCGGCCGTACTGGCGTGGCTACGAGCCGCCGGCCTCGCCTGAGCCGGGCTTGCGCCACCGCGCGGCACGACCTCGCCGCGAGGAACGAGTGGCCTTGTGGGACAGCGCCGCCCGCGGCCGCCACGCAGCTGGTCAGTCGCCGCCGCCCTGGGCCTGCTCGATGTGCTGGGCGATGGCCGGCGGCAGCTCGATCGGCAGCGGCGTGCGCACCGGCATCGGCATGCCGCCGCGGATCACGACCGTGCCGCGGACGAGCTCGTAGAGGGCCGCCGCGCTGTTCTCCAGGCGGTCCGGGGGGCCGGCGACCACGCCGCGCAGCATCCAGCGCGGGCCGTCGACGCCGACGAAGCGCAGCGACATCTCACCCAGCGCGGCCAGGAGCTCCAGGCCCCACTCGCCGGTCGTCGTGCGCACCGTGGCGCCGTCGGCGCGGAGCTGCTCGGCCAGCTCGGTGCTCACCTCGTGCCACAGCCCGCCGGACCTCGGCGCGGCGTAGGCGGTGACCGTCAGCTGGCCGACCGGGAGGACCACGTGCACGGCCTTCACCGGGCCGGACGGGTCCATCTCCACCTGCAGCTGCGCGCCCTGGGGCACCGGCAGGCGGACCGAGCCGAGGTCGAGGCGGTCGAGGCCGTCCTCGGGGGCGTCCTCCTCGTCCCACGGGCCGGCGCCGTCGAAAAGGTCGCCGCCGACCACCTGGTACTCGTCGTCGTCCGCGTCCTCCCGGAGGTCCGCGAAGTCGTCGTAGTCCTCTTCGAGGTCGTCCCGCCGGCGACGCCGTCCGAACAGTCCCACTAGTCCTCCGCCCCGGTCACGCGGGCCAACACCGAATGTCCGCCGGTGGACCCGTGGCCCCCGGCACCGCGCTGCGACTCGGGCAGCTCGGCCACCTCCCGGAACACCGCGTGCTCGACGCGCTGCACCACGAGCTGGGCGATCCGGTCGCCCCGGCGCAGCTCCACGGCGTCGCGCAGGTCGTGGTTGACCAAGCAGATCTTGATCTCGCCACGGTAGCCGGCGTCGACCGTGCCCGGGGTGTTCACCACGCTCAGCCCGACCCGCGCGGCGAGGCCGGAACGGGGATGGACGAACGCGGCGTACCCGTCGGGCAGCGCGATCGCGACACCGGTACCGACGACCGTTCGCTCCCCTGGCGGGATGACGGCGTCGGTGGTGGTGACGAGATCGGCGCCGGCATCTCCGGGCCGCGCGTACGTCGGGACGGGCACTTCCGGATCAAGCCGGGTAAGCAGGACCTCCACGCTGGGCACGACCGGCGAGACTACTCTGGGACCGTGACCGACACCGAGGCCACCACCGGCACGACTTACCGCGAGCGGCTGTATGTCACGTGGTACTGGTGGCCGCTGCCACTGGTCGCCGCCGGACTGCTCGCGGCGGAGGTCCACCTCGGCTATCCGGGCGTGCGGGCATGGCTGCCCTACGTCGTGCTGCTGCCGCTCACCGCGCTGTTGATCTGGCGCGCGGGATCGACGAGCGTGCGGGTCCAGGACGGCGAGCTGTGGGTCGGCAAGGCCCACCTGCCGTTGCGCTACGTCGGTGAGGTGCAGATCGTCCCCACCAAGGACAAGCGCAGGGCGCTCGGTCCGCACCTGGACCCGGCTGCGTTCGTGCTGCATCGGGGGTGGGTGGGTCCGGTGGTGCGGTTGCGGCAGACCGACCCCGAGGACCCGACCCCCTACTGGATCTTCAGCACGCGGCACCCCGACCGGTTGGTCGAGGCACTGCGCGCGGGCGACTGATCCCGACCGGTCGGGTCAGGCGCAGTCGCGGCAGATGAACTGGCCCTTGCTCTCCTCGGCCAGGCGGCTGCGGTGGTGCACGAGGAAACACTTGGCGCAGGTGAACTCGTCAGCCTGCTTGGGCACCACGCGAACGGTGAGGTCCTCGCCCGACAAGCTGGACAGGTCTGCACCGGGCAGCTCGAAGCTCTCCGCGGTCTCGGACTCGTCTACGTCGACGACTCCCGACTGGTTCTCGTTGCGACGCGCCTTGAGCTCTTCGAGCGAGTCCTCCGCGAGGTCGTCCGCCTCGTTGCGGCGTGGTGCGTCGTAATCGGTGGCCATGGTCTAGCACCCCCACTTCAGGATGTGTGTGCCGCTGGTCAACGTTCCGGGGCCCCCGTTTGTGCCCGCCAGCAGAAGTGACGCAGGTCTCGCGGCCAGGCCCGCATCCGAATCGATTCGCTTGGAACGTTCTCCGACTGGAGCGCGCAGAGGGTAGCCCATCGAACGCGGCTCATCCAGCACGTCACCCGTTCGGGTGTGTCAGATGAACCTCCAGCGTATGGCCTTGCCGACCAGGGTAGTCCGTGGTGCGATGTTGATCGACCGAGCTGGTCACGCAGCGCGTACGGTCAATTGCGGTAGGCAATCGTTATCTGTCCATGACTCAATCTCGACGCCCGGCGTCTACAGCTTGTGCCCGAGCGAACCGAAGAACCATGAAACGAATAGGCTGATCAGCAACGAATGTCAGGGTGACGAGGGGTCTGGGGACCGGAGGGAGGCGGGCCGACGTGGCGTCCGGCAACGTGTCGGGAAAGAGCGGGCCACAGCGCTATCGGAAGCGCCGGCCGCTGCCTGCGATTCTGCTGATCGTTGTGCTGGGCGTCGCGGCGACGATCGTCTGGCTGCGGGTGATGGACAAGGACGCCGACACCACGAGCGCCACGCACTGTGACCCGCCCGCGGCGCGGCCGTCGACCTCCGCGCCGGCCAAGGGCAAGCCTCCCGCGCCGGCGCCGACGCTCGGGCAGGCCCTGGAGAACGACTCACTCGACCGGACCAACCCGGTGTCGCCGGACCAGGCGCTGGTGCGGGTGCTGAACGCCGGCTCGAAGCGGGGCGGCGCGCGGATCGTCACGGAGAACCTGCGCCAGCTCGGGTTCACCAAGGTGGCCGAGCCGTCGAACGACCCGCTGTACGACGACACGATGACGTGCCGCGCGCAGATCCGCTTCGGTCCGCAGGGCACGCCGGCGGCGCGGACGCTGTCGCTGGTCGAGCCGTGCGCCGAGCTGGTCCGCGACGACCGCAAGGATGCGACGGTCGACCTGGCGATCGGCCAGGACTTCGACGACCTGCGGCCGCGGTCCGCGAGCAAGAAGGTCATCGACGAGCTGAACGAGTGGGCGGAGGCCCACCCGAAGGCGAAGGGCGGCCTGCAGGCGAACGGCCCGCAGCCGAAGATCGACGGCGAGCAGCTCGCCGCCGCCCGCAACGTGACCTGCTGACCGTCCCCTTGCCGGCGGATCTGACGCCCGCGGGGAACGGCGTCAGATGCCCATCGGGGGGACGGTCGGGCCCAGGTCGGCCAGGCCGGTCTCCTCGAGGGCCGTCAGCAGCTCGTCCGCGATGCCAGGCGCGGCTACGAACGTCATGTCGTCCACCGTCGGCGGGAGGCGGACCACCGCGCCCGCCTCCTCGGCGATCAGCGCGCCGCCGGCCCAGTCCCAGCGGTTCAGGCCGTGCTCGAAGTAGCCATCCAGCCAGCCGGCCGCCACCGCGCACAGGTCCAGCGACGCCGCGCCCGCCCGGCGGATGTCGCGGATCCGGCTCAGCAGCCCCGGAATCCCCGCCGCCTGACGCTCGCGCCGCTCCGGGCGGTAGCCGAAGCCCGTGGCCACCAGCGACAGCTCCAGCCGCGTCGCCGACGACACGCGAAGTGGGCGCCCGTCGAGAAACGCGCCGCCGCCTCGGGCGGCGGTCCAGCGGCGGCCCGACGCCGGCTCGACCACCGCAGCGGCTACCGAGATGCCGTCGACCTGCGCGGCCAGGGACACGGCGTACCAGGGGAAGCCGTAGAGGTAGTTGACCGTGCCGTCGATCGGGTCGACGACCCAGCGGACGCCCGACAGGTCAGGCGAGCCCGACGTGCCCGCCTCCTCGCCCAGCACGGGCTCGCCGGGGCGCAGCGAGGCCAACCGGGAACGGACCAGCTTCTCCACCGCCAGGTCGGCGGCGGTGACGACATCGGTCTCGCTGGACTTCGTCCCGACATCCTGGATCGCGGCCTCGCGGGCCGTCCGGGCGAGCTCGGCGGCCTCGCCGGCCACCAGCGTCGCGACGTCGAGAAGGTCTCCCTCGGCAGCACCCACGGGACCTATCCGACCACATCCGGCTAATCTCCGAGGAACAGCGAGCTGAATCGAGTACGAAGGGATCCGTGGGGATGGGCGCAACCCTCGGCTTCGGCGTTGACATCGGTGGGTCGGGCATCAAGGGCAGCACGGTCGACCTGGACGCCGGCAAGCTGCACGACGAACGGATCCGCATCGCGACCCCCGACCCGTCCAAGCCGGACGCGGTCGCGGACGTGGTCAAGCAGATCGTGGGCGACTTCGGCTGGAAGGGCCCGGTCGGCATCACGCTGCCGGCGGTCATCAAGCGGGGCGTCGCGCACACCGCGGCCAACATCGACAAGTCCTGGCTGGGCACCGACGCGGCCGCGCTGTTCGCGGACCGGCTCGGGCTGGCGCCTGAAGACGTCGTCGTGCTCAACGACGCGGACGCGGCCGGCATCGCGGAGATCCGCTACGGCTGGCCGGGCGACCGCGACGGGGTCGTCGTGCTGCTGACGTTCGGCACCGGCATCGGCAGCGCGCTGTTCCTCGACGGCCGGCTGGTGCCGAACACCGAGTTCGGGCACCTCGAGGTCGACGGGCACGACGCGGAGACCCGCGCGGCGGCATCGGTCAAGGACGACGAGGGCCTTTCCTGGGCGGAGTGGGCGCAGCGGGTCAGCCGGTACATCCGCGGGCTTGAGGACCTCATCTGGCCGGACCTGGTCATCGCGGGCGGCGGGGTCAGCAAGAAGGCCGACAAATGGCTGCCGCTGCTGGAAGTTCGGACCCGCGTGGTGCCCGCGGAACTGCGCAACGACGCGGGAATCGTGGGCGCCGCGGTGGCCGTTCGGGAGAACCTGCACGGCTGAGCGCGACTCGATCATCGCCGGGCCAGCACCCGTCGCGGAGTATCGTCGTTACAATGGAACAGTACCTGCGGCTAACAGCCGACAGGCATTCCCCGAAATCCGGTTGACCAGGTCTTCCTGGTCGTCCGTGATCGATAGCAGCGAAAGGGCGTACGTGGCAGCCGCACGATCCGCAACCCGTCGCTCCACCGCCTCGGCGAGCGCCGCGCAGACGGCATCCGCTCAGCCGGACAACGACGACTCGACTGAGAAGCCCACCACGTTGAAGAGCGCGACGAAGAAGGCGCCGGCTGCCAAGACTCGCACGCCGCGCAAGACGACCGCCAAGGCCCCGGCCGGTGGCGCCAAGAAGACGGGCACCGCCAAGACCGCCGCGAAGGCCGCGGAGACGAACAAGAAGGCCGATGCCAACGGCGAAACGGCCGAGGGCGATGAGCCCGAGCTGGAGTCGCCGAACATCGAGGACCTCGAGGACGTCGAGATCGACGTCGTCGACGACACCGTCGAGGAGGAGCCGGCCGAGAAGGAGACCCCCGCCAAGGACTCCAAGGAGAGCGGCGACTTCGTCTGGGACGAGGAGGAGTCCGAGGCGCTCCGGCAGGCGCGCAAGGACGCCGAGCTCACCGCCTCGGCGGACTCCGTCCGTGCCTACCTCAAGCAGATCGGCAAGGTGGCGCTGCTCAACGCCGAGGAGGAGGTCGAGCTCGCCAAGCGGATCGAGGCCGGCCTCTACGCGGCGGAGCGGGTGCGCAAGGCCGAGGAGGAGCAGTCGGAGAAGCTCGTCCCGCAGATGCGCCGCGACCTGCGCTGGATCGTGCGCGACGGGGAGCGGGCCAAGAACCACCTGCTCGAGGCGAACCTGCGGCTCGTGGTGTCGCTGGCCAAGCGCTACACCGGCCGCGGCATGGCGTTCCTGGACCTCATCCAGGAGGGCAACCTCGGCCTGATCCGCGCGGTCGAGAAGTTCGACTACACCAAGGGCTACAAGTTCTCCACGTACGCCACCTGGTGGATCCGGCAGGCCATCACCCGGGCCATGGCAGACCAGGCGCGAACCATCCGCATCCCGGTCCACATGGTCGAGGTGATCAACAAGCTCGGCCGCATACAGCGCGAGCTCCTGCAGGACCTCGGCCGCGAGCCGACGCCCGAAGAGCTTGCCAAGGAAATGGACATCACCCCGGAGAAGGTGCTGGAGATCCAGCAGTACGCCCGGGAGCCCATCTCGCTCGACCAGACCATCGGCGACGAGGGCGACAGCCAGCTCGGTGACTTCATCGAGGACTCCGAGGCGGTCGTCGCGGTCGACGCGGTTTCGTTCACGCTGCTGCAGGACCAGCTGCAGTCGGTGCTTGCGACGCTGTCCGAGCGCGAGGCGGGCGTGGTGCGGCTGCGCTTCGGCCTCACCGACGGCCAGCCGCGCACGCTCGACGAGATCGGCCAGGTCTACGGCGTCACGCGCGAGCGCATCCGCCAGATCGAGTCGAAAACGATGTCGAAGCTGCGCCACCCGTCGCGGTCCCAGGTTCTGCGGGACTATCTCGAGTGAGAGCACAGTCTTGATGGAGACGCCCCGGCCCGCGCCGGGGCGTTTCGCTTCAGAGGGGCTCGGTTCTTGCTTGCGTCTCCCTGGAGCGAAGGGTGAGCCCGCCGACGACCGCGGCGATGCCCAGTGCCTCCGGGAGCGTCGGGACCTGCCGGAGCACGACGAGGCCGATCAGCGTAGCGGTCACGGGGAGTAACGCCAGCAGGAGTGCGAACGAGGCCTGCCCGAGGCGGCGCAGCACCACCTGGTCGAGCACATAGGGCACCACCGTGGACAGGACGCCGACCCCGACGCCCATAAACAGAAGTTCTGGTGAGCTCCACACCGGCCCCGTGCCGAACGCGAGCGGCACGAGGGCGACCGTGGCCACCGCGAACCCGACCGCGAGCCCGTCCACGCCGAGCCCGACATCCGCGACACGTTTGCCCACGAGGATGTAGGCAGCCCACAGCAAGGCCGCTGCCAGGGCGAACACTACCCCGAGAGTGCTGCCGGCCCACTGGACGTCCGCTATGAGCAGAACTCCGCCGATGACGAGCGCCAGGGCGGCGATGTCCCGCCTGGTACGCGACCCGAAGGCGGCGACGAGCACCGGGCCGACGAACTCCAGGGCGACCGCCGTACCGAGCGGCAGCCGGGCGATCGCCTCGTAGAAGAAGATGTTCATACCGGCCGTGACCAGGCCGAACAGTGCGGCGAGCCAGAACACCCGACCCCGCCAGGCGTGTTTTTTGGGGCGTCGCCAGGCAAGCAGGACCAGTGCGGCACCGAGCTGGCGAAGCCAGGCGACGCTCGCCGGGTCGAGCTCGGCGAACAACCAGACGGCGACCGCCGCGCCCAGGTACATCGAAATGCCACCGGCCACGAACAGTAGTGGCGCCGGCACGCGCCGCACGTTTAGCATACGAGCCACCAACTTCACCAGCCGATCCTGCATAGCGAGAGCGCCGCTGCGACAACTGGGTTAAATCTCGATTTGAGTCTTCTCTCATCGCGGCGGGGAACACTGACGACGGGTAGAACGTCTGGAAGACTAGAAGGCGCGAGCACTCCGAGTGGTCGCAGCCGGATACGGCACCGGGGTCCCCCCGGTACCGGACGGAGGGAGATCAGCCATGAACACGACACTCGCCCCCCGCGACCTGACAGCTGCAGACCGCTGCGACCGGTGCGGTGCCGCCGCGCAGGTCCGAGCCATCCTTCCCTCCGGCGGAGAGCTGCTCTTCTGCGGCCACCACGCCCGCAAGCACAAGGAGCGCCTGCGCGAGCTGGAGGCCGACCTGCAGCAGGGCCAGGCTTAGCGGGCCTAGGTACGTCAGCGCGGGCGGGATCCGGGGGAGGGTCCCGCCCGCGCCGTATCAGGGCTCAGACGGCGTCCAGGACCGGTTCGAAGGCCAGTTCCGCGGCACCGAGCAAAGTCACGTCGCCGCCCAGGGTCGAGGCCACGATGCGGGTGCCGCCGACCGCCCTGGAGACCAGGGAGCGCTCGCGGACCGCGGCCGCCACGTCGGCGATCAGCGAGGGCGGCAGGGCGGTGAACAGGTCGCCCAGCACGACCAGCTCCGGGCCGAGCACGTTCACGACGTTGACCAGACCCAGCGTGAGCCACTCGGCGAACTCGCCCAGGCGCGGGCGGATCGTCGAGGGCTCGCTCGCCAGGGCCCGCAGCTCGGCCACCACGGCGCCGCGCGGCGAGCCCTCGCGCAGGCCCAGCGCACGGCACATCGCACGCTCGCCGACCTCGGTCTCCCAGCAGCCCTGGCTGCCGCAGTAGCAGGACCGGCCGCCGGGGTGGACGACCATGTGGCCGAGCTCCCCCAGGTACCCGGCCGTCCCGCGCAGGGCCGAGCCGTCCGAGATCACGCCACCGCCGACGCCCACGTCCGCGGAGACGTACACCGCGTCCGAGGAACCGCGGGCGGTGCCGCGGAGGTGCTCGGCCAGCGCCCCCAGCTCCGCGTCGTTCCCGACCATGATCGGGACCTCGAACACCGAGCCGAGGCGCTCCCCCAGCGGCACGTTCGTCCAGTGCAGGTTCGGTGCCTCGTGCACCAGGCCGTCCGAGCGGCGGACGACCCCGGGCACCGAGACGCCGGCCGCCACCATCCGGACCCCGAGGTCGGCGGCCAGCACCATCGTCGAGTCGACCACGTGCGAGATGACCTCGTCCGGCTCCCGCGTGCGCACCCGCAGGTTCCAACTGTTCCGGCCGAGGATCTCGCCACCGAGCCCGACCAGGGCGATGGCCACCTGCTCGACCCGGATGTCGACGGCGAGGACCACGGCGGCGTGTGGCTGCGGCAGCACGAGCAGGGACGGCCGCCCGGCGCCGCTGCGCTGCCGCGGCACCCGCTCCTGAACGACGCCGGACTCGGCCAGCCCGTCCACCAGGGCCTTGATGGTGCTGCGGTTGAGCCCGAGCTCAGCCGCGAGCGATGCCCTGGTGGTCGGGCCGTCGATGTGCAACCTGCGTAGCAGGACCGTGCGGTTGTGCCGGCGCACCTCGTCGGGTCTCGCACCCAGGTTGGGCGTCCCCGTGGGTGTGCTCGTCAAACCCCTCGCTCCTGTCGCATCAATCCGAGACCGCGGCCCTTCGCCGGGACAGCGCGTCGACGGTGGCGGCGAGCAGCAGCACGAGCCCGGTCACGATGTTGACGATCGCGGCGGGCTGCCGCAGGAGCCCGAGGCCGTTCTCCACGACCGCGAGCACCAGGCCGCCGATGACCGCGTGGGCCACCTTGCCCCGCCCGCCGAACAGCGAGGTCCCGCCGATCACGGCCGCGCCCACGGCGAACAGCAGCGTGTTCAACCCACCGGCCTGCGGATCGACCGAGCCCGCCTTCGACGAGTACACGATCGCACCGATCGCGGCCGCGCAGGCGGAAACCACGAACACGCTCGCCCGGATCTTGCTCACGTTGATGCCGGCCCTGCGCGCGGCCTCGGCGTTGCCGCCGACCGCGTAGATGTGCCGGCCGTAGCGGGTCCGGTTGAGCACGAACGTGCCGATCACCAGCAGCCCCAGGATGATCGGGACGACGTAGGGCACGCCGCGGATCGTCACCAGGTCCGGGTTCGGGGAGCGGTTCAGCGTCAGCAGCCAGGTGATCACGATCGCGAGCACCGCGACGGCACCGGACTTGACCAACACGATCGGCGTCGGTTGAGTGACCAAACCCTTGCGCAGCCGGGAGAAGTGCTCGCCCAGCACGACGAGCGCGTAGCCGCCCGCCGCGAGGAGGCACAGCAACCAGCTGCCGAACACCGACAGGCTGCCGTTCGCGACGTTGAACAGGGTCGGCGAAGTCCGGATGCCGAACACGCCGCCCTCACCGATGAACTGCAGGATCACGCCCTGCCAGGTGATGAACAGCGCCAGCGTCACCACGAACGACGGCATGCCGATCTTGGACACCATGAAGCCGGTGATGCAGCCGATCGCGGCGCCGACGCACACGGCGAGCAGCATCTCGAGCCACGGGCCGTACCAGGTGCCGGGCCCGAACCCGACCATCGCCATGACGACCGCGATGAGGCTCAGTACGGCGCCGGCCCAGATCCGCATCACCAGCGCGAGCACCGCGGCGGCCAGCATGCCGATCACGAAGACGTAGAACACCGTGGAGCCCATGCCGCCGAGCAGGTTGCCGGAACGCACGTAGTGCATGGCCATCACGGCCGCGCACACGCCGGACAGGGTGCCCGCCGACAGGTCGATCTCGCCGATCAGCAGGACGAAGACCAGGCCCATCGCGATGATCATCTTGCCGGCGCCCTGCGCGACCAGGTTCGCCGTGTTGTTCAGGGTGAAGAAGTTCTCCGAGAGCGCCGAGAACACGATCACCAGCGCGGCGAGGCCGAGCAGCGCCGGCAGCGAGCCGAGCTCGCCGCCCCGCAACCGCGCGAAGTAGTCGCGGATCGCCTCACCACTGGACTGGGACGTGGTGTCGATGCCGAAGTCGGAGATCGCGCCGCCGTTGGGCGCGGTGTCGGCCTTGGCCGGGGATTCGGTCATGAGAGTGGGGTCCTCGGGTGAGTGATCAGAGGGTGACTTGCTCCGGGCGGGCGAGGCCGACGTCGCCGGACCGGCCGGCCGTGATCAGCTCGACGACCTGGCTGTGCGTGGTCTCCTTCGCCGGCAGGTCGGCGACCAGCCGGCCCAGGTACAGCGTGGAGATGCGGTCGGCGACCTCGAAGACGTCGGCCATGTTGTGGCTGATCAGCACGACGCCGAGGCCCTGCTCCGCCAGCCGGCGCACGAGGTCGAGCACCTGGCGCGTCTGCGCGACGCCGAGAGCGGCGGTCGGCTCGTCGAGCAGCACGACCTTGCTGTCCCAGAGCACCGCCTTGGCGATCGCCACGGTCTGCCGCTGGCCACCGGAGAGCTGTTTGACCGGCGTGCGGACGGACTTGACCGTTCTGACCGAGAGGGACGCGAGCGTCTCGCGGGCCGCCTTCTCCATGCTGGACTCGTCCATCAGCCAGCGGCTGCCGCGCTCGCGGCCGAGGAACATGTTCTGCACGACGTCGAGGTTGTCGGCGAGCGCGAGGTCCTGGTAGACGACCTCGATGCCGAGGTCGGCCGCCTCGCGCGGAGAGTGGATCGTGACGTTCTCGCCGCGGAACCGGACCTGGCCCGAGTCCATCGGGTAGATGCCGGCGACGCACTTGATCAGCGTCGACTTGCCGGCGCCGTTGTCGCCGACGAGCGCGGTGACCTCGCCGGCCCGGACCGTGAAGTCCACGTCGTGCAGCACGTGCATGGGGCCGAAGCTCTTGTTGATCCCGATCAGCTCGAGAAGGGGCTCACTCACGGATATTCCTCCTCACCCCTGGGGAGAGGCCGCGCCCGATGCGCCGGGCGCGGCCTCCCAGGGTCGAACCGGATCAGGAGATGCCGAGCTCGGTGCAGGCGGCGGCGAGGTCGCCGGTGCAGACCTCGTCAGCCTTCACGTAGCCCTCGTCGATGACCCGCTTGACCTCGTCCTTGGTGATCAGGAACGGGTCGAGCAGCACGGACTTGACGTCGCGGTCGCCCTCGGGGTCCTCGCTCGTGTCGGTGGCGATCTTGTCCGCGGCGGCGGTGTCGCCATCGGCGAGTGCGGCGGCGAGCTTGGCGGTCGCCTCGGCCTCACCCTTGATCGGCTTGAACACCGTCATGTACTGGTCGCCGGCGAGGATCGCCTTCAGACCGTCGGCGGTGGCGTCCTGGCCGGTGACCGGGACCTTGCCGTTCAGGCCGTTCTTCTTGAGCACGGTGATGACCGCGCCGGCCAGCCCGTCGTTCGCCGCGACCACGCCGTCGACCTTGCCGGAGTTCGAGGTCAGGATCTGCTCGAACGTGGTGCCGCCCTTCTGGTTGTCCCAGTTGTCGATCGGCTGGGACCGGACCAGCTTGAGCGTGCCTGCGTCGTAGAGCGGCTTGAGGACCTTCTGCTGCCCCTCGTAGAACAGGGTCGCGTTGTTGTCCGTCGGCGCACCCTCGATCTCGATCACCTGCGCGCCCTGCTTGCCCTCGAGCGCGTCGGCCAGACCCTGGCCCTGCAGCTCGCCGACCTTCACGTTGTCGAACGACACGTAGTACTCGGAGCTGCCGCCGAGGTTGAGGCGGTCGTAGTCGATCGTCGGGATGCCCTGGTCGTTGGCCTTCTGCGCGACCGTGCCACCGATCTCGCTGTTGATGGCGGCGATGATCAGGACCTTGACGCCGTCGTTGATCATGCCGTCCGCGAGCGTGCTGAACTTCTGCACGTCGCCCTGCGCGTTCTGGATGTCCGGGTCGAGGCCCTCGGCCTTTAGTGCCGCCTCGAGCATGGGCTCGTCGAAGCCCTCCCAGCGAGCTGACGTGGCCGTCTCCGGAAGGATCACCCCGACCGGGATGCCACCCGAGGACTGGTCGGCGGTGTCCTCCCCGCCGCCACCGCCGCCGCCCGTGTCCTCATTGGCTCCACACGCCGACAGGACGAGGGTCAGACCCACTCCAGCGGCGAGAAGCGCAAGCCTTGTACTGCGCATTCAAACGGTCCCTTCACAGTCCTCAGGGCGAAATGTTGCGGTGCACAACATATGCCCGGACGGGCAGTGATGGAAGCCACGAACGGGCATTTTGCGCCTCGTGTTTGACACAGTTTGGCAACGAACCGGCCATCTGCACGCAAACCGGCTCCCCGACCGTTACCAGGAACGCAGCGTAGCGATCCGCTCCTCGAGCTGCTCGGCAGAAGCCATCGCGGTGGGCGGGCCCGCGCACACTCTCCGTAGCTCACTGTGGATCATCGCGTGCGGTTTGTTCGTTCGATGGTGGTACATGGCCACCAAAGTGTTGAGTTCCTTACGCAGCGCGCTCAGCCGTTCGGCGACTGTCTGCGACCGCGGCGGCGCGACTGCCGGCTCCCGCTCCTTCGCCTGCCGAGAACGCTCCGTGAGCTGGTCAGCCTGCCGCTGCCGCAGCAACGCCCGAACCTGGTCCGGCTCGAGCAGGCCCGGCAGGCCCAGGTACTCCTGCTCCTCCGCGGACCCGGCGAACGCGGCCGTGCCGAACGACGAGCCGTCATATATCACCTGATCGAGTTCCGCCGAGGCGGACAGCGAGGTGAACGCCTTCTCCTCCTCGCCCGGCTCGTCCTGGACCCGGTTCGCGTCCGCCAGCAGCTCGTCGTCCCAGCCGTCCTTCTCCCGGTCCGGCTTGCCGAGCACGTGGTCGCGCTGCGCCTCGAGCTCGCTCGCGAGCTCGAGCAGCACGGGCACGCTCGGCAGGAACACGCTCGCGGTCTCGCCGGGCCGGCGGGCGCGGACGAACCGGCCGACCGCCTGGGCGAAGAACAACGGCGTCGAGGCGCTGGTCGCGTACACGCCGACGGCCAGCCGGGGCACGTCGACGCCCTCGCTGACCATCCGCACGGCGACGAGCCAGCGGTCGTCGGAGTCGGTGAACTCGGCGATGCGGCCGGACGCCTTCGGGTCGTCGGAGAGCACGACGACCGGGTCGCGGCCGGTGGTGCGGGCGAGGATCTTCGCGTAGGCCTTGGCGGACTCGTGGTCCGAGGCGATCACCAGGCCGGCCGCGTCGGGCACGGTCTGGCGCAGCTGGGCCAGCCGCAGGTCGGCCGCGCCGAGCACGGCCGGGATCCACTCGCCCAGCGGGTCGAGCGCGGTGCGCCAGGCACGCGCGGTCTGCTCGGCGGTCATCGGCTCGCCCAGCCGGGCGGTGAACTCCTCGCCGGCGCTGGTGCGCCAGCTCGCCTCGCCCGAGTAGGCCAGGAAGATCACCGGCCGGACCACGCCGTCGGCCAGCGCGTCGGCGTAGCCGTAGGTGTGGTCCGACTTGCTGCGCAGGAAGCCGCTGCCGTCCGGCTCGTAGTCCACGAACGGGATCTGCGAGTCGTCGCTGCGGAACGGGGTGCCGGTGAGCGCGAGCCTGCGCATGGCCGGGGTGAACGCCTCGCGGATCGCGTCGCCCCAGGACTTCGCGTCGCCGCCGTGGTGGATCTCGTCGAGGATCACCAGCGTCTTGCGGTGCTCGGTGCGCACCCGGTGCAGCATCGGGTGGGCGGCGACCTGCGCGTAGGTGACGGCCACGCCCTGGTAGTCGCGGGAGGTGGCGCCCGCGCCGTTGCGGAAGTTGGGGTCGATCGCGATGCCCGCGGCGGCCGCGGCGACCGCCCACTGGTGCTTGAGGTGCTCGGTCGGCGTGACGATCGTGACCTGCTCGACGATCCGGTCGGCGAGCAGCTCCGCGGCGACCCGCAGACCGAACACGGTCTTGCCGGCGCCCGGGGTGGCCACCGCGAGGAAGTTCTTCGGCCCGGCGGCCAGGTATTTCGTGATCGCCCGGCGCTGCCAGGCCCGCAGCGGTCGGGCGGTCGTCGCTCGCTCGATCGGCTCGGCCGTCACCATCTCCCCCTGCACTCTCTCCCCCGCACACCAACGCAAAGCAAAGCCCTCAAGCGACATCATTGAGGGCGGGCACGACTGTACCTGCGCGCCGCGGCGGTCGCCGGGGCGACACGTCCGGCGAAGTTCATCGGGCGGGCCGCGCCGTTCGGGTGCCGATGGACCATGCTTGGTCTTGACATGAGTCCACAGCCACAACACCCGAGCCGCAACGCCGCGCAGAGGACCGGTGCCCTGTTGCGGCGTGGACCCGCGCGGCTGCTGAAGCGCACGTGGGCCAAGGCGTGGGACGGCAACCTGTTCTCCGAGGCCGCCGAGGCCGCGTTCTGGCAGGTGCTCTCGCTGCCGCCGCTGCTGCTGGGACTGCTCGGCAGCCTGGGCTACGTCGCCGAGTGGCTCGGCCAGGAGGTCATCGACAAGGTGCACTCCGCGATCATCGAGTGGTCGCGGACCGCGTTCAGCTCCAACGTCGTCGGGGACATCATCGAGCCGACCGTGGACGACATACTGCGCAACGGGCGCGGCGAGATCCTGACCGTGGGCTTCCTGCTCTCGCTGTGGGCGGGCTCGTCGGCCATGTCGTCGTTCGTCGACGCGATCACCGTGGCGCACGACCAGTACGGCGTGCGCAACGAGGTGTGGCAGCGGATCTTCGCGCTGCTGCTGTACCTGGCGTCGCTGGTGCTGCTGGTGATCGGACTGCCGATCCTCGCGCTCGGCCCGGAGCTGCTGCCCCGGCTGTTTCCCACGGCGTGGCGGCCGGAGATCGCGTTCTGGGTCGACACGTTCTACTACCCGGCGCTCGGTGTGCTGATCGTGCTGGCGCTGGCGACGCTGTACAAGCTCGCGCTGCCGCGCAAGCTGCCGTGGCACCGCGGGCTGCCCGGCGCGGTGCTCGCGATGATCGTGTTCCTGCTGTCCAGCATCGGGCTGCGGCTCTACATCTCGTGGATAACCACGACGGGCTACACCTACGGCGCGCTGGCCACCCCGATAGCGTTCCTGCTGTTCGCGTTCTTCATCGGGCTCGCGATCGTCATCGGCTCGTACTTCAACGCGGCGATCCAGGAGATGTGGCCGGCCCGGATGACCCGCCGGCAGCGGCGCAAGTGGCGGCGGCTGGAGATGGGGAAGGTGGTGGCGCCGCACCCGGCCGAGCCGGCCGCCCCGGAACCGGAACCGGAAGCCACCGAGGCGCCCAACCCCAACGGGGAGACGCGGTCGCGCTCACCCCGTACCGAGAGCCAGCCGGGCGGCTGAGTCCCGCCGCTCGACGCCGGCGACCAGGCTCAGTCGCAGCCAGGTCGGGAAGGCCCGCTCCAGCGCGGGCGCACCGGTGACCACGACCTCGCCCGCCCGCAGCGCCTCGGCGAGCGGCAGGTCGCCCATCCACACCATGATCATCGTCCGCAGGTCGGCGTCGACGAGCAGGTCGACGCCGAACCCCGGATCGGACAGGCACACGTCGACCGCGGCGCGGTCCACGGCCAGCCACCAGACCGGGTGGCCGCGGGTGATGCCGCGGAACCGCAGCTCGATGACGATCCGCCGGTCTGGCACGGCGTCGTGGTCGAAGCGGCGGCGCATGTCCCACACCAGCGTCGACGGGTCGAGGTGCTCGGGCCGGATCTCGTCGCGGGCCCAGCGCAGGCCCCAGACGCCGAGCCCGTCGACGACCCCGGACAGCTCGCGGCCGGCGGCGGTCAGCACGTACTCGCCGTGCGCGCCGCGCTCCACGATGCCGGCCCGGCCGAGCCGACGCAGGCGCTGGGACAGGAGGGTCGGCGACATCAGCGGGACGCCGCGATGGATCTCGTTGAACCGGCTGCTGCCGGCGAGCAGCTCGCGAACGACCAGCAGGGTCCACCGCTCGCCGAGGACCTCGAGGGCCTGGGCGACCGGGCAGAACTGCCCGTAGCCGTGCATGGCGCCACTCTAGGACCGCGGAGGCGTTGGTGTCGCTACAGAATCAGGAGTGGCCACGCTGCCCCTGGGTCGGCCAGCCTGGGTGCCGGGAGGTGTCCGGGATGACCGTGAACGTGTGGGCGATGGGCGACTACTCGAAGGTCGCCGACGAGGTGCTCGGCCCGCTGGGGCCGCGGCTGGTGGCGGCCTGCGAGGTGGGCCGCGGGCAGCGCGTGCTCGACGTGGCCGCGGGCAGCGGGCTGGTGGCGATCCCCGCGGCGGGGACGGGCGCGGAGGTGGTGGCCGCGGACATCACGCCGGAGCTGCTCGACGTGGGCCGGCGCTCGGGTGCCCCGGTCGACTGGGTCGAGGCCGACGTGGCGCGGATGCCGTTCGAGGACGGCGAGTTCGACGTGGTGCTCTCGTGCGTCGGGGCGATGTTCGCACCCGACCAGCAGGCGGCGGCCGACGAGATGCTGCGGGTGTGCCGGCCGGGCGGGCGGCTCGGGTTGGTCAGCTGGACGCCCACCGGGTCGATCGGCCGGTTCTTCGCGGTGTTCGGCTCGCCCGCGCCCGGCCCGGCGCCGACCGACTGGGGGTCCGCGGAGCACGTGCGGTCGCTGTTCGGTGACCGGGTGTCGGCGCTGTCGGCGGTCGAGGAGAGCCTGCCGGTCGACCGGTTCTCCTCGGCGGCGGAGTACTGCGCCTTCTACAAGGCCCACTTCGGCCCGACGATCGCCGCCTTCGCCGCGGCGCAGGACCCGGCCGAGCTCGACCGCCGGTTCCTGGCCTACGCGGAGAAGGAGATGGCGGCCGGGCTCGCGTACGACTACCTGCTCGTGGTGGCGCGGCGGGCAGGGTAGTCGGCTACTCGTCACCACCGCCGGGAGGCAGCCGCTCGAAGATCTTCTTGCACTCCGGGCAGACCGGGGAGCCGGGCTTGGGCGAGCGCGTCACCGGGAAGACCTCGCCGCACAGGGCGACCACCACCGAGCCCGTGACGGCACTCTCGGTGATCTTGTCCTTGCGGACGTAGTGGAACATCTTCGGGGTGTCGTCACCCGTGGTGTCGGTGCCCTCCGGCCGTGTGTCGACCTCGGGCAATGTTTGTGTATTCACGGCCTACATGATGCCGGAAATCACGCCACACCCGATCGGGTGCTGGCAGGATTCGCGACATGTTCCAGAAGGTGATGGCCAGCTTCGGCCAGGGCGGCGCCACCGTCGACGCCCGGATTCTCGATCGGCACGTGCGCCCCGGCGGCACGTTGCGCGGTGAGGTCATGCTCACCGGCGGTCAGGTCGACCAGGAGGTCGAGTCGCTCGCGGTCACCCTGCTCGCCAGGGTCGAACACGAGAGCACCAACGGCGGCGAGGCCACGGTGGTCGACATGCCGTTCCAGAACGTGCACCTCGCCGGCAAGGAGATGGTGCGCGCCGGCGCGCAGATCAAGGTGCCCTTCGAGGTGCAGATGCCCTGGGAGACACCGATCACCACGGTCTTCGGCAAGTTCCTCACCGGCATGGCCATCGGCCTGCAGACGAACCTGAACCTGAGCCGCACGGTGGTCGACCCGCAGGACGTCGACGCCATCCCGATCGAGCCGGTGCCCGCGCAGCACCGCATCCTCGACGCGATGAGCCGGCTGGGCTTCCAGTTCAGCTCGGCCAACCTGGTCAAGGAGCGGCTGGACGGCGCCGACCAGCAGCTGCCGTTCTTCCAGGAGATCAACTTCACGCCGTCGCCGAGCTTCGCGAAGGTGTTCCACGAGGTGGCGGTCACCTTCCTCGCCCGGCCGCGAGACGTGCAGGTCGTGCTTGACGTGACCAAGCGGGTCCGGGTGCGCAAGGGCGGCGGCCTCGGCGCGCGCGGCCAGTCGATGCTCGGCATGTTCGTGGTCGAGTACGCCGCGCTGGGCCGCACCAACTGGGAGCAGCAGATCGAGGGGTGGCTGCGGGAGGTCGCCAAGGCTCGCGGGATCTTCGACTAGTCGGAGGACAGCCATGGCCGAGCCGGTCGCGTCCCGTCCCCACATGCCGGGGTACGGCATCCTGCCGGCCGGCCGAGGCACCGGCCTGCTGCCGTGGAGCTGGGCGCTGGCCCGCCTGCACGAGAGCCACGACTACTGGGTCGCGACGGTGTGGCCGGACGGGCGGCCGCACCTGTCACCCGTGTGGGCGGTGTGGGACGACGACGCGCTGTGGTTCTCCGCGGGCCCGAACTCCCGCAAGATGCGCAACATCCGCGCCGGCTCGGCGGTGTCGGTGTCCACGGAGGACCCGGAGAACCCGGTGATCCTGGAGGGAACCGTCGAGCTGGTCACCGAGTCCGACCGGCTGGTCCGGTTCGTCGCGGTGGTCAACGTGAAGTACCGGACGGAGTACCCGGTCGAGTTCTTCACCCCCGAACTGGCGGCGGTGGGCCTGGTCAGACCCGCGAAGGCCGTCGGGTTGATGTCGAGTGACTTCGAGGGCTCGCCGACGCGCTGGACGTTCCCGGTGAACTGAGCGGCCCTATCCTCGCCTGGAGGAACCGGAGGGAGCGGGCCGTGGTGGTGTTGATCGTCGTGGTCGTGGTCGTCGTGGTGATCGCGCTCGTGTTGGTGATGCTGTACAACGCGCTCGTGCGGGCGCGGCACGCGTGGCAGAACGCCTACGCGCAGATCGACGTCCAGCTGACGCGGCGGCACGACCTGATCCCCAACCTGGTCGAGACCGTGAAGGCCTACATGCGCCACGAGCAGCAGACGCTCGCCGCGGTCGTGTCCGCGCGCAGCGCCGCCGTGAGCGCACGGTCGGCCGCCTCGCCCGGCGACGCGGCGGCGATGGCGAACCTGTCCGGCGCGGAGAACGCGCTCACCGGCAGTCTCGGCCGGCTGTTCGCGGTCAGCGAGAACTACCCGGAGCTCAAGGCGGACCAGAACATGCGGCAGCTGGCCGAGGAGCTGACGTCGGCGGAGAACAGGGTGGCGTTCGCGCGGCAGGCCTACAACGACGCGGTCATGGTCTACCGGAACAAGCAGGACACGTTCCCGTCGAACCTCGTCGCGTCGATGTTCTCGTTCGCGCCGGCCGCCTACCTCGAGCTCGACGAGCCGCACAAGCGCGCGGCGCCGCGGATCGCGTTGGACTCGGGCGAATGAACTTCTTCCAGCGGCAGCGCGACGTTCGCAAGGTCTCCCGGCGGTTCGTGGTGCTGTTCGTCGTCGCGGTGCTGGCGATCGTGGTCGTCGTCGACCTGGTCGCCGTCGTCGCGTTCGGCGCGCTCGGCGAGACCGGTCAGCGGACCGATGACGTGTTCACGCTCCTCATCTGGGTCAGCGCGCTGATGATCGTCGCGATCGGACTGACGTCGTTCGTGCGCACCCGGATGCTGCGTGGCGGTGGCGGCGGTCGGGTGGCCCGCAGCCTCGGCGGCGTCCCGGTGCGCGAGGACACGACCGACCCGCGGCTGCGCCGGCTGCGCAACGTGGTCGAGGAGATGGCGATCGCGTCCGGGGTGTCCGTGCCCGAGGTGTACGTGCTGCCGAACGAACACCAGATCAACGCGTTCGCGGCCGGCTTCTCCCCCGCCGACGCGGCGATCGCCGTCACCTACGGCACGCTGGAGCGGCTCAACCGCGACGAGCTGCAGGGCGTGATCGCGCACGAGTTCAGCCATGTCGTGAACGGCGACATGCGGCTCAACATCCGGCTGATGGGCACCCTGTTCGGCATCCTCGTGCTGGCGATCGTCGGCCGGGTGCTGCTGCACCTGCGCGGCGGCAGCAAGAACCCGCTGCCGCTCATCGGGCTGGCGCTGGTCGCGGTCGGCTACATCGGGGTGTTCTTCGGCCGGATCATCAAGGCCGCGGTCTCCCGGCAGCGGGAGTACCTGGCGGACGCGTCGGCGGTGCAGTACACCCGCCAGTCCGCGGGGCTCGCCGGTGCGTTGAAGAAGATCGGCGGGCTCGGGTCACGGCTGCGCAGCGACAAGGCCGAGGACGTCAGCCACATGCTGTTCGGCGAGGGCTTCCTGTTCAGCCGACTGTTCGCCACGCACCCGCCGCTGGTGAAGCGGATCCAGACGCTGGAACCGAACTTCGACCAGCGTCAGCTCGATGAGCTCTCCCAACACTGGGCCCGCTACCCACCCGCCGGGCTGGCCGAGGACGAGGCGCTCGGTCTGGCGCCGAGCGGACCCGCCGGCCCGGCACCGCTCCCCGCCCCGCAGGCCCCGATCTCCGTGCGGCCGGACGAGGTCATCGCCTCCGTCGGGTCGGTCGCGCCGGCACCGGGACGCGTCGCCGCCTCGATCCTCGACGCCATCCCACCCGAGCTGCTCGACCGCGCCCGGCACCCGGAAGCCGTGCTGCCGCTGGTGTTCGGCCTGCTGCTGACGAGTGAGCCGGCGACGCGGGCCAACCAGCACGCGGTGCTCGCCGCCCGCTACGGCGATGGTCTAGCCGACGCCGCGGTGGCCGAGGCCGACGTACTCGCCGGGCTGCATCCGGCGCTGCGGCTGCCGCTGGGCGAGCTGGCCTTCCCCGCGCTGCGCCACCGGCCGCGGCCCGCGGCCGAGGCCGTGCTGGCCTGCATCCACGCGCTCATCCGGGTCGACGGGCACATCGACGTGTTCGAGTACTGCCTGTCCCGGCTGCTGCACCGCGAGCTGCACGAGTCGATGCACCGGGGCGCGCCGTGGAGCCGGCAGGGACGTCGAAACAGGGCGCCGCGCGAGGTCGTCGACCGGTCCGCCGCGACGCTGCTGGCGTTGCTCGCGCAGGCCGGCTCGGCCGACCGGCAGGCCGCGTCCGCCGCGTACCGGGAAGGGCTCGCGCGGGTGGTGCCCGGTTCGCCGCTCCCCTACGACCCGCCCGCGGCCGGGGCCGTGGCACTCGAGCCGGCGTGGCCGGCGCTGGACGCGTTGGACGGTCCGGAGAAGGAGTTCCTCGTCGCCGGCATGGTCACCGTCATCGGGCACGACGGGGTGATGACCGTGTCCGAGATCGAGCTCCTGCGTACCGTGTGCGCGTTGCTGCACTGCCCGCTGCCGCCGCTGGCCCAGGCCCAGCCGGAGCGGGTCGTGCCGGATCCCGGTCCCCAAACGTGACCAGACTCGAGGAGAACATGCGGGTTGCGCAGGAGGTCTCCGCCGCGCTCGCCGACGGCTTGCCGGTGGTGGCGCTGGAGAGCACGCTGCTCGCGCACGGCCTGCCGCCGGGCCGCAACCGCAAGGTCGCGGACGCCGTGGAAGCCACGGTGCGCGAGGCCGGCGCGGTGCCGGCGACGATCGCGGTGCTCGACGGCCGGCTGCGGGTCGGTCTCGACGCGGCCGACCTGGACCGGGTCTGCTCAGCCGACCTCGCGAAGCTCTCCGCGCGTGACCTGGGCCCCGCCATCGCGCTCGGCCGCGACGGCGCCACGACGATCGCGTCGACCGCGCTGGTCGCGCACGCCGCCGGGATCGGCGTGTTCGGCACCGGCGGGCTCGGCGGCGTGCACCTGCCGCCGCCCGGTGAGGGGTCCTCGTGGGACGTGTCCGCGGACCTGGACGTGCTGGCCTCGACACCGGTCGCGGTGGTGTGCTCGGGCGTGAAGTCGGTGCTGGACATCGCCGCGACGATCGAGGTGCTGGAGACCCGGTCGGTGCCGGTGGTCGGCTACCGGACGGACTCGTTCCCGGCCTTCTACCGCCGCGAGTCGTGCTTTCCCTTGCCGTGGCGGGTCGACGCGCCCGCGTCCGCGGCAGCGGTGATCGCCGCGCACCGCCGCGGGCCGGCGCGCTCGGGCGTCCTGGTCGCGAACCCGGTGCCGGTGGAGCACGAGCTGGACGCGGCACTGCACGACCGGCTGCTGACGGAGGGCATGGCGAAGGTGGCCGCCGCGGACGTCCGCGGCGGCGACGTGACCCCGGTGCTGCTGGAGCACTTCCACACGGCGAGCGACGGCGCCTCGCTGGACACCAACGAGGCCCTGGTACTGGCCAACGTCGGCCTGGCCGCGGAGATCGCGGTGGCGCTGGCGAAGATCTAGCTTCCTGAGTCGTTAGTTCGCCGGTGGTTGGTAGGGTGTGGCATGCCGAGCCCGACAGTCGATCCGGTGGTCCTGACTGGCGAGGAACGACAGGTGCTGGTGGCCTGGAGTCGTCGTCGGAAGACGTCG
>NZ_JBOHGA010000055.1:0-32741 GCF_050699915.1 Actinophytocola sp.
GCGCTGTCCGCGCGCGGCACCGACTGCCGGCGCGTAGCGGGCGACCGGGCGTTCCACACCTCGATGGTCGAGCCGGTGCTCGCCGAGCTGGCCCGCCAGGCCGCGGGGCTGGACTGGCGACCGCTGCGGCTGCCCGTGGTGACCGGTCTCGGCGGTGCCACGCTGGCGCCCGGCACCGTGCCAGGCGCCGACCACGTCCGCTCGCACACCCGGGAGACCGCCGACTACCACGCCGGCGTCGAGCGGCTCGTCGCGGACGGTGCCACCACGTTCGTGGAGCTCGGCCCGTCGGGCGTGCTCACCGCACTCGGCCGGCAGTGGCCGGCGACGACGTGGGTTCCGTTGCGCCGCAGGGGATCCGGCAGCGTCATGCCCGGCGTCGCGGCGCTGTTCTGCCACGGCGTCGACGTGGACTGGGCCGCCCTGCACCCCGGCCGGCGGGTGCCGCTGCCCACCTACCCGTTCCAGCTCACCCGCCACTGGGCAGGCCCTGCCGTGCCCGAGACCGAAGGTGCCGCCACCATGCCCGAGACCACCGGCCGGTACGACGAGGTGCTCGACAGGGTCCGGGACCTGACCGCGCACCACCTCGGTGACAAGCCGGACCACATCGGCGCGGACGTCCCGTTCTTCGACCTCGGCGCCGACTCGCTGCTGATGATCAACATGGTGCGCGAGCTCGAGGTCGCCTTCGGGGTGCGGGTCGCGATGCGCGAGCTGTTCGAGGAGGCGGACACCCCGGCCCGGCTCAGCTCCGTGATCGTGGACCGGATGCCGGCGGAGGAGCCCGCCGCGGCCGCGCCGACGCCCGAACCCACCGCGGCCGCTCCGGTCTCCGCGCCGGTCTCCGCGCCGCTCAATGGCACGGTCGATGCCGGACCGGTGGCCGAGCCGTCGCTGCCGCAGCTGCCGGCGTTTCCCGCCGTACCGTCGGATCCGGGCGTGCTGGCCGCGTCCGGTCACGATGCCGTCGTGCGCGAGCAGCTCGACCTGATGGGCCGGTTCACCCAGCTCATGTCCGAACAGGTCGCGCTGCTCGCCGGCCGCCCGGCGACCCCGGCCGCACCCGAGACCGCGTCCCGCAACGGCCAGGCACCCGCGCCGACACCGCCACCGGCAACGGCCGCGGCGCCGGTCCAGACCGGACCGCGGGTCGTGGTCGACCGCGCCGCCGGCATGTCCGGCGGCCGGCTGGACGAGCGGCAGCGCGCGCACCTCGACGACCTCGTGCGCCGCTACACCGAGCGGACCGCCCGGTCGAAGGAGATCGCCCAGCGCTACCGGCGGCCCCTCGCCGACAGCCGCGCGGTCGTCGGTTTCCGCAGTGTCACCAAGGAACTGCTGTACCCGCTCGCCGCGAAACGGGCCCGCGGCGCGCACCTGGAGGACGTCGACGGCAACACCTACGTCGACATCACCATGGGCTTCGGCATCCTGATGTTCGGCCACGAGCCGCACTTCGTGACCGACGCGGTCGACGCCTACCTCGCCGACGGGATGCGGCTCGGCCCGCGCGGCGAGGAGACCGGCCAGGCCGCCGCGCTGCTGTGCGAGCTCACCGGGCACGACCGCGCGGCGTTCGCCTCGTCGGGCACCGAGGCCAACTCGGCCGCGTTCCGGCTGGCGCGCGCGTACACCGGCCGCACCAAGATCGTCATGTTCGACGGCGCCTACCACGGCCACATCGACCCGGTACTGGGCCGCACCGTGCCGACCGGCGACGGCCTGCGCACCGTCCCCGTCTCCCCGGGCATCCCCGACTCGGCGGTCGCCGAGATGCTGGTCCTGCGCTACGGCGACGAGCAGAGCCTGGACATGATCCGGCGCCAGGCCGGGGAGATCGCCGCGGTCGTGGTGGAGGCGGTGCCGAGCCGCTACCCGGACCGCCAGCCCGTGGAGTTCGTGCGCGCGCTGCGCGAGCTGTGCGACCAGTACGGGATCGTGCTGCTGTTCGACGAGATGCTGACCGGCTTCCGTCCGCATCCTCAAGGCGCGCAAGGCATCTTCGGCGTCCGGGCGGACCTCGCGACCTACGGCAAGCTCATCGGCGGCGGCTACCCGATCGGCGCGATCGCCGGCCGCGCGGACATCATGGACTGGGTCGACGGCGGCTTCTGGTCCTACGGGGACGACAGCATCCCGGCCGGCGACACCACGTTCTTCGGCGGCACCTACATCCAACACCCGGTGTCGATGGTCGCGGCCAGGGCCGTGCTCACCTGGCTGCGCGACCAGGGCCCCGGACTCCAGCAGCGGCTCAACGAGCGGACCGCACGGCTCGCGGGCACGCTCAACGAGTTCTTCACCACCGAGGAGTTCCCGGTGGAGCTGCACCACTTCGGGTCGCTGTTCCGCTTCGTGCACCGGGGAAACCTCGAGCTGCTGTTCCACCACCTGGTGCTCGAAGGCGTGCACGTCTGGGAATGGCGCAACTTCTTCCTCTCCACCGCGCACAGCGACGGCGACGTCGACTTCGTCGCCGACGCCGTGCGCAACTCCCTGTACGACCTGCGCCGCGGCGGGTTCCTGCCCGGCTCCCGCCCGCCGGGCACCGCCCCGCGCGCACCGCTGCCCCGCATCCCGGCGATGGCGCGCATCCCGCTCGCCGAGCCGGACGCGGTGGAGGTCGCACCGACCACTCCGGACTTCAGCCTCTACTTCTTCGGCGACTACCCGCACGACGGCGACGGCGACAAGTACGCCGCGATCCTCGCCGCCGCCCGCTACGCCGACCGCAGCGGGATGCACGCGGTCTGGTTGCCGGAGCGCCACTTCGACTCGTTCGGTGGCGTGTTCCCGAACCCGTCGGTGCTCGCCGCCGCGATCGCCGCGCAGACCAGCCGGGTGCGCATCCACTCCGGCAGCGTCGTGCTGCCGCTGCACGACCCGATCCGCGTGGCCGAGGAATGGTCCGTCGTGGACAACCTGTCCGGCGGACGGGTGTCGCTCGGTGTGGCGAGCGGCTGGCACGCGCGGGACTTCGTGCTGGCACCGGAGGTCTACGGCAAGCACCGCGAGGCCATGTACACCGGTGTGGAGACCATTCGCGCGCTGTGGCGGGGTGACGCGCTCACCCGCACGGCGGGCAACGGAGAGCCGGTCGAGGTGCGCCTGTACCCGCGGCCGGTCCAGGAGGAGCCGGACTTCTACACCGCCATCGTCGGCAACCCGGACAGCTACCGGCAGGCCGCGGCGAACGGCTTCGGCGTGATCACCAACCTGCTGGCACAGGACGTCGGCCAGCTCGCCGAGAACATCGCGCTCTACCGCCGCACCAGGGCCGAGCACGGGCTCGACCCGGCCGGCGGCCGCGTCGTGCTGCTCCTGCACACCTACCTCGGCGAGGACACCGAGCGGGTCCGCGCCGAGGCGTTCGAACCGTTCTGCGCCTACCTGCGCTCGTCGCTGGCGCTGTTCGGCCAGGTGACCAACAGCCTCGGCTTCTCCATCGACCTGGAGAACACCGACAAGGAGGACCTCGACTACCTGCTCTCCCGCGCGTACGAGCGGTACTGCGCCGACCGCGCGCTGATCGGCAGCCCGGCCGACTGCGAGCCGATCGTGCACGCGCTCACCGCGATCGGCGTCGACGAGATCTCCTGCTTCGTCGACTTCGGACTGCCGCCGGCCCGGATCACCGCGGGCCTGCCGCACATCTCCGGGCTGCGGTCGGCGTTCACCGCGTCGGACGTGCACGAGACGACCACCACCGAACGGCAGATCTGGTACCTGGAGCAGGCCTTCCCTGGCCGGCCGACCTACAACGAGTCGCTGGTCGTGCGCCTGGACGGCGACCTGGACGTCGAGGCGCTGCGCGCCGCCATGACGACCGTGGTGGCCCGCCACCCCGGCCTGCGGTCGGTGTTCCGCGAGATCGACGGCGAGCCCCGGCGCGTCGTCGCCCGCACCCGCGAGATCACGCTCCCGGTGACCGACGACCTCGGCGCCGATCCGGACGAGGCCGCCGCCGCGATCATGGCCGCCGAGACCGCGCACCCGTTCGACCTCGCGCACGGCCCACTGTTCGAGCCCCGGCTGGTGCGCCTCGGCGAACGGCGGCACCTGCTGGTGCTGCGCCTGCACCATCTGGTCATCGACACGTGGTCCGCGGACATCCTCACCACCGAGCTCGCCGAGTGCTACCGCGCGGCGATGACGGGCGGCGTGCCGGACCTGCCCGAGCCGGGCGCGCTGGCGCCCGCGTCGCCCGTCCCCGCCGGCTCGCTCGCCTACTGGACCGACCTGCTCACCGGCGCGCCCGTGGAGATCTCGCTGCCGGCCGACCGGCCGCGTCCGGCCGAGCCGTCGGGTCGCGGCGCGACGGTGAGCGTCACGCTCGGCACCGCGACGACCGCGGCGATCAAGGAGCTGGCCCGCGCCCGCCGGAGCACCCCGTTCATGGTGCTCTTCGCCGGGTATGTCGCGGCGCTGCGGGCGCTGTCCGGGTGTGCCGACGTCGTCGTCGGCACGCCGTTCGCGCACCGGCCCGACGGCACCGAACGCACGGTGGGCTTCTTCGTGCACACCCTCCCACTGCGGGTGCGCGTGCCGGACGACGCCACGTTCGCCGACCTCGTGCGCGAGGTCCGCGACCAGATCATCAGCGCGCAGGAGCACCGCGAGGTGCCGCTGTCGGAGATCGTCCGCGCCCTGGGCGGCCCGGCCGATCCGCTGCGCAACCCGCTGTTCGATGTGGCCGTGGAGTTCGACAACGAGGCCACCTTCGAGCTGGACCTGCCCGGCGTCGAGGCAGTCCTGAGCGACGCCGCGGCCGACCGGGCACCGCTGGACCTGACGCTGTTCCTCACCAACCTCGGCGACACGATCCGCTGCCGCCTGAACTACGCCGTGGACCTGTTCGACGTGACCACCGCGAGGCGGGCGCTGGAGACGTTCCGCGCCGTGCTGACCGCCGCGGCCGCCGCGCCGGACGGCCCGCTCGGCGACCTGCTGGCGTCCGCCGTGGCCGGGCATGGCGACGTGGCCCGGTGGCAGGACGGCGGGCCGGTGGCCGCCGCGCCCCGCCTGCTCCACGATGGACTGTCCGAAGTGGATGGTCCGGCGGTCGTCGACGAGTCCGGCACGCTGTCCCGTGCCGCGTTGCACCGCAAGGCGGACGCGGTCGCCGCGGCGGTCGCGTCGCTTGTCCCCGACGCGGACGCGGCGGCCGGGTTCCCCGCGCCCGTCGCCGTGCACCTGCCGCGTGGCGCCGACGCGGTGGTCGCGATGGTCGGCGTGCTGCGGGCCGGGATCCCGTTCGTGCCGGTCGATCCAGTGCAGCCGCCCGCCCGGATCGCGGCCATGCTGGACCAGGCCGGGGTCGCGGCCGTGCTGTCCCACTCGACGCTGGCCGGCGCGCTGCCTGCCGGGGTGCCGGTCGTCCTCGTCGACGAGTTGGATGGTGAGCACGCACCAGGTTCGGTGCCGGTGCGCTCACCGGAGGACGTCGCGTACGTGCTGTTCACCTCCGGCTCCACCGGCGTGCCGAAGGGCTGTGTCGTCGAGCACCGCGCGATCACCAACACGCTCACCTGGCTGAGCCGCGATCTGGAGATCACCGCCGCGGACCGGCTGATGTGGTTCTCCAGCCCCGGTTTCGACGCCTCGGTCATCGACGTGTGGCCGGCACTGCACGCGGGCGCGCCCCTTCACGTCGTGCCACCGGAGCTGCGGTTCGATCCGCCGCGGCTGCGGGACTGGATGATCGGCGTCGGCGTTACCGTGGCGTTCATCCCGACGCCGATGTGCGAGCTGCTGCTCGACCTGGACTGGCCGGCGGACGGCAGCGTCGCGCTGCGCCACCTGATCACCGGCGGCGACCGGCTGCGGCGCCGGCCGGCGGAGTCGGCGCCGTTCGCGGTGTGGAACATCTACGGCCCGACGGAGGCGGCCGTGGCGTCCACGTGGACGCGGGTGCCGCCGCGCGGCGAGGGGCCGCCGACGATCGGGCGACCGGTGCCCGGCACCTGGGTGCGGGTCCTCGACGCGTCCGGTGCGCCGGTGCCGGTGGGCGTCGCCGGCGAGCTGTACCTCGGTGGCGCGCAGCTGGCCCGGGGCTACCTCGACCCGGCCGAGACCGCGGCCCGGTTCGCCGACCACGGCGAGCACGGCCGGCTGTACCGCACCGGGGACGTCGTGCGGTGGCGGTTCGACGGCGAGCTGGAGTTCCTGCACCGCAACGACGCCCAGGTGCAGATCCGCGGGTACCGCGTCGAGCCGGGCGAGATCGAGCACCAGCTGCGTGGCCTGCCGGGCGTCCGGGACGCCGCCGTGCGCACCGGGACCGGACCCGACGGCGTGGTCTCGCTCGCCGCGTACGTCGTGCCGGCGGACTCCGCCGTGACCGTGTCGGGGCTGCGCGCCGAGTTGGGCACTCGGTTGCCGGACCACATGGTGCCGACCGCGTGGGTGGCGCTGCCGGAGCTGCCGCTCAACACCAGCGGCAAGCTCGACCGCGCGGCGCTACCGGAGCCGGCGGCGGACCGGGTCGTGGCTGAACCCGCTGAACCCGCTGAACCCGCGACCGGCCTCGAACAGCGCCTGCGGGCCCTGTGGTGCGCCGAGCTCGGCGTCGACGAGGTGAGTGCGACGTCGACGTTCTTCGAGCTGGGCGGCCACTCGCTGACCGCGGTCCGGCTGGTGAACCGGATCCGCTCGGAGCTTGGCGTCGAACTCGGCGTCCTGGACTTCCTCCGGGCGCCGACCGTCCGCGGTCTCATGGCCCACCTCGCGCCGCCCGGGGACACCGGCGGCGACACGGGCGAGGACGCGGTGGTCCGCACGGCCCCGGCCAGCCGCGGCCAGCGCCACACCTACCGGCTGACCCGCAACAGCGACACGCCGAGCGTGCTCACGATCGCGACCCGGTTCACGCTGCGCGGCCACCTCGACCACGACGCGCTGCGGGACGCGCTGACCGCGCTCGCGGAGCGCCATCCCACACTGCGCACGCGCTACCGGCGCGACGGCGACAAGCTGTGGCAGGAGGTGCTGGCGCCGCGGCCGGTGCCGCTGCCGGTCGTCGAGGTGACCGAGGCCGACCTCGACGCGGCCGTCCTCGACCGGGCGACGCGGCCGTTCGACCTCGACGGCGAGGCGGGCATGCGAGCCGTCCTCTTCACCGTGTCGGCCGAGGTGGCCGAGCTGCTGATAGCCGTGCACCATTCGCTCAGCGACGGCTGGTCGACGACCGTGCTCATCCGCGACCTGGGCGAGCTGTACCGTGCCGCGCTGACCGGCGGCGAGCCGGAGCTGCCCGCGCTGACGGCCGACTACCTCGACTTCACCCACTGGGAGCAGGAGTACCTCGCCGACCCGGCCACGCGGGAGAAGGTGGCGGCGTGGGCGGCACAGGCCCGGCAGTGGGGCGCGGAACCGTTGCGGCTGCCCGTCGACCGGCCGCGCGCCGAACGGGTCACCGGCGGCGGGGAGGTCATCCGCGTCGACCTGTCCCCGTCGCTGACGGAGCGAGTGGCGGCGGTCGCGGCCGAACGCGGCACCACCCCGTTCGCGGTGCTGCTCGCGGTGTTCGCCGGGCTCGGCCACGAGCTGACCGGCTCGGCGGTCGTCGCGTCGCTCTGCGGGATGGCCAACCGCGGCGAGGCACGGTTCGAGGACGTCGTCGGCCTGTTCACCCACCCGGCGTGGCTCATGGTGCGGGTGGCGGACGCCGACTCGTTCGACGAGCTGGTCACCCGCGCGACCGAGGCGATCTGGCAGCAGATGGAACTGCCGGCCATCCCGCAGGCCACGCAGAACGAGGAGCTGGGCGGCCCGTTCTGGCCGGCACCGCCCCGGGTGCTGTTCGGGTTGTTCAACTGGGCGATGCCGGCGCTGGAGCTCGAGGGTGTCGAGCCGGCCGTCCCCGTCGATGTGGACCTGCCCGTGGCGCGCGCCGAGCAGACCTGGAACCTGATCGCCACCGACGACGGCGGGATGATGCTGCAGGTGGAGTACGCCACCCAGCTCTTCGACGCCGCCACGATGGCGTCGTGGACGCAGCGGTACATGGACCTGCTGACCAGCAGCCTCGCCGCGCCGGACACCCGGACCTGGCGGTAGCCCCGACGTCGGCCTCGCCTCACCGCACGAGTTCTGGTGAGTCAACTATCCCGACGCGGTGGCACATCTGTTCGAGGCGTTACCGCTCAGCCGAGATGTCGATACCGGACGTCTGGAGGCCGTGCTCCTGGGGCATCTCTGCCGGGCATACGTCGACCTGGGGAGCGAGCCTGTTCGCCGCGAAACACGGGCTGACCGTCGACCTTCCGCCGTCCACCACCCCGTAGCGGCTCCCGATGCGCCGCGCGGCTTGAGCGGTTATTCGGCCTTCGGGTCGCGGTTCGCGTCCACATTGGAGAAGCGATTCCACGTCATTGCACATCGGCGGACGCAGTGCATACACTTGCCGCCACAACTATCGGATCGTGCCGAAGCCCGTTCACAACACCTGCGAGGTGAACTGAGGCATGGGACGTCGTGGTTCCGTACTCGTGGCGGTCGTAGCGCTGATCGGCCTCGGCACGGCCTGTGAGGCGAAGTCTGGAAGCGACAGCGGCGCGCCCGCCGACTCCGACGAACCGATCGTGGTCGGCTCCACGCTGTCCCTTTCCGGCGCTTTCGCCGCGACCGGCGCCATTCACAAGATCGCCGGAGAGTTGTTCGTCGACCGGCTCAACGCCGACGGTGGATGGCTCGGCCGCGAGGTGCGCTGGGTGGTCCGCGACGACGAGTCGGACCAGGCGAAGGTGGCCACCCTCTACGAGCAGTTGATCAGCCAGGACAAGGTCGACCTCATCATCGGGCCGTACGCGACGCCCAACATCCTCTCGGCGATGGCGGTGGCGGAGCGGCACGGCTTCACGATGCCGCAACACACGTCCGTGCTCGCCCCGCAGATGGACTACGACTGCCAGTTCCCCGGCTGGTCGATCGGCCCGGAGCCCAACAAGTTCGTCCCCAACCAGCTGTTCGACGCGGTCGCGAGCTTGCCGAACCCACCCGCCAAGGTTGCCATCCTCACCAACCAGAACGGTTCGACCGACTTCGTCTCCTACGGGTCCGACGCCGACCGGGCCGGCGCGGTGTCCATCGCCAAGCAACGCGGCCTCGACGTCGTCGCCGAGATCCGCTACCCACCGACGACCACCGACTGGGCTCCAATCGCCACCCAGGTGCGCGACGCCGCACCCGACCTCGTCGTCAACAACGGCCTCGGCGTCGACCCGGTCAACCTGCTGCAGGCGATGACACAGCTGAACTACTCACCGCCACTCATGTTCAGCCTGTTCCCCGCACCCGGCCCACCGCTCGGCCTCGGTGCCGCGGCCGACGGCCTGCTGTCCGTGAGCATCTTCGAACCCAATGAGTCCACTCTGGACGAACTCGCCCCGGAGGCGACCGAGATCGTCGACGAGTTCCAGAGTCGCGCGGAGGCGGCAGACCTCCCCTACACGGTCTTCGAGACGCAGGCCGCGGCGTCGTGGACGGCCTGGGAGATCCTCGCCGACGCGGTCGTGGGCAGCGGCGGGCTCGACCAGGCGGCGCTGTGCGACGAGCTGCACGGCAACGGAGCGACCACGACGTTCAACGGGGACCTCACGTTCGACCCGGAGGTCAACAACTTCTGGCCGACCACCCAGACCATCAAGCAGGTCCAGAACTCCGACTGGGTCACCGTGTGGCCGGCCGACCGGGCCGCGGCGGAGCTACGCCGGCCGGCGTCCTGAGTCGGCATGAGCGAGCTTGCGAGCGAATCGATAACACAGGGCGACCGCGAGCGGCGGTACCGAGCCTGCGAGGGACCGTCGTGAGCACAGTTCAGTCGGCTCTGGCCGGAGCACTGCTGGGCGGTCTGTACGCGCTGATGGCGGCCGGCGTCTCGGTAATCTGGGGCGTACTGCGGATCATCAACCTGGCGCACTTCGGCATGATCCTTGTCAGTGCCTACTTCACCTTCCAGCTCGCCTCGGCGTGGAACATGGATCCCATCCTGACGCTGGCCGTCACCGCGCCGGGCATGGCGGCGCTCGGCGGGGCGCTGCAATGGGGTTATGAACGGCTCGGCATCACCGAGCTCAACTCGCTGCTGGTCAGCTTCGGGCTGCTCATCATCACGGTGCAGGTCGTGAGCAATGTCTGGAGCGCCGACTTCCAGCGGATGAGCTCGACGGTCAACCCCTACGCCACGGCATCGGTTTCCGTGGGGCGCCTCGTGTTCCCGGTCACCACGCTGTTCGCGTTCCTGATCGCGGTCACCCTCATCGCCGGCGCCCATCTGGCCCTGCAACGGACATTCGTCGGTCGGGCCATGCGCGCCAGCGCGCAGGATCGCACGATCGCGGCCGCGTACGGGATCAACCACCGCACCATGGGCATCCTGCTCGGCGCGGTCTCGGGCGCCACCGCCGCGGTCGCCGGCATGCTGTTCGCGCTGGCCAACGCGCTTACCCCGGCCACGGCGTTCGAGTGGTTCGGCACGGTGTTCGCCGTGGTGATCCTCGGCGGTATCGGCCATCTGATCGGCACGCTCGTCGCCGGCCTGGTGGTCGGCGCGCTGTCGGGCGTGGTGTCGTTGCTGCTGTCCCCCGCGGCCGCGCCGTTCGTGCTGTTCTCGGTGATCGTCGTGACCCTGCTGCTGCGACCGCACGGGCTGTTCGCCCGCAAGGCGTTCCGGTGATCCTGCGGGGGCTGGCGGGGATCGCGCTCGCGGTCGCGGCGCTGGCCGTACTGTCACTGTACCGGGAGACCCTGGGCTTCCCGATCTCATACCTGGCGCTGCTGACCACCATGCTGTTCTGGGTCACCCAGGCGACGAGCTGGAACATCCTGTCCGGGTACAGCGGGTACTTCAGCTTCGGCCAGGCCGCCTACGTCGGTGTCGGGGCGTACACGACGGCCGTGCTGTTCGGTCGGCACCAGGTCGACTTCTACCTGACCGTCGTGATCGCCGCGGCCCTCTGCGCGCTGCTCGCGCTCGGGATGGGCTTCGTCGCGTTCCGGCTACGATCCCTGCGCGGCGAGATCTTCGCCCTGCTCACCCTGGCCGTGCCGTTCATCCTCGCCGCACTGGCCCGGATCAACAACGCGATCGACGGCGGCCAGGGGGTCGTGGTCGGCATTCCGCCCTTCCCCGCCCAGCTCGGCCTGCTCCAGGACTTCCTGTACCTGGCCAGCCTGATCGTCGCGGGGGTCGCGGTGGCGGTGGCGTTCGTCATGGCGCACACGCGGTCCGGCCGGGCGCTCGCGTCCATTCGGGACGCCGAGGACGTCGCCGAGGCGCTGGGGGTCGGGACCTTCCGGTACAAGCTGCAGGCACTCGTGGCCAGTGCGGTGATCGGTGGGGTCGGCGGCAGCGTCTTCGCCCTCCAGATCGGGTTCGTCACCGTAGAGAGCGTGTTCAATCTGACCGTACCGCTGTTCGTGATCGTGATGAGCGTGCTCGGCGGGCGCACGCACTGGTCCGGGCCGCTGATCGGGGCGGTGCTGGTCGTGCTGCTGCAGGATCGCCTCACCGCCCTCGGTCTCACCGGCTGGCCGCTCATCGTCCTCGGAGCCGTACTGGTCGTGCTGGTCGTCGTGGCACCCGACGGGCTCTACGTTCGACTCCGGAACCAGTGGCCGGGCACGCTGATCGCCTTCGGCCTTGTCACCGCGGCGCTGTGGGCGGGCGGCATCGAAGAGCCGCTCGACGCGATCCTGATCGGGATGCTCACCGGCACTGCGGTCGCCCTGTCGCCGCTGCGGCGGCGTGCCCGTGCGGAGGCGCCGTCGCGAGCGGAACCCGTACCATCCACAAAGGACGAACTACCATCCCCTGTGGACGCGGCCGGCGCGGTGCTGGTGGAGTGCCGGAACCTCACCCGGCATTTCGGCGGCGTGCGCGCGGTGGTCGACCTCACCCTGGAGATCCGGGAGGGTGAGCTGGTCGGCCTTGTCGGACCGAACGGCTCGGGCAAGACCACGCTGGTCAACCTGCTCGCCGGGAGCCTGCGCCCGACCAGTGGCCGCATCCTCATCGCCGGTCACGACACCACAACTCTGCCGCCACACCGGATCGCCCACGCCGGCGTGGCCCGCACCTACCAGATCCCGCGGCCGTTCGCGTCGATGACCGTGCGGGACAACGTGGCCATGGCCGTCATGTTCGGGCGGGTGCCCAGACAGCTGGCACACGCCCGCCGCGTCGCCGCCGAACACCTGGCCGTGGTCGAGCTCGATCATCTGGCGGACGCCTACCCGTCCGCGCTCAACCTGCACCAGCGGCAGTTGCTGGAGATGGCTCGCGCTCTCGCAACCGCGCCGAAGGTGCTGCTGCTCGATGAGGCACTGGCCGGGCTGAACCCCGCGGAGATCGACAACGCGGTCGCTGTGATCCGCCGCATCCATGCCAACGGCGTGTCCATCGTCATCGTCGAGCACCTGCTGCGGGTGGTCAAAGCGCTGTCCACCCGCGTCGTCGTGCTCGACCGCGGATCGTGCCTGGCCGACGGCGACCCCAAGACAGTGCTGGCCGACCCCGCTGTCGTCGCCGCCTACCTGGGAAGGCGCGCACATGCTTGAGATCAGTCAGCTGGACGCGTTCCACGGTGACGCACAAGCACTGTGGGACGTCACCCTCGACGTCGGCGCTGGTGAGACGGTCAGCCTCATCGGTCCCAACGGCGCCGGGAAGTCCACGCTCGTGGCGTCGGTCGCCGGCCTGCACGCGTCGGTCCGGGGCCACATCGACATCGGCGGCGTCGACGTGGTCGGCCTGCCGGCACACCGGGTCTGCGCACACGGCGTGGCCGTCGTCCCCGAAGGACGCCGCATCTTCGGCCAGATGTCCGTGCACGACAACCTCTGTCTCGGTGCCTACCGCCGCACGGCCCGGGCCCGGTACCGGCAGACCATGGCCGAGGTGTTCGAGCTGTTCCCCCGGCTGTCGGCCAGGTCCACGCAGCTGGCCGGCAGCCTGTCGGGCGGAGAGCAGCAGATGCTGGCCATCGGTCGCGCCCTGATGGCCAGACCGAGCCTGCTGCTCCTGGACGAGCCGTCACTCGGCCTCGCCCCGGTCGTGATCGACGAGGTCTTCGAGGCCATCACCACCATCAACCAGGGCGGCGTGAGTGTGCTGCTCGTTGAGCAGGACATCGACCGGGCACTGGAGATCTCCACCCGCGGCTACCTGCTCGCCGAAGGCCGGATCATCGTCGGCGCCCCGTCGAATCGCCTACGTGACAACGAGGACGTGCGCCGCGACGTACTGGGCATCTGAGGATCCGAGCGGTCTGCCGACAACTCGTGGAGCAGCACCCGGCGCGCCGTGGGACTGGCGCCGACGGCAGTGACCAGCGGCGCTCCGGCTGTCGACATCCTCGACCACCCGAGCCGGGTGGTTCGAACGCCTCGCGCGATCGCAGCGGCCAGCTCGCGCGCAAGATGTTCATCGGGCGGTCCGCGGCGGCGGGCACAGCTTCGCCGAACACTCCACATCGGACGGAGTCGTGGTGGACCTGGGCGGTCTGGACACGGTCGAGGTGCTGGCCGACCAGGTGATCGTGGGCGCCGGGGTGCGCGTCGGCGTGCTCGCGGACCGGCTCGCGAGCGAGGGGCTGGTTGTGCCGGTCGGCTGGTGCCGCTCGGTCGGCGTGACCGGGGCCGTGCTCGGCGGCGGGTACGGGGTGCTCGGCCGCACACGGTGCAGACCGGCACGCGCGCCACAGCCCGGAGCCGCGCCGCGGCGGTCGCCTGGGTCGGCGGTTCGTACGCGATCACTCACCACGCCGGCGCCGGTTTCCGAACTACCCGGATCTCGCCCATGCCGGCGACCCGGCCCACTACTACGGCGAGCACCTCCCCCGCCTACGCGAGGTCAAGGCCACATACGACCCGGCCGGGTTGTTCCGTTGCGGTATCGGTCTGTGAACCAGCGCCAAACCCACCCGTAGCGGTGGCGGCCGCTCAGGTGACGGTGTTCGGACCCGGGACTCCTTCCGGCTTGTCAGCGCTGACTCGGCGTTCCTGTCGTCCACGTGTTTGGTCAAAGATTGGCGGCCGCGATCGGTGATCGACTAGAACTAGACCTGTGGAGCAGGGCGATCAGACTCTTGGGCATCGGCGTGCGGTGCAACTCGTGCAACAACTCATGGCGCGCCGACCGCACCGCGGTGTGACGCGCAGTCTCAGGCACCCGGTCCTGGTACTCGAAGGCGCCCGTGGCTGCGGAAAGACCGCCTTGGTCGACGCCCTCGTTCAACGGTTCGAGCAGCGTGTCCCTGTCGCGCGGATCGACTTCGAGCGGAATCGGGCGGCAACCGTTCCCGAAGTATTGTCCGCTATCGCCTTCCAGCTCGGGAATACGTGCGAGCGGTACGGCTCTCTGGAGTTCTCCCGGCTGGCGATCGGCAGGTTGGTCATGGAGGCCGAGCTGCCGGGCAGTCGCCCGAAGGCGCGCGCGGAGGTCCAGCGGCTGCTCTCCGCGCATGTCGACATCGACGCGATACGGCCGATTCTCCGGGACACCGCGGGCGCGATCGCCGTACTCCTCGCACCAGACGGCGCCGCGGTCCAGGCCCCCGCGAGGCTCGGGATCGAAGTGGTGCTACGCGTGATCCGCCGCGTGCGGGCGTTGTCTCCCGAGTGGTACGCCCACCAAGACCGTGGGTTGCGGAAGAATCCGCTCGACGCCCTCGTTGATCTCAATACCTGGACGAGGGAGGGGCACACCATCCAGGTCAACGAACTGCTCTGGAATGCCCTACTCGCTGACCTGCGGCACGAGTTCCAGAAATCGAAGCACGCGTTCGAGATGACACTCAACTGCGTGATGTTACTCGACAACACCGACACGCCACTCGGCCAGGATTTCGTCAACGGCTTGGTAGAGGCCCGCAAAAGTCGGCTGGTGCGTGGAACAGATTCAGCCGATCCGGTGACCGCGGTCGCCACCAGCCGAGGCGAGCTGCTCGCGGGGGTGCACGGGCCGGGGCTGGTCGAGTACGTCGGCCCGGAAAGCGATGCCGATCTCGCCGTAGAAGTCAACGACGAGCCCAACTGGTGGTGCCACTTCGTACTGCGTGATCTCAGCGAACGCGAGGCAGGCGTGCTGGTGTCGGCGCTACCGCCCAACCCCGACGGCCACGTCCAGTCGATCGCCAACCACCAGCTGACCTCCATGGTCTATCGCCTCACCGACGGCCACCCCTCGTCGACCGCGCTGCTCGTGGACGCGATGCGCGAGCACCCTCTCGAGCACGGCGACGCCCTGACACGCCTGCTGGACCTCCCCGAACCCGGCCGCGACCCGGACCGCCTGCCGCTGGTCGACCGGCTGAGGCAACGACTGCTCGGCGAGTTCACCGAGGACACCTACGAAGACCTGGTCACCTGCGCCGCGGCCAGCCGCAAACAACACGCCAGCCTGCTCGCCGCCCGCGGGGACCTGCTCATCGGCGGCATCAACAGCTATCGCGAGATCGCCCCCGTGCTCTGGCCGGCCTCCGGCGGAGCCGGACCGGATGTCCTGCGCCGCCTGCTGCTTCTTCAGCTTGCCGCGCGAGACGGCGCCGAAGCGCCCGACTGGACGAAGGTCCACGAATGGTTCTTGGCCCGCTGCGACCAGGACGGCGACGAGGAAGGCAGCCTGCACTACGCCATGGCCAACGGCGACATCACCATTGCCAGCGAGGGCCTGCGCCAGCGGCTGGCCGACGACTCCGCCGACTGGGTCCGGCTGCTGCGCTCGGTCACCAGCATGCCCCGCCGGCCGGTCGATCCCACCGTGTCGCCGATGGATCAGCTCCGCGCCGCCATCGACCGCCGCTCCCAGCGGCTGACCCGCCTGATCGTCGCCCGCTGGATCGCCTACGACCCCTTCATCTCCAACCGGCGCCGCGCCCTGCACCGCCAGATCGCCGCCGACTACGACTTCGTCGCCGGGCTCGCCGATGGCGACCCCGAACCGCTGCTGAACGAGGCTGACAGTCACCGCCAGCAAGCCGAGCTGTGGAGCTGAGGAGGTTCCGTGTCCGACGACCATGATGTGTTCGGCCAAGAGGACGACTGGGCGGGGCCGCCCGATCCGCAGGGCTTCTGGCGGCGGCTCCGCGTTCGGCTGCGCCGGCATCGCACCACGGTCGCGCTGGTCGTGGTGGTGGCGGTCGTCGCCACGGTGGTCGCCGTCAAGGTGTGGCCGGATGACAGCTGCGGGAACGAAGGCTCCGGCGTCCAGCGGATCGACGGTCAGTGCGTGGGGGTCACTGACGGCACCTTCGTGTTCCACCAGTCCTTCGCCGACATCCAGGCCCGGATCGCCACGGAGAACCGGCGGGTGAGCGGCTCCGGCGAGACGGTGACCGTCGCACTACTGGATCCGTTGACGGTGACCGACACCTCGGCAGCGAGTGTCGCGCAAGTTCGCAACGAGCTGGCGGGCGCGTACACGGCGCAGTACCGCATCAACCACACCGCGGCCGTCGGCGACCGGCGGCCGCTGGTCAAGCTGGTGTTGGCCAACTGGGGCAGCCATCAACTGCAGTGGCGGCCGGTGGTCGAGCAACTGGAAGGAATGGTCGACGACCCCGACCCGCTGGTGGCCGTGGTCGGTCTGCGACTGTCCACAGTGCAGACCGAGCAGGCGGCCAAGCGGCTGGCGCAGCGCGGCATCCCGATGGTCAGCTCGATCGCGACCGCCGACCAGCTCAACTACGGCGCCATCCGGGGGTTCGTCCGGGCCTCACCACCCAACACCGAGTACGTCGCGGCCCTTCGCACCTACCTGCGGCACCACCCGAAGCTGGACTCGGCCCTGATGGTCTACGACGCGAACTCCGATGCCAGCCCCAGCTCCGGGACGCGCACCGGCTCGGACCTGTTCACCAGATCGCTGCGCGCCGACTTCGACAAGGGCATGGCGTTCGCGAAGGAGTATCCCGCGCAGAGTTTCGTGGGAAAGTCAGGCCTGTCCGAGGCGAGCCCTGACCTCTTCACCAACATCACGGCGAACCTGTGCGCCGTGAAGCCCGAAGTGGTTCTCTACGCCGGTCGGGTCGTCGACTTCAGCGGGTTTCTGGATTCGCTGCACAACCGGGTCTGCCCGGACACACCGATGACCGTGCTCGCGGCGGGTGCCGACTTCGGCGCACTGGGACTCCGCTCGAAGCAGGCGCAGCTGGCGGAGAAGAATCTCAGCGTCGTGTACGCGACCGAGACCGATCCACATGGCTGGGTGAGGGGTGCGCCCGGAACTCCGCAGTTCTTCAAGGAGTTCTACGACCAGTACCGCGAGCTCGGGTTCGCCCAGACAGACCTCGACGACGGCGGGGCGATATCCACCCACGACGCGATGCTCATCGCGGCGAAGGCGGCGCGGCTGTCCGCTCGTTCGCATCCGGACCACACCCTGCCGAGTCATGTCGACGTGCTCAACCAGATGCTCAACCTGAACAGCCTGGACGAGGTCCCCGGTGCATCCGGGAAACTGAGTTTCAGCTACCGCGGAGCGAACAGTGGAAACCCCAGCAACAAGCCGGTCCCGGTGATCGAGGTGCCGTCGTCGGCGGTGGAACAGACCGCGGAGGTTCACCTCACACGCTGATCCGTTCGACTCGGTGGACCAGCCTCGTGTTGCCGTTGGACGTCCCGATGTCGATAGTGGTCGCCATGGACTTGGCCGACCTGTATCGCGATCTGCACCAGCATCCGGAACTCGGGTTCGCCGAGACCCGTACCGCCGCCGTCGCGGCACGAGAGCTGCGCGCAGCCGGGTTCGAGGTGACCGAGGGTGTCGGCGGTACCGGCGTGGTCGGCGTGCTACGCAACGGCGACGGGCCTACGGCACTGCTGCGGGCGGACATGGACGCGTTGCCGGTCGAGGAGAAGACCGGCCTGCCCTACGCCAGCACCGTCGTGGTCGACGGCAACCCGGTGGCCCACGCCTGCGGTCACGACGTACACGTGACGTGCCTGGTTGGGGCGGCGCGCGCCTTGGCCGCCGACCGCTCGACGTGGTCGGGGACCGTGCTCGCGGTATGCCAGCCCGCGGAGGAACTCGGCGGCGGGGCGAACGCGATGGTCGACGACGGCCTGTTCGACCGGTTCGGCCGCCCCGACGTGGTGCTGGGCCAGCACGTGGCACCCATCCCGGCCGGCATGCTGGGCCTGCGCGCCGGCCCGACGTTCGCCGCCGCCGACACGATCCGCATCACCCTGCACGGCCGAGGCGGACACGGCTCGCGCCCCGAGGCCGCCGTGGACCCCGTTGTGATGGCCGCGTCGGCCGTGCTGCGGCTCCAGACCATCGCCTCCCGCGAGATCGCCGCCACCGACATGGTCGTGGTCACCGTCGGCGCGATCCACGCGGGCACCGCCGCCAACATCATCCCCGACGACGCCGAACTCCTCCTCAACATCCGGACCTACGACCCGGACGTTCGTGACCGCACCCTCGCGGCCGTGGAACGCATCGTGCAGGGCGAGGCCACCGCAGCCGGCGCACCCAAACCACCCGACGTGACCATCGAGACCTCCTTCCCGGCCACCGTCAACGACCCGGACGCGGTCGAACGAACCCGCCCGGCGCTCACCGCGACAGCGCCGTTCGTCGTGGATCCAGGCCCGGTGACCGGCAGCGAAGACGTCGGCATCTTCGCCACCGCCGCCGACGCCCCACTGGTCTACTGGCTACTCGGTGGCGCCGACCCCGACGCATTCGCGGGCGCCACATCGATGGACGACATCCGGACGAGAGTCGCCGCCCAACCGGCCAACCACTCACCCCTGTACGCCCCGGTCATCAACCCCACTCTCGACCAGGGCACCAACGCCCTGACCGCCGCCACACGAGCCTGGCTACCGCCCAGCGACTGACCACATGGACCGACGCCCAGCGTCCCGTTCGGTGTCAGTCGTTCGCGGTGTACCGGACCGATGTCGTCGGCGGGCCACTCTGTTCGCGCCGTACGAAGTCTGCGACCGACGCGGCGGTCTGGGCAGGCCGGCCGAGCCATGGCGCGTGCCCGGTGGGCGGCACCTCCAGTCGCGCGTTCTGCATCAGGTCCGCTGCTGCCCGGGCGACCGCGACGCTGCCCAGTCGCTCATCCTTGCCCCACATCAGCAGCGTGGGCATCGCCAGCCGGCTCAGTTCGTCGGGTCTCACGCTGGATCGTCGCCGGAACCCGGACCGCGACAGCAATGCGAAGGGAGAGACGAACATGCGTAGCTCTGCCCTGGCAGCACGGTCGGTGACCGGATCTCGGCCCGCGGCCACCAGCAGGTCGACCAGATCGGGATGAGCGGCGAGTGTCGTCTTCTCGCCAGCCACCTGGTCGGCGAACTTCAACATCGACTTGGGCGTGGGTCGCATCAACCGCGACAGCAGATCTCCTGCTCCGGGGGTGGCGGCCACGCGCAGCGGCAACGGGCACCGCGTCTTCGGCAGCGCGGGCGGACCGATCAGCACGAGTCGCGTGACCCGGTCCGGATGAGCCAGCGCGTACCACAAGGCCCACACCGCGCCGCCCGAGTGGCCGAGCAGCGTGGTGGTCTCCAGTCCGAGGGTGTCGAGCAGGTCGTCCAGCCAGGCGACCGCGATCTCGCGAAAGCGGCCTCGTGGTTGGTCGATCGGGTCGCTCAGCCCGATGCCGGGTCGGTCGGGGGCCAACGCGCGGACACCTTCCAAGTCGTTCAGCAAGGGCAGCAGGAACCCCGCCGGGTTCCCGGTGCCGTGCAGGACAACGACCGACGGCCCGGTGCCCTTCTCCAGCAGATGGACCCGATCACCGACACCCACATCGACGAAGCGGCTGCGCACCGACGCACCGGCCAGGACCCGGTCATAGACATGACGCAGCTGGGCAGAATGGACAGCTGGGCGCCTGACATGCGGCCGCGCCGCCCTGTCATCGACGTTCATGACCGCCTCCCGTGTAGCCCGACCCAGGCCGATGCCGGGGCGTGCCTGGGCCATGACGGTAGGCCGGGGCGACGTCGCAACGCCTCGGGAGAACACCCCATCCCGGCTCGAGCAGGATGGGTAGTTCTGCCTACGAGACGGGGCCCCGCGGAGGTCATGTCGTGGCGACGGGAATCCAGACCCGCATCGGGCCCGGTGCTCGGTTGCCCCATAGGAAGTACGGAACGGTGGTGAGCGTGATCGGCTCGCCCCGGCCGTCAGCGGCGGGGCCGGTCGGGTACAGCGCATCCGAGGGTGGCGCGTGGACGTTGGCGCTCGTCGTGAGTGTCGCGGGTATGTCCGGCAGCCGGCTCACGGTGAGCGGTGCGCTCGGGTCTATCCGGACATCCTCCAGCGTGACGCCGGGCGGCAGGTCGGTCTGTTCCAGGCAGTAGACGAGCGGGCCACGCGCCAGCGCGACGCAGCCGCGTACCGCGTCGACCCGTGGGTGGGGCCTTACTACCCGAGCGGGCATGGGCAGCTCGAGCGTGACGGTGGCGCCGGTGGACCAGTCGCGGCGCAGCCGGACATGGCCGTCGGCGGCGTCGGCCGGCGTGCCATCGACCTGGACCTCGTCCGGTGGGCACCAGCCGGGGATCCGCAGTGTCAGGGTGATCGGCGCGTCGGTCGTGACGGTCAGCTCGACCCGACCGTTCCAGGGGTAATCGGTGCGCATCGCGACATGTACCGGCGAACCGTCCACTGTGGTGTTCACCTCGCCGGCGGTGTACAGGTGCACCTGGAGTCCGCTGTGGTCGGTGGTGAGGGCGTAGCTGGACAGCGACGCCAGCAGCCGGGCGAGGTTCGGCGGGCAGCACGAGCAGGTGTACCACGGCAACCGCTGCGACGGTGCGTCCTCGTGCGATCCGTCGTGGCCGGTGCGCAGGTGAAGCGTGTTGGAGTAGAAGAAGTGGGTGCCGTCGGGGGAGGTCGAGCCGGCGATCACGTTGTAGAGCGCACGTTCCATCTCGTCGGCGTGCTTCGTCTCGCCGGTGGCCAGCAGCATGCGCCAGTTCCAGTGGAAGCCGGCGATCGCGGCACAGGTCTCGCCGTAGGCCCGGTCGGGCGGTAGCTCGTACGGGTCGCCGAACGCCTCGTCGCGGTGGCGGGACCCCTGCGCGCCGGTGAGGTAGGTCTTGGCGCCGTACGCGTCGGTCCAGAGCCGGCGCGCGGCGGTCAGCAGCTCGTCGTCGTGTGTCTCGACGGCGACGTCCACCACGCCGGCGAGCAGGTAGAGCTGGCGCACCACGTGTCCGGCGACCGTCTCGGCCCGCCGTACCGGAACGTGGTCCTGCAAGTACATCGAGCCGAAGTGCTCTCCGTTGAGCAGCCCGTGCCCGCGCAGGTCGACGAAGCGCTTGGCCTGGTCGAGATACGGCCGGTGCCCGGTCACCCGGTACAGCTCCACCAACGCGGTCTCGATCTCCGGGTGCCCGTCGAGGTCGTCGACCGTGCCGAACCGCTCGACGATCAGGTCGGCGAACCGCCGGGCGACCGCGACGAGCTCCGCGCCCACCCCGGACCGTGCGGCGGCGACCGCGGCCTGGATGAGGTGGCCCGCGCAGTACAGCTCGTGGCTCCAGTGCAGGTCGCGCCAGCGCTGGTCCGGCTTGACCACGGTGACGTAGGAGTTGAGGTAGCCGTCCTCGCCCTGCGCCTTGGTCAGCAGCGCCGCGGTGGTGTCGAAGAAGGCACGCAGCTTGGCCGCGTCCGGGGTCCGGCCGAGCTGCCAGGCAGCGGCCTCCAGTGTCTTGTGGACGTCGGAGTCGGCGAACCACATGTTCTGGTAGTCGCCATCGGCCTCGCCGGTGACGCGGCGCAGGTTGTCGAGGTTGCCCGCGGTGCCGAGTCGGCCGATGCAGTGCGGCAGCGACCGGGTGGCGCTGCGCCGCTGCCAGTGGCCGAGGAAGCCGCCGGGCGCGAAGGTGACGTCGTCGAGGGGCAATGGCCGCAGTGCCGCGGTGGCGGCGGACGTAGGCCAGACGGGACCAGGCATCGAGTCTCCTTCACCCCTTCAGGGCGCCCGAGGTGAAACCGCGCACGTAGTAGCGCTGCAGGATCAGAAACACGGCCACGCACGGCAGCGCGGAGGTGACCACACCCGCCTGCAGCGCACCGAAGTCGACCGAGCCGAAGTTGCCGGACTGGAGGTTGAACAACGCGACCGGCAGCGTGAACTTCTCGCCGTCGGTGAGGAAGATCAGCGGCGCGACGAACTCGTTCCACGACGCCAGGAACGAGAACAGCGCGATGGTGACGATGCCGGGCAGCACCCCACGCAGCAGCACCCGGCGCAACGCGCCGCCGATCGTGCAGCCGTCGATGAGCGCCGCCTCCTCCAGCTCGGTTGGCAGCGCCTCGAAGGAGTTCCGCATCATGAACAGACCGAACGGCAGCTGGAGCACGGCCATCACCAGCCCGAGGCCGATCAGTGAGTTCTGCAGGCCGATCCAGCCGAGCAGGATGTACAGCGGCACCAGGATCGTCGTGTACGGCACCATCAGAATGGCCAGCGTGACCAGGAAGAGAACATTGCGCCCGGGAAAGGCGAGCCGGGCCGCGGCGTACCCGCCGAGGGTGGTCGTCGCGACGGTCACGGTGACCGCGACGACCGCGACCACGGTCGTGTTGAACAGGTAGGTACCCAGCCCGATGCCGTAGTCGGCGAGCCGCCGGTAGTTGTCCCCTCCCCAGCCCTGGCCGCCGCTCGCGGCCTGCCGTCCGTGCACCGACGCGTAGGCCGTCCACAGCATCGGCAGCAGGAACAGCACCGCCAGCGCGGCGCAGGTGACGAAGAACCCGGCTCTGCGCAACGCGTTCACCGCCCCTCGCGGCGGATCAGCCTCAGCTGTGCGATGTTCAGCACGATCAGCACGGCGAGCGTCGCCACCGAGACCGCGGCCGCCCGGCCGAGATCCTGCGACAGGAACGCCTCGCGGTAGATGTCGATCACCACCGTGGCGGTGTCGTGCCGGCCGCCGGTGAGGATGAAGAACTGGTCGAACGCCAGCAGCGAGCCGGTCAGCGACAGCACCAGGGTCAGCGCGATCGTCGGCCGCAGCAGCGGCAGCGTCACTCGCCACATGATCTGCCACCGGTTGGCGCCGTCGATCCGCGCCGCCTCGTACAGCTCCGGATCGATGCTCTGCAGGCCGGTCATCAGGATGAGCATGTAGAAGCCGGCGAAACGCCAGGTGATCATGCCGACGGTCGAGGCGAGCGTGCTGCCGTTCGAGCCGAGCCAGTCCACGTCGCCGAGGCCGAGGAACCGCACCAGCTCGTTCAGTGGGGACGCGTCGGTGTTGAACAGCCCGTAGAACAGCAGCGTGGTCGACGCGAGCCCGACCGCGCTGGGCAGGAAGAAGACGGTGCGGAAGGCGCCGACCGCGGGCCGGTCCCGCTGCACCAGCAACGCCAGTCCGAACGCGACCAGACCGAGCACGACCGTGGTGATCGCCGTGTACTTCAGCGTGAACCAGACCGCGCGCAGGAACAGCGGATCCTTCAAGGCCTGGTAGTTCTCCACGCCGTTGGGTGCGGACGCGCCGAGCAGCGGCCAGTGGTTGAGCGACATCCACACCATCAGCACCAGCGGGATGACGAACAGCACCACCACCAGAGCCGCCATCGGAGCCGAGTACAGCATCCCCAGCCGGCTTCGGCGCCGGTCGATCGAGAGGCGGCGGGATGTCGGGCGAGGTGTCGGCGCCGCAGCTGCCGGCGCCGACACCCTCGATGGCGACAGCGACACTACGCCTCAGCCGCCACTGGCCAGCGAGTCGGTGATGGCCGCGTTGTGCTCGCGCAAGGCCGATGCCGCGTCAGCGCTGCCGAACACGGCGTCGATCACCGCCGCCGTCCATGGCCCGTTGGGATCGTTGTAGGTCTTGCCGAAGTTGACCGCGATCGGCGTCTGCCCCTCGCCGGCGAGCTTGTTGAAGACGCCGAGTCGTGGATCCTGCTTGGCATAGGTGTTGTCGGCCAGGTCGGACCGGACCGTGATGTTCTTGCTCTTCGCCACCACGTCCACCTGCGCCTCCTCCGACAACGTCCAGGAGATGAAGTCCCACGCCGCCGCGGCGTGCTGGCTGTTGGCGCTGATGCCGAGCACGTCACCGCCGACGAACGACGAGCTGCCGCCGGTCAGGCCCGGGATCGGCGCGACCCCGACCTCCAGGTCCGGCCCCTCCTCGAGGGCCTGTAGCAAGGTGGCGCCCTGTGGCTGGATGCCGACCTTGCCTTCGGTGAACAGCTGGCCCCACGTCGGACCGGACTCGTTCTTCGCCGACTTCGGCACGACCCCGTCGTCGTACAGCTTGCGGAGGAACGAGTACACCTTGGCCGCCGTCGGGTTGTCGATCGTGGACGCGGTGCCCTCCTCGTTGAGCACCTCGCCGCCCGAGGCCCAGATCATCGGCCAGCTGGTGAACAGCTGGCAGCCTGGGCAGGCGCCGCCGAAGAAGTAGCCGCTGACGCCGCCGCCGAGTGCCTGGATCTTCTTGGCGTAGGCGGCCACTTCGTCCAAAGTGGTCGGTGGCTTTTCCGGGTCCAGGCCGGCCCGTTCGAACAGCACCTTGTTGTAGAAGATCGCCGACAGGTCGATGTCGTGCGGGACGCCGTAGTTCTTTCCGTTGTAGGTGGCCACCTTCATGTGCGCGGGCGCGAGCGTGTCCTTGAACGACAGCTCGTTCACCCGCGCGGTGATGTCCAGGTACACACCCTTGGACGCGTAGTTGGGGGCGTACACCACGTCGGCGGCGAGCACGTCGGGCAGTTGCTTCGCGCCCACGGCCGTGCCGACCTTCTGCTGGTAGGAGTCGGCCGGGAAGGCCGTCATCTTCACCTTGTTCTTGTGGCCGGCGTTGTACGCGTCGACCAGAGTCTGGGTGAAGGTCTGCGTCGGCGCCCGCGTCCACAGGGTGATCGTCGTGCCGTCGTCCACCGACTTCGTGTCTCCGGCCGACTCTGTCGACGGACCGCTCTGACAGGCCGTGAGGGCGAGTACGCCGGCCAATGCGGCGGCGATGGCCCTGGGTCGAGTCATCGTGCCTCCTAACACCAGGCCATGGGTCTGGCGACGAGGAGTGATGAGGAAACTTCGGAAACCGTTTTCCGACACGCTAGCACCACACCGTGGAGTGTCAAGTCGTTGAATGACAACGATCCGTGGCGACAGGAGGTATCCTGCGTCAATGCCCACGGAAAACCTCGGCAACGCAGTCGGAAACAAGCCGGCCACGATCAGTGACGTCGCCCAACTCGCCGGCGTCTCGGTCGGCACCGCGTCCAAGGCGCTCAACGGCCGGGGGTCGCTGCGCCCGGAGACCCGGGGCCGGGTGTTGTCCGCGGCCGAGCAGCTCGCTTTCCAGTCGAACAAGGCGGCCGTGGCACTGAACTCCGGCCGGACCTACACGGTCGGCATGATCACCACGGACACCATCGGCCGGTTCAGCATCCCGCTCATGATGGGCGCCGAGGACGCGCTGGGCGCCGGCGAGATGTCAGTCTTCATGTGCGACGCACGCGACGACCCCATCCGCGAGCAGTACTACCTGCGCACCCTGCTGAGCCGCCGCGTCGACGGCATCATCGTCACCGGCCGCCGCACCAAGGCCCGCGCACCGATCGGCGCCGGCCTGCCCATCCCGGTGGTATACGCCTTCATCAGCTCGACCGGCCCGGGAGACTGTTCTGTCGTGCCGGACGAGGAGGGCGGCGCGCGCAAGGCGGTCGATCACCTCCTCGCGGTCGGCCGGCGCCGCATCGCCCACATCACCGGCCCCGAACACCACCACTCCGCCGCGGTACGTGCCGCCGCCGCCGAGGACCGGCTCGCCGAGGCCGGTCTCGACCTGGTCGCCCCGCCGTTGTTCGGTGAGTGGAGTGAGGCATGGGGCCGGCAGGCGGTGCAGATCCTGCTCGGCGCGGACTTCGACGCCGTCTTCTGCGGCAGTGACCAGATCGCCCGCGGCGTGGCCGACGCGCTCCGGGGGGCCGGCCGCCGGATCCCCGACGACGTGGCACTGATCGGCTTCGACAACTGGGACGTGATGGTCCTGGGCTGCCAGCCCGCACTGACCAGTGTGGACATGGAACTGGAGGAGCTCGGCCGAACCGCCGCCAACCTCCTGCTGGCCTCGATCAACGGGGAGCCCGCCCCCGGCAGACACACCCATCCCTGCCGGCTGGTCATCCGCGACTCGACGGCTGTCCCCATTCCGCCACAACCGCAGAGTCCACAGTAGACGAGCTTGGTCTCGTCAGGAAAATGGCGGGACGGCGCCTTGCGCCGCAAGCCAATCCAGGGACTCGCGAACAGCTTCCAGCGAGCTGTAGCGAGGTCGGTAGTCCAGCAGGCGGGTCGCCTTCGCGATGCTCGCGTTGGGACTGTGGGCGATGTGGTCCCACGTCAGGTCGGCCGAGCCCGGTGCGACCGTCTGGCGCCAGTCGTCCCAGGGCTGGAACGCCAGCCTCGGTTCCCGGCCGTACCAGGCCGCCACCGCCTCCGCGTAGCCGCGCAACGTCAGCGCGGCCGGGGAGACAACGTGAAAGCTCTCCCCCAGCGACACGCTTCGATGCGCCATCGCGGCGGTGAAGGACTGGGCCACGTCGTCGGCGTGGACATGGTGCAGCGTCTCCATACCCAGGTTCGGCAGCACCAGCTCCTCCCCCGCGGCAAGGGCGTGGAAGACCTTCAGCTCCAGGTGGCCGGCGGGGTTGATCGGTGGCCAGCCGGGGCCGACGATGTGCCCCGGATGCAGCACGGTGGCCGGGAAGCCGGTGCGGCGCGCCTCGGCGAGCAGCCAGCGCTCGATCTCGGCCTTGGCGACCCCGTACTCACCGAACGGATGCCGCGGCGCATCCTCGGAGGTTGGGACGACCGAGGACGGACCGTGCACCCACACGGTCCCGCAGTGCAGGAAGTGCTGCACCCGACCGCGCAACGTCTCGACCAGCTCTCGGGCACTGGCCAGGTCGAAGCAGATCAGGTCGATCACGACCTCCGGCTCCAGGTCACGCACCCGCGTGCCGAACGTCGGGTCGGCGCGGTCGGCGAGCACCGTCTCGACCGAGCCGATCGGCCGGTACGGCGTGGACTTCCCCCTGGTCACCACCGTCACCTCGTGTCCGGCCGCCGCCAGCCGTGGCACCAGGTAGCCGCCGATGTGCCCGGTTCCGCCCAGCACCACCACTCGAGCCATGGAGGAATCCTACGAGCCCAGGTGGGCGCGCCGGTACGTTTGCACGCACGATCGACGGGAGGTGGGCGGAGTGGCGCGTCTTCATGTCGGTTGCGCGATGTGGACCCACAAGGCGTGGCCCGGGCGGTTCCTGCCGCAGTCGCTGCCGGCCAAGGAGCGCCTGCGGGCCTACGCCGGCTGGTGCAACGCGGTCGAGGGCAACACCACCTTCTACGCGACCCCCGCCCGAGACACCGTCGCGACCTGGGCGCGGCAGACCGACCCCGGCTTCCGGTTCGTGGTCAAGCTGCCCAAGGTCGTCACGCACGAACGCCGGTTCGCCGGTGTCGAGGCCGAGATGCGGGCGTTCCTGGACGCGATCGAACCCCTCGGCGAACGGGCGGTCCTGTGGACCCAGTTGCCCGCCTCGTTCGGCCCCTCGGACGTCGACGCCCTCGGCCGCTTCCTGCGCCGGCTTCCCGCCGACCGCCGACGCGCCGTGGAGGTGCGCCACCCCGGGTTCTTCACCGACGCCGGCTCGACGTCGCTGCTGGAGAGGGCACTCGCCGACGCGGACGCCGAGTGGGTGCCGTTCGACACCACGGTCTTCTTCCAGAGTCCGCCGAACAGCGAGGCCGCGCAGGACGCCTGGGCCAAGAAACCGCGGCTGCCGCGGCGGACGCGGGCGCTGACCGACCGGCCGATCGTCCGCTACCTGGGCCGGGACTCGGTCGAGGAGACGGTCGAGGGGTGGCGGCCGTGGACCGGCGTGGTCGCCGGCTGGCTGCGCGAGGGCCGGTCGCCAACGGTCTTCGTGCACACCCCCGACAACGACGACGCGCCGGCGCTCGCCCGCCGGTTCCACGACGACGTGCGAGCGCTGGTGCCCGGCCTCGACGCGCTGCCCGAGCCGGACCCGGTCGAGCCCGCGACCCTGTTCTGAGCTGCTAGCAGCCGTCGCACGCTCACGCCGTTCGCGGCCGCCTGACAGGCCGACGACACGGTGACCGGCCGTGCTCGTCGGAGGTGCCCCGGCGGAACGCGCGCTCAGGCGCGACTGATCAAATGGAGAAATCCTGGAGATCACAATGCGGTTCAACGCGCACCGACGAGATGAATTGGAGCAGAACGAAACGGCACGCTCGGGTCACGCCCCCGTGCGGCGGCGCCGAACGAACAGCAGGATGGTGCCGGTGGTGAGCAGGAGCAGTCCGGCCAGTAGCACCGAGACGTCGGCCGCCTATCAGGTCACGAGCTGACCGGACGGTCGCGCGCGGTGGTCGCGGACCGACTGGCGAGATCGCCCGAACTAGTCGGCGGCGACGTTTCCGGAGGTACGGCGGCGCCAGCCAGGGGGCTTGGTTGGCGCGACGGGGGTCTGAGGGGGTTCGCCCCGATGGCAGCGGCGGGCGAGGGACCGAGACTTGTGCCCAACCGGGCGAAGTCCGTCGCCCGATCGAGCATCCGAGGAGCAGAACGATGACGAACCCGCAAGTCGGCCTGGGCGAACTGCTGAAGGCGCTGACCGACGTCGACCGGACGGAGCAGCTGGACGACGAGACCGTCTGGGTGGACCCGATCGAGTCCCAACCCGGCGAGGACGTGCCGATCGAGTCCGGCCCGATCATCTACGACGACGGCTGGGGCCAGCACCCGCACGACGAGCCGCCGAACGAGTCCGGCCCGATCTTCTGGGAACCGACCCCCGCTCCCGGGGAGGCTCACGAACCCGGCCCGACCGCCCCCGCCCCCGGGCCGGCGAGCGATCCCGGCCCCGTCATCTGGGAAGACCCGACCTACCCGGGCGACGACGCGAACGACGGCCCGACTTGCCCGCCGGACCACGACCCGAGCCAGGGGCCGAACCCCGAGGACGGCTACGAGCCCGACGCCCCGCCCCCGGAGGAGCCGGCGCCCGGGGACTATCCCGAGGACAAGAACTGCTGGGACCCGGCGTACTACTAGCGACCCGGGGTGGAGGGGCGGCAGAACAAGCCCCTTCACCCCGAGCGCCTCGGATTCGAGGGTCTGGAACCGGCCCGGCGCCGCGTCGGTGAGCCGACGCATCGTCCTCTTTGGATGGACGAGGTTCGCGAGACCGCAGCCTGCGTGTCGTCGACAGGCGTGACCGGCGCAAGGATGGGTACTCCACCTGCACCACCGTGGCGAGGAGGCGTTCGATGACCGCGATGAACGACGGCCTGCCGATGACCGAGTCGACCGCCCACGAGCCGCACGCGATCGATCTCGAACCACCCGCGGCCACCGAGGAAACCCTCGATCCGCCGGCCGACCAACTCGAACCGGCGCAACCAGCCCCGGACACCACGCACGGCAGCATGGAGGGCGACCTGTTCGACGACCCAGCGACCCCTTGACGCCGGACGGCGCGGCACGGGCGGTTCGCTGCCGTGCGGACGGGCGGCGGCGGTGCCCGCACATGAGGTCGCGCGGGCACCGCTGCGTTGTTGGTCAGGCGGCGCAGGTCTGACCGATGACGCGCCTCGGGCAGTCGGAGTAGTCGAGCAGCAGCAGCACGGCCGCCCGGTTGCGAGTGGTCTCGCGGGTGATCACCTCGTCGGGCGGGTAGAAGCCGCCGCCCGATCCGCTGGGTCCCGGGTACATCTCGAAGGTGTAGGTGTAGATCCGTTGCACGCCCCACAGCCAGTCGTTGATCGTCCCGTCGGTGATGTACAGGTCCGACGACTGTTCGGGTGTGTAGCCGTTGGTCTGCGCCATCATCTGCCCGAGCCGGGCATGGGTGTCGCGCTCCGCCTGGCTGAGGCCGGGTGCGAGGTCGTTGAACGTGTAGCCGTACGGCCACAGGATCAGCTGGCTGTAGGTGTGGAAGTCGATGTGTGTGATGATCTGCTGCCGACCACCGACCACCCGGCTCTGCACGAAGTCGCGGACCACCCGTACCTCGGGCGCCGACGCCGCGCTGGGGCCGCGGTAGGTCGCGCTGCCGGTGCTACCGGAGGAACCGCCGCAGCAGCCCCAGTTGTAGGCCCAGTTGCGGTTCAGGTCGGTGCCCACGTTCGACGAGCCGGAGTTGGGTTGCCGGTTCTTGCGCCAGCTTCGGTACGTGCCGGCGGCGATGTCGTACTCGCCGCCGTCCGGGTTCAGGTCCGGCACGAGCCAGATCTCCCGGCTGTTGACCAGGTTCCGGACCCGCGTGTCGGTGGCGTACTCGTCGGTGAACAGCTTCACCAGGTACAGCGCCATCTCGACGGTCAGATGCTCGCGGGCGTGCTGATGGTGGGTGAACAGCACCTCGGGCTCGGCCTCGTCGGTCGCGACGTTGTCGGAGAGCTTGAGCGCCCAGATCTCCCGGTTCTGGTACGACCGGCCGATCACGCGCTTGCTGATCAGCGTCGGATGGTCGACCAGCGCCTGGTTGACCTCGGCGGTCATCTCGGCGTAGTTGTGGTACCTCGAGTCCGCGGGCGGGAAGTCGAGCGGTGCCGCTCCAGTGCCTGGCGGGACAGAGAGTTCCTGGCGCTGGACGTCGTAGCCCAGTGCCCGGATTCGCCGGACCTCCTCGGCTGTCGCGGTGATGTTCACCCCGCCGTGCTCCGCGGAGTCGACCGCGGCGCCGGTGCGGGCGATCTCGCTGCGTTGCTGGGCGGTCTTGACCTGCGCCACCCGGTACTCGCCGCTGTCTGACGGCGCTCCGGGTGGCTGGGCCACGGTCGCCGGTGCGTTGGTGACTGACAGGATCGTGGTGGCGGCGAGAACGACGCCGGCCACGATTGAGATACGGGTACGTTTCACGCTGTACCTCCCGCGGGGCTCACCGACGATGCGGTGTTGGCGGAATGTGTTGTGCGCTCTAGGTTCCACCGGTACAGGCGCCATCACAACCGGCAATCAGGCACACCGTTTGCCAATTGTCGCCGCAGAGTAGCTCGTCGCTGGGTCGGCGTCGGATGCTGAGGGCCGCGCTTGGGAGGCAGGCAGTCACGACTCTGACGCGAGACGGACCGTCGTGCGGCGCGAAGGGCGAAGGTCACCACATGATCGCGTACAGCTCTCGGCCGGTGAGAATCGGTGGGTTGGCCGGGTGCGGCACCATCCAGAGCGCGGCCTCGTCCTAGAAGTCGTAGGTGTCAAGGTGCTCGCCCTGCACCACGGCGAGCAGAGCGTCCTCGCCGTGGCGTGGCGCACGGCTTGCCATACGCAACCGGTCAAGACGACTGCTCACCGACGCGCACGCGGCCCCTACGACAGAGGCCCGGCTCGCACGACGCGGCCGGGCCCCGATCGAGACGGTTACGCCACTGACTCCAAGGCGTTGTAGTAGCCGCCACGCTGGCCGGCGGCGTTCGGGTGGTAGGACTCGTCGACGGGCCAGGTGACGCTGTTGATCCAGCGAGCACCGGACGCGCAGATCTCGTGGCCGCGGAACGTGTTGCGGGCGTCGATGTAGGTGAAGCCGAATGCGGTGGCCCGGCCGGAGACGACCGACGACAGCACGTCCGAGGACTGGTTGATCGCCGCGCGCTTGGTTTCGCTCAGGCCCGCCCAGCACGAGCCGTCGAGCTCGTAGATGTGCGGGTACCCCAGCACCACGACCCGCGCACTCGGCGCACGGTCGCGGATCTGGGTGTAGACGTTGTTCAGCCGCCCGGGCAACGTGGTGCGCGCGAAGTTCTGCGCCTCCTGGTTGCGGCTCACGCACGCCGAGTCCGAGCCGAGGTTGCAGTCGGTCATGACGTCGGCGAAGCCGGCGTCGTTGCCGCCGATCGAGATGGTCACCAGGGCTGTGTCCGACGTGACGGCCGAGACCTGGTTGTTCAGCACGTCACTGGTCACCGCTCCGGAACAGGCCACGAACGCGAACGACGAAGGGGCGTTCGCGTTCGCCCACAGCCGTGGGTAGGAGTTCGCACTTCGCTTGCAGCCACCGCTGTCGCCGTAGCTGCCCGCGCCGGTGCCGGACGAGTACGAGTCACCGAGCGCGACGTACCTGCCGGCCGCCGCCGAGGCCGGCGCTGCCAGCCCCACGACAGTCGCGGCCGCGAGCGCGGCGGCGAGGACGGATCTCAGGATGGGAGGAGAGAACCTCATCGTTACCTCCGGGATGCAGGGTTTCCCGACCCACCCATGATCGGTCGGAACATCACCAACCGGAAGCCGCCCTTCAGAGGCATCCGTTGCCAGATTCCCTTGGGACGGCCGGGCGAGGTCGAAGCCGGCGGTGCCGTGCTCCGGTCAGAGCTGCCGGTAGTAGACGGCGACCGGGAGCCGAGTGCGCCCGCGCCTTTCGTACGGGGCTCTGGCCGGCGCGTGGAAGGGGTCTCCCCCGGTACCGATCTCGACCACCTCGGCGCCGAGGTCTCGCAGGCGTCGACACCGAGTCCGACATCAGCCGATGCCGACCCCGTCACGCGCCGCCGCCCGGTGCTGGTGCGCGCCGATCACCGGCCGTGGCCGTGAATGTGGGAATGACGCGTTCTTGCTCGGCTTCTCTGGCAAGTGCCATGGTGAAAGGCGGATGACAGTCGTCACCCGCCCATTCCCGATTCACCCCTGCTCGCGGTCTCCGGACCGCAGAATCGAGGAGATCATCGTGCGAATCCCGAGAATCCCTGGAATGAGACGCTTCGCCACCGTTGTCACGGGCG
>NZ_JBOHGA010000056.1:0-32238 GCF_050699915.1 Actinophytocola sp.
GGGCCCGTACGCCGCGCACCAGGTCGGTGGCGAGCGCGGTCGTCTCGCCGGCCGCCGCCTGCGCGTCCGCCGCCCGCCGGGTGAGCCGTGGGCCGAGCAGCTGCAGTCCGGCCACCAGCACCGGCACGCCGACCAGCACCGAGAGTCCCAGCGGCACGTCGATCGCCAGCAGCGACACGGCGGACACCGCGAGCGCGACGAACGCGGCGACCGTCATCAGCCCGGCCTCCAGGACCCCGGCCGCGCGCTCGGCGTCGGACGTCGCCACCTGCAGCACCTCGCCCGCGCGCATGCCCGTGCGTTGCCCGCGCGGGTCCAGCACCCGCTCGACGACCTCGATCCGCAGCTGGTGGGTCTCCCGCTGCTCGGCGACCACGAGGTGCCGAGCGCCCCAGCGCCAGAACGTGGTCAGCACCGCGAACAGCACGCCGAGCCCGGCCATCCAGACCAGCAGCGCGGAGAAGTCCCCGGTGCCGACGGCACGGTCGATGATCACGCCGATGAACACCGGCACCAGCGCCTCCGCCGACTGATGTCCGGCCAGCAGCAGCATCCCGGCCGTCATCCGGTGGCAATGGCGCCGGATCGAGCGGCGGAGCAGTCGGGTCCCGACCTTTCTCAATTTTCCCAACTTTCTTGTACGGCAACGTTTTCGTGCCGCTCGGTTGCCTTCGCCTCGAAGGATCGCACGGTCCGCGACCGTCGTTATCGCCGCCGGCCGATCGACCACCGGTTGCACCTAACCCCATTAGGGGGTATAGATGGGGTCATGCCGAAGATAAACGTCTACCTCCCCGACGACCTCGCCGACTCCGTCAAGGAGACCGGGCTGCCGGTCTCGACGATCTGCCAGCGGGCGCTCGAGCAGTCCGTCAAGCGGGTGAGTGCCATCCGCGCGGCGGTACTGGTCGACCTGAACCGCGAGGACCCGACGGCCGGGCTGACCCAGTTCACCGGCCGGGTCAAGGAGGTCGTCAAGATCGCCGTCGGGCAGGCCCGCGAGCGCGGCGCCGCCGAGGTCGGCACCCGCGACCTGGTGCGCGGCATGATCGCCGAGGGCTCGAACCTGGCGCTGCGCGTGCTGCGATCCATCGACGTGGACCCGGCGACCGTGCTCCGCGAGCTCGACCGGGCCGGCCGGGTCGACTCGGTGGCCGACTCAGTGGCCGACTCGGTGGCCGAGGACGGGCAGGCGGCGCGGCTCGGCCGGACGGCCGCGAACGCGCTCGAGCTGACCGTCACCGAGGCGATCTCGTTGGGGCACAACTACGTCGGCTGCGAGCACCTGCTGCTGGGACTGCTGGCCGAGCCGGACGGCGCCGGCGGCGAGGCGTTGCGCGGGCTCGGCGTCGAGCTGCGCTCGGCCCGGCACGCCGTGGGCGCGGCGCTGGCCGGCTACGGGCACCTGCAGGCCAACCAGGCCAACCAGGCGGGTCCGGTGGCCGGCCTCGTCGCGGACGCGGTCGGCAAGGCGCTGCAACCCGTGCTGCGCCGCCTCGACCGGCTGGAGGAGCGGGCCGGCGGCTAGTTCTTCTCCTCGACGGTGTGCGTCACCTTGCCGCCCGTGCAGCGCAGCCGGACCTCGATCTCCCGCTCCCCGGTGACGAACGTGATCTTCGGGTGGTCGTCGATGCCGTCGTCGTCCGACTCCACCTGGAAGCCCTGCGCGGGCGTGGCGCCCAGCACCTCGACGCCGCCGGGCGCGCAGCGGGCCAGCACGGTGCCGCCCGCGGAGTGCACGACCGAGGACTTGGCGGGCGGCACCGCCGGGTCGGTGGTTCGCGTCGTGGGGGACGGCTGCGTGGTCCGCGTCGACGTCGGCGACGTGGTGGGTGCCGAGGTGGGCGCCGCGCTCGCCGACGAGCCCGGCGGCTCGCTCTGCCGGCCCGACTCCGCCAGCTGCTCGTCCACTTCGGACTGACTGAGCGGCTCCTGCGCACTCGCGCCGAAGATGTCCGTGCCGATGGCGCCCACGGCGAACAGGCCGGCTGCTGTGGCGGCCGCCGCCGCGGCCAGCCACAGCACCATCCCGGCAGTCATGCGCACCGATCGCGCTTTCGTCACCACAGCAGTATGCCGGCGGAGGAGTTAAGGAATCCCTAACGCAACGCTAGCGCGGGCGCGGAGCGGGCCCGCTCGGGCGCGGGTGCCTTAGTGTTCGATCACATGGCGCAGGTACTCGTCGTCGAGGACGACGCGACGATTCGCTCGTCGATCATCCGCGGGCTCACCGACCGCGGGCACGCGGTGTTCTCCGCGCCGACCGCCATGGCCGGGCTCGAGCAGGCGGTGAGTGCGCGGCCGGACGTGGTGATCCTCGACCTCGGCCTGCCCGACCTGGACGGCACCGCGATGCTGCGGATGCTGCGCGGGGTCAGCGACGTCCCGGTGATCGTGGCGACCGCGCGCGACGACGAGAGCGAGATCGTCGCGGTGCTCGACGCCGGCGCCGACGACTACGTGGTCAAGCCGTTCGGCCTGGCGCAGCTGGACGCCCGGATCCGCGCGGTGTTGCGCCGCGGCGCCGAGGACGAGCGGGTGTCCGCCGTGGCGGTCGGCGGTCTGCGGGTGGACCCACGCTCGCGCGAGGCGTCGCTGGACGGCCGCGCGCTGGAGCTCACGCCACGCGAGTTCGACCTGCTGCACTACCTCGCCGCGCGCGCCGGGGAGGTGGTGAGCAAGCGAGAGCTGCTCACCGAGGTCTGGCAGCAGCCCTACGGCGGCGCGGACAAGACCGTCGACGTGCACCTGTCCTGGCTGCGGCGCAAGCTCGGCGAGACCGCGCAGCAGGCGCGCTACCTGCACGCGGTGCGCGGGGTCGGCGTGCGGCTCGCGGCGCCGGGAGACTGACGTGCGCCGCCGCGTCCTGCTGCTCGTCGCCGCCACCACGCTGCTCGTGCTGGTCGCCTTCCTGGTGCCGCTCGCGCTGCTGGTGCGCGGCGCCGCCGCCGACAGCGCCGTCCAGCAGGCCACCGCTCAGGCGCAGGCGCTGACCTCGCTCGTGGCGACCACAACCGACCGGGCGGCGCTGGACGTGACCGTGCGGCAGGCCGACGCCACCAGCGGCTACGACGTCACGGTGTTCCTCACCCGGGGCGTCCGCTTCGGCGCGCCGGCACAGCGGTCCTCGCTCGTGGAGCTCGCGTGGCGCGGGACGAGCGCGTCGAGCGACGTGCCGGGCGGGCGGGAGATCGTGTTCGCGGTGGACCGGCCGGCCGGCGTGGTGGGCGTGATCCGGACGTTCGTGCCGGACGCCGAGCTCACCCGCGGCGTGGCCCGGGCGTGGTTGCTGCTCGCCGCGCTCGGTGTGGCGCTGCTGGCTGTCAGCCTCGTGGTGGCCGACCGGATGGCGCGCACGCTGGTCCGGTCGACGATCGACCTCGCGGCGGTGTCCCACCGGCTCGGCCGCGGCGAGCTGATCGCGCGGGCCGACATGTCGGCACCGGGGGAGCTGGGCGTGGTCGCGGGCGCGCTGAACGGGTTGGCGGGGCGGATCACCGGGCTGCTGCGCGAGGAGCGGGAGACGATCGCCGACCTGTCGCACCGGGTGCGCACCCCGCTCACGACGCTGCGGATGGAGGCCGAGTCGCTGCCGCCCGCGGAGGCCGAGCGGATCGTGGCGGGCGTGGAGGCGGTGAACCGCGCGGTGACCGACGTGATCCAGCAGGCCCGCCGGCGCGGCGCCGAACCGTCCGGTGTGGACGCCGCCGAGGTGGTGCGCGAGCGGGTCGCCTTCTGGACCGTGCTCGCCGAGGACACCGAGCGGGAGCTGACCGTCGACATCGGACCTGGCGCGCTGCCGGTGCCGCTGGCTCGCGCGGACCTGGAGGCGTGCGTGGACGCCTTGCTGGGCAACGTGTTCGCGCACACCCCGAACGGCACGCCGTTCGCGGTGCGGCTCATCGACCGGCCCGGCGGCGCCACCCTGGTGGTCGCCGATGCCGGCCCCGGCCTGCCCGGGCCGCCGACGGGCGCGCTGCGGCGTGGGGTCAGCGGGTCGGGCTCGAGCGGGCTGGGACTGGACATCGTGCGGCGGGCGGCCGAGAACACCGGCGGCTCGGTGCGGCTGGTGCCCGGTTCGCCCGGCTTGACCGTGGTGGTGGAGCTGGGGCCCTTAGCGCGGCCTTAACCCTCGGGCAGCGCGGCACTAAGCCGCGCGGCGGCACTGTTCGTGGTGTCCGACATCGATCGAAGGAGCCACGATGAACAGGAAGACGATCGTCATAGCGGCGGCCGCGGGCGCGCTGATGGTGTCGGCGGGCACCGCGTGGGCGCTGGGCGGCGGCGGCGACCCGGCGGCGACCGGCGCGAGCTCGACGAGCGTCACGTCGACGTCCGCGCCGACGTCGTCCAGCGAGAGAACGTCCACCTCGTCCGAGTCACCCACCACGTCCGGCACCGCAGGCGGCAACGCGCCCGCCACCCGGCTCACGGCCGACGAGGCGGCCCGGCTCGTGCGGAGCCGGCTCGGCGGCGGCGTCGTGCACGAGGTCGAGCGCGAGGTCGAGCACGGCCGGGTCGAGTGGAAGGTCGAGATCACCAAGGACGGCGTCACGTACGACATCCGCGTCGACTCGCTGTCCGGCGCCGTGACCCGAGTCGACACCGACGACCGTGACGACCGCGCCCGCGGCGGCGACGACCGGGTCGGCGACGACCGGGTCGGCGACGACCGCGGCGGCGACGACCGGGGTGGGGACAACTCCGGCCCGGGGTCCGACAACTCGGGCTCCGGCAGGTCCGGCGGCGATGACGACAGTGGTGGCGGCGACCGCAGCGGCCACGGCGCCGGCGGCGAGGCCGGCGACCGCGACCGTTGATCACCGGCCGGCGCTAGCCTGGCGGTAATGCAACGAGGCATCACCGTGCGCCGCACCGACGCGATCCAGCTCGGCCGGCACGCCACGGCACTCGAGACCCTGTACCGCAGGTGTTTCAGCGAGCCGCCATGGCGGGAGTCGGCCGAGCGGCTCGCCAGGTTCCCGGATCGGCTGACCGCGCACCTGGGCCACTGCGGCAGCCACGGCGTCGTCGCGTCGGAGGGCGGCCGCCTGGTCGGTGCGATCTACGGCTGGCCCGCCGGCAGCACGCTGGAGTCGGGCTCGCGTTTCGACGACGCCCTGGCCGAGGCGGTCACCCCCTAGGTGGCCGCCCGACTCGTGGCCCCGGCCCTGACCGTGGCGGAGCTCATGGTGGACCCCGCCCACCGGCGGCGGGGCATCGGCCGCACGCTGCTGACCCGTTTCACGGCCGACTGGCCCGCCGCGTGGCTGTGCACGCACCCGGACGCCCCGGCCGCGACGATGTACCGCCGCGACGGCTGGGAGGAACACGGCAACTTCGCCGTCGACGAGTACCCGCTGGTCGTGTTCACCTGGCAGGCACGCTGATGGCCGCCGAAGCTTCTGTTCACCGGGGACGAGCGGGAAGTCGCACGCGATCGGCTCCGCCGACACGGGTTCGACATCGACGCCTACCTCAGCCGGCTGTGAGCTTCGCCAACCGAGGCCGCGAGCCGGAGTCGGCGCTGCGCACGGTCGCCCCAGCCGGCAGCTGGCGCCTCGACACGGCCGCGTGGTTCGGCTCGTGATCCCCGACCGGATCCGGTGGGCCGTCGACGTCGTCGATCCGCGGGCGGACGAGCGCCTGCTGGAGATCGGCTGCGGGCCGGGCGTGGCCGCGGCGTTGGTCTGCGAGCGGCTGACCACGGGGCGGTTGACCGCCGTGGACCGCTCGCCGGTCGCGGTGGAGCGGACCCGTCGGCGCAACGCCGCACACCTCGGGTCGGGCCGGCTCGAGGTAGTTCAGTCCGAATTGGACACACTGGCGGTGGACGACTTCGACAAGGCGTTCTCGGTCGACGTCAACGTGTTCTGGACGACCGACGCCGCCCGTGAGCTGGCCGTGCTGCACGGCGCGCTGCGCCCGGGCGGGCGGCTGTACGTCCTCTATGGCGGCGGACCGACCGGCGAGGACCGGGTGACCCGGACGATCGCCGACTCGCTGGCCGGCCATGGCTTCGTCGAGGTGGAGCGAATTGGCTCGCCACACGGAATGGGTGTCGTCGCGCGGCGATGAAATGTCGAATTTTTGCGGGCGCCCGGACGGTCGTCCGGGCGCCCTTCGCACAACGGATTCAGTCGAGGTCAGTAATTCAGTGGCAACACCACCAGCCGAAATGCACTGCGAACCCGAGACAGCCGAGCGCCACGACGACCACGAGAACCTCCACTGGTGAGGAGTTCGTTTCGCTGCTGCGAAAGCAATCTCGACGCTAGCCGTGAGAAAGTCGCTCTGTCTTTCCCCGGTCAGGTTGAAGATTACGTCGCACGGTGTCGCACGGAAGAGCCGAAACCACGGGAATGGCCTAGCGGACGATCTCGTTCAGGTGGATTTCCCGAGCTAGCGCCGCTCCGCCGCGATCGTGATGCCTCGGCGGTCCACTCGCAACAGGCAGGGCACCGACTCCGAGGTCGGATAGTCCGATTCCATCACCATCGAGCGGATCGTGCGCGCCTCGGCGGACCCCTCCGCGGCGATGACGAGGTGCTGCGGGCAGGTGATGCCGACCACGAAGCGTTCCGCGCCGACCAGCCCCGACACCGACGCGTGGAAATCCGGCAGGCCCACCGCCGGCGCGGCGAGGCCGCCGTCGCGGTGCATGTCGAGCACACCGTTGTCGTACTCTTCGATCCGTAGGCCCGACGCCAGGTTCGCGCACGCGCTCTCGTACAGCTCGTCGAAGCTCGCGGTCTCGCCCCAGACACCCTCCGGGCCGAGCTGGTGGTGGGTCAGGTGGCTGATGCCGAGCCGCCCGCCCGGCCTGGTCGTGACCACCGCGAGCGACACGTACAGGCCGTCGGGCACCAAGGTGTAGTGCGGCAGCATCGAGAGCAGGTCGACCTGCGGCGACGACGCGCTCCACAGCATCGGCAACAGCTCGCCGTCGCCCCGCGTCTCGTCGGTTCGCCCGCTCGGCTGCCGCACCGCCGCGGCCTCCAGCTGCTGGCGCGCCGCGGCCAGCGCCTCCGGCCAGCGGTCCGGGTCGGGCCGGCGGAAGGTGTAGGTCACGGCGGCGTGCGGGAACGTCCGCTCGATGAAGAAGCCGTCCGCGGTGGACGGTTCCCACTCGGAGTGCAGGGCCACCACGTCCTCGGCCTGGGCGCCGTGCGCGTAGCGAGCACGGTCCCACGCCTGCCGGACGCAGTCGTCGGCGATCGTCGGCGCGTGGCCGGCGAAGCGCTCCTCAGGCCCGCGCCACGTCTGGAAGACAACGACATTGCTCGAGGGATCGGTTTCCACCCGCGAGACCATGCCCTGCGGGCCAGGTCCGGAGCCAGCGGCGTTGCACGGCTGGTCATGCGCGTTGCGCGTCGGGGCAAGACGACCGCTGACCTGCGGGTCTCCCAAATTGTCAGTGGTTGATGCGAACATATGTTCGTGACTGCGGCGACCATCCTCCATGCCGACCTGGACGCGTTCTACGCCTCCGTCGAGCAGCGCGACGACCCGAGCCTGCGCGGCCGGCCCGTCATCGTCGGCGGCGGCGTGGTGCTGGCGTGCAGCTACGAGGCCAAGCGCCTCGGCGTCCGCACCGCGATGGGCGGGCACCGGGCCTTACGACTGTGCCCGCACGCGATCGTCGTGCCGCCGCGGATGTCGGCGTACAGCGAGGCCAGCAAGGCGGTCTTCGAGGTCTTCCGCAACACGACACCGCTGGTAGAGGGCATCTCGATCGACGAGGCGTTCCTCGAGGTGAGTGGCCTGCGCAAGATCGCCGGCACCCCGCTCGAGATCGCCGAGCGATTACGCGGGGACGTGCTGGAGCAGGTCGGGCTGCCCATCACCGTCGGCGTGGCGCGCACCAAGTTCCTGGCGAAGGTGGCCAGCGGTGTCGCCAAGCCGGACGGGCTGCTGCTGGTGCCGCCGGACGCCGAGCTCGAGTTCCTGCACCCGCTGCCGGTCGAGCGGCTGTGGGGCGTCGGCCGGGTCACCGCCGAGAAGCTGCACTCGCGCGGCGTCTACCTGGTTGGGGACGTGGCCAAGCTGGCCCGGTCGTCGCTCGTGGGCATGCTCGGCAAGGCGGCGGGCCGGCACCTGCACGCGCTGGCGCACAACTACGACCCGCGCCCGGTGCGGGTCGGCAGGCGGCGCGGGTCCATCGGCTCGCAGCGTGCCCTCGGCAGCAGGCCGCGCACCCGGGCGGACCTGGAGGCGACGCTCGCCGGCCTGGTTGACCGGGTGGCTCGCCGGATGCGCGCGGCCAAGCGGGTCTGCCGGACCGTCGTGCTGCGCCTGCGGTTCGCCGACTTCGCGCGCGCCACCCGCTCGCACACCCTGTTCCGCGCGACCGACGACACGCGGATCCTGCTGGACACCGCCCGCGCCCTGCTGCGCGACGTGATGGGCCTGCTGGACGAGCGCGGGTGCACGCTGGTCGGGATCTCGCTGGCGAACCTGGACAACGTGGACTCCGTGCAGCTGGTCCTTCCGTTCGACCACTTCCCGACGGGCTCGCTCGACTCGGCGATGGACCGCGTCCGCGACCGCTTCGGCACCACTTCGGTCACGCGGGCGACCCTGCTGGGGCGAGATCCGGGCATCGAGGTCCCGCTGCTCCCGGACTGACGGGTGCCCGCCCTGCTTGCCCGGCGCCGGGCGGGTGGTCCGGTGGCGGTCGCGGTTCGGTGCTTGGCCGTTGGGTGTTTTGTTGTGCGGCGATGGCCTTGTAGGCGTGCAGGGGGCGGCAGGCCTCGTTGTTTCGCGCGAAGGCGTCGCCGGCGCGACCGTCCGGTTTTCGTGTCTCGTGTGGACAGTTGTTCGTCGCGCGGAGTGGCGTGCGCTGGTGTTTGCTTGATCCAAGACTGTGACTGGAGGAGGTGCCCGAGTTGACTGTGCTGGCCGATGCGGACCTGCGGCTGGACGCCAATGCGGTGGACTACGTCTTACTGGCGTTGTACTTCGTGCTGGTCATCGGCATCGGGTACATCGCGAGAAGGCGCGTGTCGACGAGTCTCGACTTCTTCCTCTCCGGACGGTCCCTGCCCGCGTGGGTCACCGGGCTCGCGTTCATCTCCGCCAACCTCGGTGCCATCGAGGTCATGGGCATGTCGGCCAACGGCGCGGAGTACGGCATGCCGACCGCCCACTACTTCTGGATCGGCGCGGTCCCCGCGATGCTGTTCCTCGGCGTCGTGATGATGCCGTTCTACTACGGCTCCAAGGTCCGCAGCGTGCCCGAGTACATGCTGCGCCGCTTCGGGAAGGGCACCCACCTCGTCAACGGCATCAGCTTCGCCACCGCACAGGTGCTGATCGCCGGCGCGAACCTGTTCCTGCTCGCCAGCGTGGTCAACCTGCTGCTCGGCTGGCCGATCTGGGTGTCGGTGATCGTCGCCGCGGCGATCGTGCTCAGCTACACCGCGCTCGGCGGGCTGTCCGCCGCGATCTACAACGAGGTCCTGCAGTTCATGGTGATCGTCGCGGCACTGCTGCCGCTCACGATCGTCGGGCTCTACAAGGTCGGCGGCTGGCAGGGGCTGGTCGACAAGGTCTCCGCGGGACCGGGCGGAGCCGAGCAGGTCAACAGCTGGCCGGGCAACCAGCTCACCGGCTTCGACGACAACTTCCTGTCCGTGCTCGGCCTGGTGTTCGGCCTCGGCTTCGTCCTCTCGTTCGGCTACTGGACCACGAACTTCGTCGAGGTGCAGCGCGCGATGGCGGCCCGCAGCATGTCCTCGGCCATGCGCACACCGATCATCGGCGCCTTCCCGAAGATGTTCATCCCGTTCATCGTGATCATCCCCGGCATGATCGCCGGCGTCGCGGTCACCGAACTGCAGGGCCCGAACAAGGAAGCGCTGATGTCCGGCGGCGAAGCACCCAGCGGCGCCACGTTCAACGACGCGCTGCTGCTGCTCATGCGCGACCTGCTGCCCAACGGCATGCTCGGCATCGCCATCGCCGGTCTGCTCGCCTCCTTCATGGCCGGCATGGCCGCGAACCTGAGCTCCTTCAACACGGTCTTCACCTACGACATCTGGCAGTCCTACATCCGCAAGGACCGGCCGGACGGCTACTACCTCGGCGTCGGCCGCGTGATGACCGCCGTCGCGACGGTGCTCGCGATCGGCACCGCGTTCATCGCGTCCACCTACGCCAACCTGATGGACTACCTCCAGCAGCTGTTCTCGTTCTTCAACGCGCCGCTGTTCGCCACGTTCATCCTCGGCCTGCTCTGGCGCCGGATGACGCCCGCGGCCGGCTGGAGCGGGCTGGTCAGCGGCACGGCCGCGGCGGTCTTCGTGTTCGTGCTGACCGAGACCGGCGTATGGGCACTGCCCGGACAGGGCGGCGCGTTCGTCGGCGCCGGCGCCGCGTTCGTCGTCGACATCGTGGTGAGCGTCGCGGTGTCGTTGGCGACCGCGCCGAAACCGGCCGCCCAGCTCGCCGGGCTGGTCTACTCACTGACGCCCAAGGAGGACCGGACCCCGTCGCGGACCGGCGAGGACGCCGGCTGGTACCGCAACCCGGCCCTGCTCGCGGGCATCGTCCTCGTCATCACGATCGTGCTCAACATCATCTTCTAGGAGGGGTGGATGACTTCGACAGAGCGCACCCGACGCGCCGCCGCGTTCGACATCCGGCTCGTCATCGCCCTGCTGATGGGTGTGTACGGCGTCGTGCTCACCGTGCTCGGCATCGGGTTCACGACCGACGCGGAGATCACGAAGTCCGCGGGAGTGAACATCAACCTGTGGGCCGGACTCGGCATGCTGGTGGTCGCCGCGCTGTTCGCGCTGTGGACCTGGCTGCGCCCGCTGCGGGTGCCGGAGCCCGCCGAGCCACCCGAGTCCGCCGAGAGCGGCGAGCCCACGACGTGAGTACCCCGGCGGTCAGGCCGGGGGCCCGACCGCCGGGAGAGGGGCGATCCCGTGAGCTGGGCGTTTCAACTCGCGGGATCTCGGCCACGTTCACTCCCGGGAATGTCGCAACCGTGTATGCGGGCGTACCCGTCGCACGGAGCGTCAACCCTGCGGCCTGGTGTCCTCCCAACGCCCGTCCTCGTCCGGCGGCAGCTCCGGCTCGCGCCATTCCTCCGCCCGGCTCGGCCGGTTGGCGTGCAGCATGCCGTCCAGCTCGTGCTTGAGGATGTCGTCCTGCCGGGGACCGTGCGTGTCACTCTCACGGTGCATGGGCGCTCCCTCCATTCCGATGGTCACTGCGGCCTACCCGGCCGTCCACCGCGCGAAACGTGGACGCGTTTGACGAGGTCAGCGCTGGGTAGTCGGGCGAGATGGGTGCCGAACGCTACGTGCCGGCGGGCGCGGACCTCGACGAGCTTCGTACCGCGGCCGCCTCCTGCCAGGGCTGCGACCTCCACGAGAACGCGACACAGACGGTCTTCGGCGCGGGTCCGGCCGACGCCCGGGTGGTCATCGTCGGCGAGGTGCCCGGCGACCAGGAGGACCGCGAGGGCGAGCCGTTCGTCGGCCCCGCCGGGCGGCTGCTGGACCGGGCGCTGGCGGAGGCCGGCATCGACCGCTCGCTCGTGTACGTGACGAACGCGGTGAAGCACTTCAAGTTCGTGCCGGCCGAGCGCGGCAAGCGGCGGATTCACAAGACGCCGTCGCGCACGGAGGTCGTCGCGTGCCGGCCGTGGCTCGACGCCGAGCTCGACCGCGTCGGGCCCGAGCTGGTGGTGGCGCTGGGCGCGACCGCGGCGAAGTCGTTGCTGGGCCAGGACTTCCGAGTCACCAAGCAGCGCGGCTCGGTCCTGCCGATGCCCGACCGCGAGGAGCGGGTGGTGGCGACGGTCCACCCGTCGGCGGTGCTGCGCGCCAACGACCGTGAGGCGGCCTACCAGGGCTTGCTGGCCGACCTCACGGTCGCGGCGAAGGAGATGGGTCAGCGGACCACGCGGCGGTAGCGCTGCAGCCGGCGCGGGCCCGGCATGCTGAAGCGGCGGATCAGGTAGGTGAGCACGCCGCCGAGCGCCAGCCACAGGATCGCCGCGAGGCCCTCGTTGAGCAGCGTGGCGATCTTGACGTTGCCGGGAGTGAAGAGGCCGGTGAGGCCCAGCGTGATGCCCGAGGCCCAACCGTCCACGAAGGACGCGAAGCCGTTGGCCATGTTCGCGCTGCCCAGCACCAGGACGATGTGCACGCCGAGCACGACGGCGAACGTCGCGGTGATCACCGTGATGACCGTGCAGACCATGTTCACCGTACGAATCCGACGGTAGTCGGGGTTCGCGACGCCTTCTTCCTCGATGACCTCGTCCTCGTACGGGGCGGACGCGCGGGGTGCCGACACCGGCGGCGGCGGCGGGGTGCGGGACGCCGCGGGCGGGTGCTCCACCACGGGCGGTTGCTGCACGGTCGCCGGATCGGCGGCGGGGTAGGGATCGAGGCGGGTTCGGTCGTGGTTCTGGTCGTAGCGCATGATTCCTCGCAGACCAGTCGCGTGCCCGGGGACACGCGACCTCGTCGTTGTCGTCCCGGCAGGGGATATCCCGATGTGCCGGACGGTAAACGGCCGTCGCGCTGCGTGTGTCGACCGCGAGTGGCTAGCCTGCCGGAATGCGGGTGAGCCGGGCACGACTGCGGGCCGCGGGGCGGCGCCGGGTGCGGGCGCTGCGGCGGATGGGGTTGCCGGTCCTGCAGTGCGCGATCGCCGCGGCCCTCGCGTGGCTCGTGGCCACCCAACTGCTCGGGCACCGCCAGCCCTTCTTCGCGCCGATCGCGGTGATCATCTGCATCGGCGTCGGGCTCGGTCAGCAGCGACTGCGGCGGGTCGTCGAGCTGGTCGTCGGGGTCAGCGTCGGCATCGGGGTCGGAGACCTGCTCGTGTCCACGATCGGGACCGGGCCGTGGCAGCTGGCGCTCGTGGTCGCGCTCGCCATGGCCGCGGCTGTGCTGCTCGGTGGTGGACCGCTGATCGTGCTGCAGGCAGGCTCGTCGGCGGTGCTCGTCGTGACCCTGCTCCCGCCCGGCGACTCGGCCGGCCTCGACCGGATGCTGGACGCGCTCGTCGGTGGTCTGCTCGGGCTGGCCGCGATCGCCGTGCTGCCCGGCAACCCGCCGGGAATCGCCCGCAAGCACGGGGTCCAGATGATCGGCGTGCTGACCACCGCCCTCACCAGCGCGGCCGAGGCCATCGAGCGGCGCGATCCCGAGCTCGCGGCCGAGGCGCTGCGCCGGGCCCGCACCCAGCAGCCGATCGACGACTTCCGCGATGCGCTGCGCACCGCCCGGGAGATCCTCGCGCTCTCCCCGCTGCACCGCCGCCATCGCCACCTGCTGCGGTCCTATGTGGACGCCGCCGAGCCGCTCGACCACGCGCTGCGCAACTGCCGCGTCCTGCTGCGTCGTACCCGCTCCGCGCTCATGGACGACGAGCAGGTCCCGCCGAGCCTGCCGGCCGGGCTGCGTCGGCTGGCCGCCGCCACCGAGCTGCTCGCCGAGCACCTCGGCTCACCGGCCGTCACCCGCGAGGCGCTGCGCGAGGCCGCGTGGCTGGTCGACTCGGACAGCCTGGCGCACAGCGGCTTCTCCGCCCAGGTCGTCGCGGCGCAGCTGCGCTCGGTCGTGGTCGACCTGCTGCAGGCGACCGGCCTGCGTCACGACGAGGCACGCGCGGTGCTGCCGACTCTCAATCACCCGGACGGCTGATCCGGTTCATCTCGGGGCTGCCGAGTACGCGCGTGCCCGGATCGGCGCCGCGCGCCAGGGCGAGCATCGCCCGACCGACGACCTCGGTGGTGGTGATGTGGTTGCCGGCCACCAGTCGCAGCAGCGGGTACAGCACCGACGTGACCCGGTACAGCGTGCGGTACAGCGTCACCTTCGACCGCGCGCCGTGCCGTGGCTGGATGTAGCCGGGCCGCAGGATGTAGGCGCGCAGCGACATCGCGAGCAGCGCGTTCTCCGTCCGGCCACGCACCCGGGCCCACATCACCCGGCTCTGCTCCGTGCTGTCGGCCCCCTGGCCGGACACGTACACGAACGTCGCGTCCGGGTTGTGCGCGGCGACAGCCTCGGCCGCGGAGATCGTCAGGTCGTGCGTGATGCGCGTGTAGTCCGCCTCGTTCATGCCGGTGGACGGCACGCCGAGGCAGAAGAAGCACGCGTCCACATCGGACAGCTCGGCGACACCGTCGAGGTCGAACAGGTCGGGTCGCAGCACCTCATGGAACTTCGGATCGTCGACGCCGGCCGAGCTGCGGCCGATCGACACGACGGTCTCGACATCGTCGGCGAGCAGACTCTCCCGCACGACACCCTGGCCGACCATGCCGGTCGCACCGAACACGAGCACCTTCATGCGTGGACCGTACCGGCGCTGGTGGCGGGTCTGCGGGAGATCGACCTGCAGACCGGCGCGCGGGGCAGCGACCATTTCGATCTGGTCGCCGAGCTCGAGGAACCGGATCGCAAGTCAGAGGTTTGAGAACTGACGGTAACGGATACCGTATGGCTCGTGACCGAGCCCAACGCGCCGAGCGCGCCCAGCTGGCGAACGGGACGCGTGGGTCGCATCGCCGTTCGGTGTCTGCAGTTCCTGCTGATCGCGTTGACCGTGTGGGTGGTCGGGCAGGTGTTGTCGCGGCTCGCGTTCGTGATGGTGCCGGTCGCGGTCGCGATCCTGCTGGCGGCGTTGTTCGTGCCGGGCGTGGCCTTCCTGGCCGCCCGCGGCGTGCCCCGCTGGCTCGCGACGACGGTCGTGCTGCTCGGCGGCGTCGGGGCGCTCGGCGCGCTGGTGCTGTTCATGGTCACGTCGGTGGTCGACGGGCTGCCGGACCTCGGCAAGCAGCTGAACGAGAGCCTCCGCGAGCTGCGCGACTGGCTCACCACGTTCGGGCTGAGCCCCGAGCAGCTGGACAACATGATCAGCCAGGCCAAGGACTGGTTGTCGACCAACAGGTCCGGGCTGGTGTCGGGCGTCTTCGGCGTGCTGTCGACCGCCGGGACGCTGCTCGTGGGGCTCCTGCTGGCGCTCTTCCTGATGATCTTCTTCGTGCACGACGGCGCGCGGCTGTGGCGCGGCCTGCTGCGGCCGCTGCCGGAGTCGAGCCGCGGTCGGATGATCGAGGCCGGCGAGCGGGCGTTCCGCGACCTCACCTCGTACGTGCGCACGACGCTGCTGGTGGCGCTGATCGACGCGATCGGCATCGGGCTCGGGCTGTGGATCACCGGGGTGCCGCTCGTGCTGCCGCTCGCGGGGCTGGTGTTCCTGGGCGCGTTCGTGCCGGTGATCGGTGCGTTCGTGACGGGGATCGTGGCGGTGCTGGTCGCGCTGGTGACGCAGGGTCCGGTGGTGGCGCTGATCGTGGCGGCGGTCGTGGTCGCGGTGCAGCAGCTCGAGGGCAACGTGCTGGAGCCGCTGCTGATGAGCCGCGCGGTGAAGCTGCACCCGGTGGCGGTGATCCTCGGGGTGGCGATCGGCGCGGAGCTGGCCGGCGTGGTCGGCGCGCTGCTGGCGGTGCCGGTGATGACGACCGTCCGCAGTGCGACGCGCCCGTTCTTCGAGGACAGTCCTACTGAAGATACTTCTCCACCACATCACCCGGCCTGACCTGGGCGTCGTCGGGGTTCTCCCCGGCGGCCCGGCGCGCGCGACGCTGGCGGAGCAGGTCCCAGCACCGGTCGAGCTCGACCTCGAGCGCCTTGAGCCGGTCCGGATCGGGCTGCCCACCCCGCTCGAGCTGGTGCTCCTCGTCGATGAGCTCCCCGATCCGCGCCGAGAGCTGCTTGTCGTCCATGGGTGGCTCCTTTCTCGCTGTGGTGTCGTTCCCTTCACAGGATCGCGAAGGACTCCGGCGGGAGGTGCAGGTGCGTGCCGGTCAGGTCGGCGGTGGCCGAGCTCAGGAGGAGTCGCCTCGGGTGGGGGTCCAGGAGGATCTTGGCGTCCGTGGTCCCGAGGTTGACCGCCACGCGACGGGGGCCACGGTGCAGGACCAACCAGGAGTCGGCCGCGTCGATGTGGAGGCGGTCCAGGCGCGGGTCGGCCAGCTCGGGGTGCTCGCGGCGCAGGGCGATCAGCGTCCGGTAGGTCTCGTGGACCCGGCGGTGCGGCTCGGCGGTCAGCTCGTCCCAGCGCAGCGTCGAGCGGGCCACCGTGGCCGGGTCCATCGGGTCCGGGACCTCGGACTCACCCCAGCCGTGCTCGGCGAACTCCTTGCGGCGGCCGTCGTGGACCGCCGCGGCGAGGTCGGGGTCGGCGAAGGAGGCGAAGAACTGCCACGGCGAGCTCGCCGCCCACTCCTCGCCCATGAAGATCATCGGCGTGTACGGCGAGCACAGCGCGATCGCGGCGCCGCAGAGCATGCGGTCCGGGGAGATCGTCGCCGTCATCCGGTCGCCCTGGGCGCGGTTGCCGATCTGGTCGTGGTTCTGCAGGTAGATCAGGAACCGGTGCCCTTCGTGGCGGTGCGGGTCGATCGGGCGCCCGTGGGTGCGGCGGCGGAAGGACGACCACGTGCCGGCGTGGAAGAACGCCCGGCGCAGGGTGGTCGCCAGCGCGCCGGGCGCGCCGAAGTCGAGGTAGTAGCCGTCGGTCTCGCCGGTCAGCGCCACGTGCAGCGCGTGGTGCAGGTCGTCGCACCACTGGGCCTCGAGGCCGTAGCCGCCCGCGTCGCGCGAGGTGACCAGCTTCGGGTCGTTGAGGTCGGACTCGGCGATCAGGTGCAGCGGCCGGCCCAGACCCGCGGCGAGCGCGTCGACCTCGGCGGCCATGGCCTCGAGCAGATGCGTGGCGCCCCTGTCGACCAGCGCGTGGACCGCGTCCAGCCGCAGGCCGTCGACGTGGAAGTCGCGCAGCCAGCCGAGCGCGTCGTCGAGCACGTAGCGGCGGACCTCGTCGGAGTCCGGGCCGTCGAGGTTGAGCGCCGGCCCCCAGATGGTGCGCCCGGCGAAGTACGGGCCGAACCGGTCGAGGTAGGCGCCGGACGGACCGAGGTGGTTGTAGACGACGTCGAGCAGCACGCCGAGCCCACGTGCGTGGCAGGCGTCGACGAAGCGCTTGAACCCGTCCGGGCCGCCGTACGGTTCGTGTACCGCGCCCCACAACACGCCGTCGTAGCCCCACCCGGCGGTGCCGTCGAACGAGTTGACAGGCAGCACCTCGACGAAGTCGACGCCGAGCTCGACGAGGTGGTGGAGCCGCTCGACGGCGTCGTCGAAGGTGCCGCCTTCGGTGAAGGTGCCGATGTGCAGCTCGTAGATCACGGCCCCGGCGAGCGGCCGGCCGGTCCACCGGTGGTCGGTCCAGGCGAAGGCGCCGTGGTCGTAGCGGCGCGACGGCCCGTGCACACCGGCCGGCTGCCGGAGCGAGCGCGGGTCGGGCAGGGGCTGCTCGTCGTCGTCGAGGAGGAACGCGTAGTCGGGACCGCCGTCGGCGTCCGCGTGCCACCAGCCGCGGTCGCCGCGGATCATGTCGTGTGTCGAGTCGCCGAGGGAGAGTCGGACGCGGTCGCGATGCGGTGCCCACACGGAGTAGCGGGTCACGACTCGTCCCGGACGAGGAGGGCTACCGGGTAGCGGTCCAGTAGGTCGGCCAGGGGGACCGTCGCTGGGATTGGGCGGTGGGTCAGGTGGTCGGTCCACGTGCCTGGGGGGAGGGTCAGCGTCGTGTCCTGCCAGCCGGTTCGGGACAGTGCCACCGGTAGACGGGTGGCAACCGCGGACACGCCGGTTCGGGTGAAGGCCACCACGTGAGCCGCCGCTGGGCCGTCGGCGGTCAACGGGCGGTAGCCGGTGAACAGGGTTGGGCGGTCGCGGCGCAGGTTCAGCACGGTGCGGACTGCGTGTAGTTTCGCCGCGCCCGTGTCGTCCATCTCCGGGAGCCAGCCGGACTCCAGACGGGACAGCAGGTCCGTGCGCGCGGCGTAGTCCACGGGACGGCGGTTGTCCGGGTCCACGAGCGACAGATCCCACAGCTCGGTGCCCTGGTAGACATCCGGCACGCCCGGGCCCGCGAGTTGCAGCAGCTTCTGGCCCAGCGCGTTCGACCAGCCGGGCCCGCGAACCAGGTCGACGAACGACGCCACCTCCGCGGCGAGCGACGGGTCGGCCAGCACCTCCGCCGGCCAGGCGCGGACGGCCTCCTCGAACGGCTCGTCGTGGTCGACCCACGACGTGCGCAGCTTGGCCTCCTTCGCCGCCTTGTCCAGGTACGCCGACAACCGCTCCGGGGCGATCGGCCACGCGCCCACCAGCGTCTGCCACGCCAGCAGCTCCAGCGTCGGCTCGCCCAGCGGACGCCGCGCGGACCAGCGGCGGACCGCCGTGGCGAACTCCGGCGCCAGCTCGGCGAGCACCGCGATGCGGGCGCGCACGTCCTCCGCTCGCTTTGTGTCGTGAGTGGACAGTGAGGTCATGCCCGCCGGCCACCCCGCCTCCCGCGCGGCCGCGCCCGCGTGGAACTCCGCCAGGCCGACACCGAACCGGTCCGGGGCGCCGCCTACCTCGTTGAGCGCGGTCAGCCTGGGGAAGCGGTAGAACGCGGTGTCCTCGTCGCCCTTGGCCACCACCATGCCGGACGTCTGCTGGATCCGGGTGGCCAGCTCCCCGTGTGGGTCCTTGCGCACCGTGCGGTCCAGTGTGGACAGCGCGTCGGCGAGGTCGGGGCGGGCTTCCCGCGCCCGGTCGACCGCGGCCTGCCAGTGGACGAGGCCCTCCGGCAGGTAGGAGCGGTAGACGGGAAAGGCGACCATCAGCTCGGCCACGGCCTCGACCGTCGTGCCCGGGACCAGCGCGGCGATCCGGCGCAGCTCGGCCACCAGCGAGCGATCGGTGATCAGCCGGCGGCTGCGCGCCTCCTCGGCGGCGAACTCCGCCGTTGCGGCCAGCTCGGTCAGCACGGCCTCGCCGGCCGGGTCGACGAACACCCCGCACACCTGGCGCAGCGCGTCGTACCCGGTGGTGCCGTGCACCGGCCAGGACGCCGGGAGCTCCTCGCCCGCCGCGAGGATCTTCTCCACCACCAGCCAGCAGTCGACCCGCGACCGCAGCCGCCGGAAGTACCCGCCCGGGTCGGACAGGCCGTCCGGATGGTCGATGCGCAGCCCGTCGACCTCGCCCGCCTCGACCCAGCGCAGCACCTCCGCGTGGGTCGCCTCGAACACCGCGGTGTCCTCCACCCGGACCGCGGCGAGCGTGGTGATGTCGAAGAACCGCCGGTAGGTGAGCTCGGCGTTGCCCCGCCGCCAGTGCACGAGCCGGTAGTGCTGCCGCTCGTGCACCTCGTCGGCCGTACCACCCTCGGTGCCGGGCGCGATCGGGAACTCGTGGTCGTAGTAGCACAGCCGCTCGCCGCGCACCTCGAGCGAACCCCCGTCGCCGAGGACCGGCAGCAGGATCGGGCCGCGCGCGAAGTCGACGTCGAAGTAGGTCGCGTACCGGGAGCCCGGGCCGTGGGCGAGCACGTCCCACCACCAAGGGTTCGCCCGCGGCACCTCGATCGACATGTGGTTCGGCACGAGGTCCACGACGAACCCGAGCCCGGCCTCGCGCACCGCGGCCACCAGCCGGAGTCGAGCCGTCTCGCCGCCCAGCTCCGGGTTGGCTCGCGTCGGGTCGACGACGTCGTAGCCGTGCGTCGAGCCGGGCGCGGCCGCCAGCAGCGGGGACGTGTACACCGCCCCGACTCCCAGCCGCCGCAGGTAGGGCACCAGCCCGGCGGTGTCCGCGAGGTCGAACCCGGGCCGGACCTGCACCCGGTACGTCGAGCTGGGCACCCTCACGCAGGGTCTCCGGTGCGCAGCAGGACGAGCAGCGAGCGGGCCGCGACCGGGACCGTGCCGCCCGCGCCGACCGTGCGGGCCTGCGTCTGGTGGTCGCCCGCCACGACGCCGACCACGACGCCGCCGCCGGACTCGGCGAACACCTCGCCGGTGGCGGTGTCGACCACCACCGTCCACTCCGCGCCGTAGCCCGCCTCCGGGACGGTCACGTCGATCTCGTCGTCGTGCGCGTTGAAGCACAGCAGGAACGAGTCGTCGTGCACCCGCTCGCCGCGGCGGTCGAGGTCGCCGATGCCGTCGCCGTTGAGGAACACCATGATCGAGCGGCCGAAGCCCGACTCCCAGTCCTGTTCGGACATCTCCTCGCCGCCCGGGGTGAACCACGCGATGTCGCGCAGCTCCCCGCCACGGCGAATCGGCCGGCCGGCGAAGAACCGGCGCCTGCGGAACACCGGGTGGTTGTGCCGCATCTCGATGACCGCGCCGGTGAAGTCGAGCAGGTCGGAGTTGGGCTCGGCGAGCGTCCAGTCCACCCAGGACAGCTCGTTGTCCTGGCAGTAGCCGTTGTTGTTGCCATGCTGGGTGCGGCCGATCTCGTCGCCGTGCAGCAGCATCGGCACGCCCTGGGACAGCAGCATGGTGGCCAGCAGGTTCCGCCGCTGCCGGGCCCGCAGGTCGTTGATCTTCTCGTCGTCCGTCGGTCCCTCGGTGCCGCAGTTCCACGACCGGTTGTCGTCGGCGCCGTCCCGGTTGCCCTCGCCGTTGGCCTCGTTGTGCTTCTCGTTGTAGGACACCAGGTCGGTGAGCGTGAAGCCGTCGTGCGCGGTGACGAAGTTGATCGACGCGTACGGCCGCCGGCCGTCGTCCTGGTACAGGTCCGACGAGCCGGTGATGCGGGAGGCGAACTCGCCGAGCGTGGCCGGCTCGCCGCGCCAGAAGTCCCGCACGGTGTCCCGGTACTTGCCGTTCCACTCCGTCCACAGTGGAGGAAAGTTGCCGACCTGGTAGCCGCCCGGGCCGACGTCCCACGGCTCGGCGATCAGCTTGACCTGGCTGATCACCGGGTCCTGCTGCACCAGGTCGAAGAACGTGGACAGCCGGTCGACGTCGTAGAACTCGCGGGCCAGCGTGGACGCGAGGTCGAACCGGAACCCGTCGACGTGCATGTCGTTGACCCAGTACCGCAGCGAGTCCATGATCAGCTGCAGCGTGTGCGGGCTGCGCACGTTCAGCGAGTTCCCGGTACCCGTGTAGTCCATGTAGTACTGCCGGTCGTCGTCGACCAGGCGGTAGTAGCTGTCGTTGTCGATGCCGCGCATGGACAGCGTCGGGCCGAGGTGGTTGCCCTCGGCGGTGTGGTTGTAGACGACGTCGAGGATCACCTCGATGCCGGCCTCGTGCAGCGCGCGCACCATCGCCTTGAACTCCTGCACCTGGTTGCCCGGCATGGCGTTGGCCGAGGCGTAGCCGTCGTGCGGGGCGAGGTAGGCGATCGTGTTGTAGCCCCAGTAGTTGCGCAGGCCGCGCTCGCCGAGCCCGTGGTCGTGCAGGAACTGGTGCACCGGCATCAGCTCGACCGCGGTGATGCCGAGGTCGATCAGGTAGTCGATCATCACCGGGTGCGCCAGGCCCGAGTAGGTGCCGCGCATCTCCTCGGGGATGTCCGGATGCGACCTCGTGAGCCCGCGCACGTGCGCCTCGTAGATGACCGACTCGTTGTACGGCGTGTTGGGCGCGCGGTCGTTGGCCCAGTCGAAGAACGGGTTGATCACCACGCCGCGCATGGTGTGCGCGGCGGAGTCGGCGTCGTTGCGCTCGTCCGGCTCGCCGAACTGGTAGCCGAACACCGCCTGGTCCCAGTCGACCGCGCCGCTGATCGCCTTGGCGTACGGGTCGAGCAGCAGCTTGTTGGGGTTGCAGCGCAGCCCGTTCCCCGGGTCGTGCGGGCCGTGCACGCGGAAGCCGTACTGCTGGCCCGGCGCGACACCGGGCAGGTAGCCGTGCCAGACGAAACCGTCGACCTCCGGGAGCCGGACCCGGGTCTCGGCGCCGCCGGCGTCGAACAGGCACAGCTCGACGCGGTCGGCCATCTCGGAGAACAGCGCGAAGTTGGTGCCGGCGCCGTCGTAGGTGGCGCCGAGCGGATAGGCATTACCTGGCCAGGCCTGCACGCATGCTCCTCGGTGGGGGGCGGGACTTGCTCATGAACAACGTTAAGGGTCGGCACCGACACTGCTACCGCCGTTGGAGCGGCTCCTGGAGAGAACCAGCCGATCGGGCCGCTCACAGTGCCTCGATCGCCCGCAGGACCACTGGGTGCTCCAACAGCTCGTCTACCGACACCGGAAGGGGGATCCGCCAGTTGGGGTACTCGTCGATGGTGCCGGGCAGGTTCGGCTGGCGCGGCTCGCCCAGCGCGTCCTGCGGTGAGGTCAGCAGCAGCGCGCTCGCCGAGGTCGCGAGCAGCCGGTGGAGCGCGACGACGAGGTCCTCCTCGCTCGCGTCCGCCGGCAGCAGGTCGTGCTCGGCGAGCTCCGCCAGCAGCTCGACGCGGTCCGCGGCGGCCCGCGCCCGCTCGGCGTCCGGGTCGGCGAGCAGGCCCAGCTCGGCACGCACCCGCACGTGCTCGCCGCGCAGGAACCCGGCCGTCGTGGGCAGGTCGTGGGTGGAGATGCTCGCCATCGCGTCGGCCGGCCAGCGGCTCGGCGCCAGCAGCGGCGTGCCGGGCGCGTGGTCGTCGCGCTGGAACCACAGCACCGCCGAGCTCAGCATGCCGCGGTCGCGCAGCGTCGTGCGCACCTCGTCGGGGACGGTGCCGAGGTCCTCGCCGACCACGATCGCCGAGGCCAGGTGGGCCTCCAGCGCGAGCACGCCGAGCAGGGCGTTCGCGTCGTAGTTGACGTAGGTGCCCTCGCTGGCCGGCCGGCCCGGCGGGATCCACCACAGCCGCCACAGGCCCATGACATGGTCCACCCGGATGCCGTCGGCGTGGGCGAGCACGCTGCGGATGACGTCACGGAAGGGGAGGTACCCGGCCGCGGCGAGCTTATCCGGGCGCCACGGCGGCAGGTTCCAGTCCTGGCCCTGCTGGCTGAACGCATCGGGCGGCGCGCCGACCGTGACGTCGGAGGCCAGCACGTCCTGCAGCGCCCACGCGTCCGCGCCGGCGGGGTCCACGCCCACCGGCAGGTCGTGCACGATCCCGACCGGCATGCCCGCGCCCGCCGCGCGCACCTCGGCCAGCTGCTCGGCGCACAGCCGCTGCAGCCACGCGTGGAACGCCGTGCGCGGGTTCTCCCGGCGCGCCGCCGCGACCGCCTCGCCGTGCGGGTGGCGCAGCTCCGCCGGCCACTTCCGCCAGTCCGCCCCGTGTCGCTCGGCCAGCGCGCAGAACGTCGCGAAGGCGCACAGGTCCGGGTCGTCCGGCGGGGGCGGCTGCGGCAGCGATCGCCGCCACAGCAGCTCCAGGGCGGCGAGCTTCGCCGTCCACACGGTGTCGTAGTCGATCAGATCGGCCGGCTCGACGTCCGGCGCGAGCGCCGCCACCTCGGCCTGGACCTTCGGGGAGGCCGCGCGGAACGGCTCGGTGTCGGTGACCCGCAGGTACAGCGGGTTGGCGAAGCGGCGGCTCGACGGCGAGTACGGCGAGCGCTGGACCGGGGTGACGGGAGTGCTCGCCTGCACGGGGTTGACCAGCACGACGCCCGCGCCGAGCCCGGCGGAGCGGCCGACCAGCGTGCGCAGGTCGCCGAGGTCGCCGATGCCCCAGGAGCCGGCCGAGCGCAGCGCGTAGAGCTGCACCATCCAGCCCCACGCCCGCGGCGGCGGGGGCAGCCGCGGCGGCGTGACCACGACGCTGACCGTGCGGTTCTCGATGGCGAGTGTGTGCCAGCCCAGCGGCAGGTCGTCGGGCAGGTGGTGGCCTACCGGGCGGGTCGTGCCGTCGGCTAACCGCAGCTCGCCGGGCATTCCGATCGCGGGCGTCTCGCCGGCGCGCAGTACCAACGGATCGGGCACCGACGCGCGGCCGTGCCGGGCGAGCACGTCGGCAAGCTCGGCCGCGACGGTCGCGGGCGTGCTCGCGTCGACGCCGAGCTGCGCGAGTACCGCGACCACCACGTCGGCGGCGACGTCGATCCGGCGGCGTTCGGTGTCCTCGTACCACGTGGCGACACCGTGCGCGGCGGCGAGCGCACGAAGCTCAGCGTCCATCCGGGACCGGGTCAGCGCGCGTCGCGCTGGCTCGGCAGCGGTCGGCCGAGGCCTTCCCGAGCGGCGAGCAGGGCCACCCTGGCCCCGTCGGGGTCGTGCGCGTCGAGTCGGTCGCGTGCGGTGCGCACGTCGTGCACCGCGGACTCGATGCGGCAGGTGTCCCCGGTGGCCGCGGTCCACGCCAGGCCGCCGACCAGCAGGTCGTCGAGCCGATGGCGGGTCGGGTCGTCCGGGTTGCCGGTCGAGTTCAGCTCGGCGAGAGCCGTCTCGACGGCACGGCGCAGGCGCTCGCCCGGCGTAGGCGCCGGGCGATGCCGAAGTATTGGTGCCGGGATACCGGCACGGAACTCTTCATGAACGTTGGCTGACAGGTTTCGCTTGGCCACCGTGGCCCTCCCGCAGTGGGGTTTCGCAGGGCCGGCCGGGCCCGCGGCCGGCTCACCCCAGATCCTCGCACCTCGATCCCGGAAATCCCAGTCCACGGACGGAAATCACCTCGTTAAGCGATCAAGAAAGATCTGTAGTGACATGGGATGGTGAGTACGCTCCGGACAGTCATCGACAAGGTGGACGAGCGAATCGGGGACGGCCTCGAACACGTCCTGTGTGCACACCACCACCGCCGGTTGCGCCGGCTCGGCTGGGCCGACGTCCTGCGGGCGGACGGCGCGCAGGACCGGTTCGGCGGGCGGGCGCCGAAACGGGCGGGCAACTCGCTGGAGGTCCTCGTCGACGGCGAGGAGGCGCTGCCGGTCATCCAGGCCGCCATCCAGGGCGCGCGTCGCAGCGTGCACATCGCCAACTGGCACGCGAGCCCCGACTTCCGGCTGGTCCGCGAGTCGGGCCAGCCGGCCCTGCGCGAGCTGCTGGCCTCGACTGCCGAGCGAGTGCCGGTGCGCCTGCTGCTGTGGGCCGGGCCGCCGCTGGCCGTCTTCCAGCCGAGCCGCGGGCTCGTGCGGTCCGCGCGCGAGGAGTTCACCCGCGACTCGAACGTGCGGTGCGAACTCGACTCGCGCGAGCGGACCATGCACTGTCACCACGAGAAGCTGGTGATCGTGGACGGTGAGATCGCGTTCGTCGGCGGCCTCGACTTCACCGCGCTCGAGGGCGACCGGCACGACAGCGTCGAGCACCCGCCGAACCGCCCGCTCGGCTGGCACGACCTCGTGACGCGGCTGCGCGGGCCGGTCGTGGCCGATGTCGCCGAGCACTTCCGCCAGCGGTGGACCGAGGTGACCGGCGAGGAGCTGCCGCCCACGCAGCCGTGCGAGCCGGCGGGTGACACGAACGTGCAGCTGCTACGGACCGTGCCGGACAAGACCTACGACTTCTCCCCGCGCGGTGAGTTCACGATCCTCGACGCCTACCTGCGCGCGCTGCGCTCGGCCCGGCGGCTGGTGTACCTGGAGAACCAGTTCCTCTGGTCACCGGAGGTCGCCGAGGTGCTGATCGACAAGCTGTGCGACCCGCCGGACCCGCGCTTCCGCGTGGTCCTGCTGCTGCCGCGCAAGCCGACCAACGGCGCGGACACCACCCGCGGCCAGCTCGGCCGCATGCTCGCCGCCGACGCGATCGACCCGACCGGCGAGCGGCTGCTACTGGCCACCACGATCAACGCGCACAGCGACGAGACGGCCGGTGAGGACAGCGCGCCGGTCTACGTCCACGCCAAGCTCGGCATCGTCGACGACGAGTGGATGACGATCGGCTCGGCGAACCTCAACGAGCACTCGCTGTTCAACGACACCGAGGTCAACGTGGCCACCGACGACCGGGACCTGATCCGGGCCACCCGGCTGCGGCTGTGGGCCGAACACCTGCAGCGGCCGCGGGAGGACGTCGACGGCGACCCGACCGAGGTGGTCGACCGGATCTGGCGCCCGACCGCCGAGGAGCAGACCGAGCTGGAGGCCACCGGCAGGCCGCGAACGCACCGGCTCACGCTGCTGCCCGGCGTCTCCCGCCGGGCCGGCCGGCTACAGGGTCCGCTGCGGGGTCTGCTGGTCGATGGCTAGTGCGAGTTGGTTGCGCACCAGCGGGGCGTAGCCGGAGGACTGGCCGACGGCCTTGGGGTGGTAGGACTCGAGGACCGGGTTGGACAGCCCGTTGATCCACTCGGCGTCGTCGCACACCGCGTGTCCGTTGAACGCCGTGCGCACGTCGACGAAGTCGAACCCGTGCGCTGAGGCGCGGGCGGCGGTCGTCGTCGCCAACAGGTCGGCGGTCTGGTTCAGCGAGCTCTGCTCGGCCGGGCTGATCCGGGCCGCGGGGTTGCACTCCTCGCCGTTGAACAGCCGCGGGTAGCCGACGACCGCGACCCGCGCGTTCGGCGCGCGGACGCCGATGCGGGTGTAGAGGTCGTCGAGCAGCCCGGGCAGCGTGTTGCGGATGTAGTTGTTGGCGTTGTTGATCTCGGTCGTGCACGTCCACGGCCACGGCAGCGCGCACTGGGTGATCACGTCGGCGAACCCGGCGTCGTTGCCGCCGACCGACACGGTGACGTACGCGGTGCTCGCGGACAGGCTGCCCAGCTGGTTCAGCACGTCCGGCACCCGAGCGCCCGAACAGGCGGCGAAGGTCAGCGGCGCGCCGAGGCTCTGGCCGACCAGCACGGGGTAGGCGTGGGGGGAACGGTGGCAGTCGCCGGAGTCGGGGTAGTACTCGCGGCTGCCGACGCCGGAGGAGTACGAGTCGCCGAGCGCGGTGTACGGGCCGGCGGCCGCCTGGGCCGGGATGCCGACGAGGGCCAGTGCCCCGACGAGGACTGCGAGCAGGGCGAGGCGGACGAGTCGCATGGGCTGCCTCCACACGGTTTCCACTGTCCGGTGCAGGGGGGAACCGGACGGTTACAGCCTGCTGTTCCGGTGTGGTTCGAAGCAATCGCCCGATGCGGTAGAAATTCGCGAACAGGTAGCACTTATACGTGACTTTCTGTCAGCGTTTGCCGATTTCGCACGAAGGGTAATTGGATCTCGTGACGCTTACGGTTGGTGTCGAAGAGGAATTCCTGCTCGTGGACGCCGACGGTCAGCTGTCGAACCGTGGCCCGGAGGTCGCCCACGCCGCCCACCAGGCCGAGGGGGAGCTGGAGACCGAGCTGACGCTCTGCCAGGTCGAGTCGGCGACCGGCATCTGCCACACGCCCGACGAGGTGCTCGGTCAGCTGAACACGTTGCGCGCCTCGCTCGCGTCGTCGGCCCGCGCGCTGGGCCTGCGGCTGCTGCCGAGCGGCTGCCCGGTGCTGCCGGAGCAGGAGCGGCCGGAGATCACGCCGAAGCCGCGCTACGAGCGGATGGCCGAGCACTTCGGCGCCACGGCGCGAGAGGGCGCCACATGCGGGTGCCACGTGCACATCGACATGCCGGACCGGGCGCTGGGCGTGCAGGTCATCAACCACACGCGGCCCTGGCTGCCGGCGCTGCTCGCGCTGACCGCGAACTCGCCGTTCGACGGGCTCGACACCGGGTACGCGAGCTGGCGGTACCAGAACTGGTCGCGCTGGCCCTCTGCCGGGCCGCCGCCGGTGTTCGCCTCGCTGGACGAGTACGAGTCCACTGTGGACGCCCTGCTGCGCTCCGGGGCGATCCTGGACAAGGGGATGGTCTACTGGGACATCCGGCTCTCCGAGCACCAGCCCACGCTGGAGTTCCGGGTCACGGACGTCGCGGCCACGGCGGCGGACGCGGCGCTGCTCGCGACCGTCGTGCGGGGGCTCGTCGTGCACGCGCTCGACCGGATCGCCGCGGGCGTACCGGCGCCGCCGATGCCGCAGGCGGTCCTGCGGGCGAACCTCTGGTGCGCGTCGCACTCGGGGCTGCGCGGCCGCAGCCTGCACCCGGTGACCGGCGCGCTCGCCCCGCTGACGGACCAGCTGTCCGACCTGGTCGAGCTACTGGCCCCGGCGCTGGGGCCCGACCTGGAGTTCGTGCTGGCCGGGCTCGCGGTCCTGCGGTCGGCGGGCAGCGGTGCGGACCGGCAGCGTGCGGTGTACGAACGTCGGGAGAAGCTGACGGACGTGGTCGACGAGGTGGCGCTGCGGTGAGGTCGTACGTGGTGACCGGTGGCGGGCAGGGCATCGGCGCGGCGATCGTGGCGCGGCTGCTGGCCGACGGGTTCGTGGTGTCCCTCGACCGCACGCCCGGCTCGGTCGAGCATCCCCGCCTGCGCGTGGTGACCGGGGACGCGGGTGACGTCGACGTGGCGTCGCGGGCGGCCGACGAGGCCTCGTCGCTGGGACCGCTGCACGGCTGGGTCAACAACGCGGCGGTGTTCCGGGACGCGTGGCTGCACTCGTCGCCGCCCGCGGAGGTGCTGGAGCTGGTCACGCTGAACCTGGGGCTGGCGGTGGTCGGCTGCTCGGTCGCGGTACGCCGGCTCGCCCCCGGCGGCTCGATCGTCAACGTGTCCTCCCATCAGGCGTCCCGGCCGGTGCGGGGCGCGTTGCCCTACGCCACGGCGAAGGCCGCGATCGAGGGCCTGACCAGGGCCGTCGCGGTGGACTACGGGCCGCGCGGGCTCCGGGCGAACGCGGTGGCGCTCGGCTCGGTCGCCACCGACCGGTACGCCGAGCTGCTGGCCGCCTCGCCCGACGCGGCGCGGATCGAGGCCGAGATGGCGCGGCTGCATCCGGTCGGGCGGGTGGGCGAGCCGACCGAGGTGGCCGACGCCGTGGCCTTCCTGCTGTCGGCGGCGTTCGTGAACGGCGTGACGCTCGCGGTGGACGGCGGCCGGGCCGTACGCGGGGCGGCCCCCGAGTCGGCGGCGGATCCGTCGTAGGCTGCGGCGCGTGGACGAGGTCACGACGACGGTCCGGACGGTGTGTCACGGCTGCCGCCAGGTCACCCAGTACCGCAGCGAGGAGGGCGTGATCCGCCCGATGGTGCTGCCCTCCAGCGGCATGGTGTGGGTGGACAAGATGCCCGGCGGGGTGGTCGAGGTGCCGTGCCCGGTATGCGGCGAGGGCGAGGACCCCGGCTGGGTGCCGGCGTTCGTCCCGCCCGCGTGAGGTTTACGTAGGCTCGGTCCCATGTGCCGAAACATCACCGGCCTGCGAGGCCTGGAGCCGGCCGCGACGCCCGAGGAAATCGAGGCGGCGGCCCGGCAGTACGTGCGGAAGGTCAGCGGCGTCCAGTCGCTGACCGACAAGACGCGGGACCCGTTCGAGGCGGCGGTGGCCGAGGTCACCGCGGCGACGACCCGCCTGCTGGCCGAGCTCCCGCCCCGCAAGCAGCCCCCGACGACCCTCCCGCCGCTGCGCCGTCCGGAGGTACAGGCGCGCATCGCCGCCAAGGAGGCCGCGGCGAAGGCGTAGCACGCCCGAACGGTCCCGGATACTGCGAAACGTACCAACGTCGGGTGTGACATCTGCGTGGTATGTCGGTGACGTTCTGCACTGCTGGCCGAGCCCTGTTCTGCCGCACGATTGCTTCGTCCACTTGGCGAGCGGCGAGCGGAGCGATGGCGAATGGACCAGGAGTATCAGCAGTTCTGCATGGCGGACCCCGCCTTCTACGACGCGATGTACTCCGAACAGACCGCCGGTGCCTCGTTCGCCACGGCGAGCCGGCCGCTGCCCGACGGATGGTCGCTGCACGAGCAGGACGACTGGTTCGTCGTCGACCCGGCGCGGCGCCGGCCGCTGCCCGCGCAGGGCTGGAAGATCCACGCGTCGGCCGCCGTGGACAACGCGGACCGGGTGCTCGACGCCATCTGGGACTACTGCGTCGAACGCGGCATCCAGTTCAAGTTCCTCCGCTCCCAGTCCGCCCTCACCGCCCGCGTCTCCAAGTACGCGCCGCGCGGCTACAGCGGCAAGCTCGTCACCGTCTACCCCGAGGACGACGCCGCCTGCGAACGGATCCTCACCGAGCTCGGTGAGCGCCTCGACGGCGAGGCGAGCCCTTACATCCTCAGCGACCTGCGCTGGCGGGGCGGCCCGCTCTACGTCCGTTACGGCGCCTTCACCCACCGCTACACCGTCGACGAGAACGGCGAGGTCATCGAGGCCATCGAGGACGACACCGGCACGCTCGTCCCGGACCGGCGCGACCCCGTGTTCCGCGTGCCGCCGTGGGTGACGCTGCCGGACTTCCTCGAACCGCAGCTGAAGGCCCGCAACGCGGTCACCACCACCGACCTGCCCTACACCATCGAGCGGGTACTGCACTTCTCCAACGGCGGCGGCATCTACCTCGGCCGCGACACCCGCTCCGGCGAGCAGGTCGTGCTGAAGGAGGGCCGCCCGCACGCCGGGCTGGACATGTGGGGCCACGACGCCGTCCGCCGGCTCGGCCGCGAGCACGAGACGCTGACCAGGCTCGCCGGCATCCCCGGCATCCCCCGCGTGCACGACCTGTTCTGGCTCGGCGAGCACCGGTTCCTCGTCATGGAGTACGTCGACGGCGACGTGCTCGGCAAGGCCATCGTCACGCGCTACCCACTCATCGACCCGGCCGCCGGGCCCGAACGGTACGCCGAGTTCACCCGCTGGGCCGTGGACATCCATCGCCAGGTCGCCGACACCATCGCCGCCGTGCACGAGCGCGGCGTCGTCTACGGCGACCTGCACCTGTTCAACGTCGTCGTGCGCCCGGACGACACGATCGCCCTGCTGGACTTCGAGGTCACCTCCGGAGTCGAGGAGGACGTCCGGCCGGGCCTGGGCAACCCCGGATTCGCCGCGCCGCGTGACACCCGCGGCTTCGACATCGACCGATACGCCCTGGCCTGCCTGCGGCTCGCGCTCTTCCTCCCGATGACCAACCTGCTCGGCCTGCACCGGATCAAGGCCCGGCACTTCGCGGAGATCATCGGCGCGCACTTCCCGGTCCCCGCCGAGTTCCTCGACCGCGCCGTGGACGTCATCGTGCCGCCCGGCACGCCCGCGCTGCCGGTGCCGAGCTTCGACGACTGGCCCGGCATCCGTGACGAGCTCGCGAAGTCCATCCTCGCGAGCGCGACCCCGGACCGCGACGACCGGCTCTTCCCCGGCGACCCCGCCCAGTTCGCGGTCGGCGGGCTCGGCCTCGCCCACGGCGCCGCCGGCGTGCTCTACGCCCTCGACGTCACCGGCGCCGGCCGCTTCCCCGAGCACGAGGACTGGCTGCTGCGCCGCGTGCTCGCCCCGCCCGCCGGCACCCGGCTCGGCCTCTACGACGGGCTGCACGGTGCCGCGTACGCACTCGACCATCTCGGCCACCGGCAGGCGGCGCTCGACGTCGTCGACATCTGCCTGCGGGAGAACTGGGAGACGATCGGCCCGGACCTCGCCAGCGGGCTGTCCGGCTTCGGCCTGAACCTCCTGCACCTCGCCGCCGCGACCGGCGAACCAGGCCTGCGCGAAGCAGGCCTGCGCGCCGCCCAGCTCGTCGCCGAGCGGCTTCCCGAGCTGCCCGAGCCGCCCGCCGACGGTCAGCGGCTGCAGAGCGGTGGCGGCCAGCCGCACGCCGGGCTGCTGCGCGGCCGCGCCGGCCAGGCGCTGCTGCTGATCAAGGCCTATGACGAGACCGGCGAGGAGATCTTCCTCGACACCGCCGCCCGGGCGCTGCGCCACGACCTGCTGCGCTGCATCACGCGCGAAAACGGCGTGCTCGAGGTCGACGAGGGCTGGCGCACAATGCCCTATGTGGACGGTGGCAGCGTCGGCATCGGGATCGTGCTCGACGAGTACCTGGCGCGGCGCGACGACGAGGAGTTCGCCCGCGCCAGCGCCGGGGTCCGCTGCGCCGCCCGGGCCACGATGTACATCCTGCCGGGACTGTTCACCGGCCGCGCCGGCATCCTGCTCTACCTGGCCGGCCGCATGCCGGCCGACGACCCGGACGTGCTGCGCCAGGTGCGCAACCTGTCCTGGCACGCGCTGCCCTACGGCGGCGGCACGGCGTTCCCCGGCACCGGGCTGCTGCGCCTGTCGATGGACCTCGCCACCGGCACCGCGGGCGTGCTGCTCGCGCTCGGCGCGGCCCGGCACGACGGGCCCGTGCACGCGCCTCTGCTCGGCCTCGCCGGGTCCCACCCCAAGACCCCCGCGCCGACCGGCGCGGGTCGTTAGATGATCACCCCCGCAAGGAGAACCGAGATGGCCCTTCTCGATCTGCAAGGCATGGACAACGCTCCCCAGACCGGCGGCCACGGCGGTGGCAGCTCCGCTTCCGGCCACAGCTGCCCCAGCAACCTGAGCGTCCTTCTGTGTGGCGGCACCAGCGGCCTCAGCGTGCTGATCTGCCACTGAGCTACCTCTGATCCACACCGTCACGGAGGCGGACCGCGGCCCGGACGACTGG